>JBDNFP010000331.1:0-2341 GCA_041689775.1 Spirosomataceae bacterium
GAGGTTGAAATCGTTGCAAAAAAATGGATGAATCAGCAAAATAGAAAGGAAAAAAGAATCAATTGGCAATTCAAGAATGAAGATGCGAGAATTAAACTTACAAAATTATACCCGACAATTTAAGGTGTTTTAAACACTAGTTAAGTAGTAGAACAATATTAGAGATAGAGTAAAATTATTATATTTATCTGAAAGTCAGTAATTTGAATGTTTTAAGTTGTATTAATAAATAAGCCCGACTAGTT
This sequence comes from Spirosomataceae bacterium, assembly GCA_041689775.1. GTDB lineage: Bacteria > Bacteroidota > Bacteroidia > Cytophagales > Spirosomataceae > JBDNFP01. The sequence continues at coordinate 246 of JBDNFP010000331.1, forward strand.
ATTCCGGAGAAGTGGAGTTATTCAACCTCACATGGGGGGATCTAGAAACAGGGCCCAGGAAAGGTATCCGGCATATCTGAGATGGGTAGAAGTTTGTCCTTTTTCTGTTTGTAAATATACCTTAGAATTAGTGCATTAGCAAGGGAGGTAGATTGTGGGAGGGAGAGTCTGCTCATTGCCTGTTTTTGATAATTTTCTGGTATTAAATATGGGCCTCCTTGGATTGCCCTTCGGCTTTTCCCTTAGTTTTTGTACTTTTGCGCGGCCTTTTGCACAAATCTTATTTGGCAATTATTCATAATTTAAATTACTGGTATGAACAAAATCAAAGTTGCTAATCCGGTCGTCGAACTCGACGGCGACGAGATGACCCGCATCATCTGGAAATTCATTAAGGAGAAACTAATCCTACCTTACCTCGACCTCGACATTAAATACTACGACCTGGGCGTGGAGTACCGCGACGAGACTAACGATCAGGTTACTATTGACGCCGCCTACGCAATCAAGCAGTATGGCGTAGGTATCAAGTGTGCTACCATCACCCCTGATGAGCAACGCGTTGAAGAATTTGGCTTAAAGCAGATGTGGCGCTCTCCTAACGGAACGATCCGTAACATTCTGGACGGAACAGTATTCCGCGAGCCTATTGTAATGAGCAACATTCCTCGCCTCGTTACTACCTGGACTGACCCCATCATCGTAGGTCGTCACGCGTTTGGAGATCAGTACCGTGCTACCGACTTCGTTGTTCCCGGAAAAGGAAAGCTTACGATGAAGTTTGAAGGCGAAGACGGAACAGTACAAGAGTTTGAAATATTCAATTTCCCCGGTGGTGGAGTAGCCATGGGTATGTACAACCTCGACGACTCGATCAAAGGTTTTGCTCGGGCGTGTTTGAACATGGGCTTGCAAAAAGGCTGGCCGGTGTATCTGTCGACCAAGAATACCATTCTTAAAAAATACGACGGACGTTTCAAAGATCTATTCGAGGAAATATACCAAGCCGAATTTAAAGCGAAGTTTGAAGAGGCTGGTATTATATACGAGCACCGTCTGATCGACGACATGGTAGCATCTGCCCTCAAATGGAGCGGTAAGTTTGTGTGGGCTTGTAAAAACTACGACGGCGACGTACAGTCTGACTCCGTAGCCCAAGGCTTTGGTTCACTGGGTCTGATGACTTCGGTACTGGTTACTCCCGACGGAGGTACCATGGAGGCCGAAGCAGCGCACGGTACCGTAACCCGCCACTTCCGTCAGCATCAGCAAGGTAAGCCAACTTCTACCAACCCAATCGCTTCCATTTTTGCCTGGACCCGTGGTCTGGCCTTCCGTGGTAAGCTTGACGACAATCAGGAGCTGATTACGTTTGCTGATACCTTGGAAAAGGTATGTATTGATACCGTAGAAAGCGGAAAAATGACGAAGGACTTAGCCATTATCCTGCACGGTAACAGCGTAAAACACGGCGATCACTACCTCTACACGGAGGAGTTCCTCGACGCCATCGATACGAATTTGAAAGCGGCTTTGGCGTAAGCTAAGGTTACGTTTAGAAGCACACAGCCGTTGGCTCCTACGTAGGAGTCAGCGGCTTTTTTGTTACATGATTACCTACTTGCAAGAAGAAAAAAAGAACTATATCTTTGATATGAACATCCGATAACAACATCATGCTCAATAATATAAAAATCAAAAACTACCGAAATCTCAAATCGCTGAGCATTGAGAAACTGGGGCGCGTCAACCTGATTATTGGCCGGAATAATACGGGGAAGACTAGTTTGTTGGAAGGATTACAAATTCTACTGCTCCAAGGTTCAAATAACATTTTGAACTCTATATTGCACTCTCGTCAAGAGAAAAATCTCAATTTAAACCAAAATAAAAACAGAGCTAAAGAATTGAAAAATCTGTTCTATGGTAGAGAAAGAGGGTTTGAAGAAAACAAAAGGTACTTATTTAGGTACTTATTTTGCTAGTTGAAATTCATGGTAGAGACAAACGACATCGGGATCTTAAAAGCGTTGGTGCACAGCTTGGTGGCTGAGGTGGAGCGGCTCAAAGCCCGTGTCCAGGAGTTAGAAGCCCAA
>JBDNFP010000332.1:0-4350 GCA_041689775.1 Spirosomataceae bacterium
ACGCCTTCGAGTACCGTAAAATAGGCAAGAGGCCGCTGGAATGGGAGACTATAAAAGTGCCTTCGGCCCGCACAGAACATTTATTTATTAAAAACCTTGACTCCAAAGCGGAGTACGAGATAAGAGTAAAGAATTGATTAAACAATAGTATGATACTATCAGATCCCACAAACAAAAGAAGCCCGAAAAAATGTCAACTCGCCTCTGATCTTGTGGTCATAGGTGGCGGCTTGGCGGGTGTTTGCTCCGCCATTACCGCCGCCCGCGCAGGTATTAAAGTCATCCTGGTGCAGGACCGTCCTTTGTTAGGTGGTAATGCCTCCTCCGAAGTTAGGCTATGGGTACTTGGCGCTACATCGCACATGGGCAACAATAACCGTTGGGCGCGCGAAGGCGGCGTCATCGATGAGTTGCTGATCGAGAATATGTACCGTAATCCCGAAGGGAATGCGCTGATATTCGATACAATTACGCTCGAAAAAGTGGTTAGTGAGCCCAATATTACGCTGCTGCTAAACACGGCAGTTTACGATTTAGAAAAAGCCCTCGATGATCCTGACAAAATCACTAAAGTCATTGGTTTCTGTTCTCAGAACTCGACGCAGTATGAATTGTCTGCGCCGCTCTTCTGTGATGCCTCGGGCGACGGAATCGTGGGCTTTCTATCGGGAGCTGCCTTTCGGATGGGGGCAGAGTCAAGCGAGGAATTCGGCGAAAAATTCGCCCCGACGGCCGAATATGGGGAGTTGTTGGGGCACTCCATGTACTTCTATTCCAAAGACGTGGGCAAGCCTGTCAAGTACGTAGCACCTAGTTTTGCCATTGACGTTACAAAGGACATTCCAAAGTACCGTCGCTTTAACACACAGGACCACGGCTGTTGGCTTTGGTGGCTCGAGTACGGCGGGCGACTCGATACCATCCACGAAACCGAAACCATTAAGTGGGAGCTGTGGAAGGTGATTTACGGCGTGTGGGATTATATCAAAAACTCCGGAAACTTTCCCGAAGCCGAAACTTTAACACTCGAATGGGTAGGGACCATCCCGGGCAAGCGTGAAAGTCGACGCTTTGAGGGCGATTATATGCTCATTCAGCAGGATATCGTGGAGCAGCGTCCGCACTACGACGATGTGGCTTTTGGCGGATGGAGCATCGACCTCCATCCTGCCGATGGGGTATTCAGCGAAAAGCCTGGTTGCAACCAATGGCACAGTAAAGGAATTTACGGTATTCCGTACCGTAGCTACTATTCCCGCAACGTCAACAACCTATTCATAGCCGGACGCATTATTTCGGCCTCACATGTGGCCTTCGGCTCTTCGCGGGTGATGGCCACGTGCGCCCACGGTGGGCAAGCGGTAGGCATGGCGGCGAAGATTTGCACAGAAAATGGCTGGTTGCCTTCGGAATTAGCCACGGAAAGTAATATTAAGACCTTACAAAAAGAACTGCTCAAAACCGGCCAACACATTCCTAACCAAGTGCTGAAAGATGAGGAAGATCTGGTACTTACCGCGCATATTTCTGCTTCAAGCACTTTACGACTGACCGAACTAACCGAGGAAGTTGAAGCTACACCAATGGAATTTGCCTCGGCTCAAATGATTCCGGTTGGCTCTGGTAAAGTATCTCAAATCACCATTCATCCCTACGCTTCGGAAAGTACTGAAATTGATGTGGAATTACGGATGTGCAGTCGCCAGGGCAGTCATTCCCCCGACCTATTTTTGGAGAAAAAAAGTTTATCTCTTCAAAAAGGCAGAAACTGTATAAAACTTGACTTTGAAACAGAGTTTAAAGAAGCTACTTATGCTTTTCTGGTGATCGGGAAAAATGAAAGTATTTCCTTAAAACGCTCCCCGCAACGGATCACGGGATTGCTCTCGGTCTTCAATGCGACAAATCCCGCTGTGTCGAACTACGGAAAACAAGAACCTAAGGATGATATCGGGGTGGATACCTTTGAGTTTTGGGTACCGCAACGGCGGCCGAAAGGGGAGAATTTGGCGTTTAAGGTCGAGGAAGGGATTAATTGTTTCGACGTAGAAAACCTTCGTAACGGACTGCAAAGACCCACTGATAAGACTAATGCCTGGGTAGCTGACTTTAACGACGCCCATCCTATCCTTACCCTTACGTGGCCTGAGAAAAAAGCCTTGAAACGAGTGGAATTATTTTTCGATACCGACTACGATCATCCAACCGAAAGCGTACTCATTCCGCACCCAGAAAATGTGATGCCCTTCTGCGTGCAGGAGTATCAGGTACTTGACGATGAAGACAAGGTGGTTTTTACGAAAATGAACAATCACCAATCCAGAAATGTAATTGTATTCGATTCGCCCATTAAAACTACTAAACTAAAAGTTAGACTAAACCATCCTTCGGCTAATTCTCCGGCGGCATTGTTTGAAGTGCGGTGTTATGCTTGAAACAGGACACAAAAATTAGGCGCTAGCGATGTCAGCTACTTTCGGACCAGCGTTGATAATTTCCGCTGAGGAGCCTTCTTTGAAGATCTCAAAGTTTTGGATGAACAAATCAGCCAGGTGACGTGCCTTGGCATCGTATTCCTCAGGGTTTTCCCAGGTATTTTTTGGAACCATTATTTCGGTGGGTACTCCGTTGCAATGAGTAGGGACCTCTACCCCAAATATTAGATCGGTGATAGTAGGTTCTAAAGCCAGCGTACCATCGTGGACGGCATCGATTATAGCCCGGGTGTACCGGAGTTTGATCCGGGCGCCTTCCCCGTAAGCACCACCCGACCAGCCTGTATTGACCAGCCAAACGTGCGTGCCATTCTCTTTAATTTTCTGGGACAATAGCTCGGCATATTTGTTGGGATGCCATACCATGAAGGCCGCGCCAAAGCAGGCCGAGAAGGTAGCTTGTGGCTCAGATACGCCCATTTCTGTACCGGCGACCTTGGCTGTATAGCCGCTAATGAAGTGGTACATGGCCTGAGAAGGAGTGAGCTTAGAAACGGGTGGAAGTACTCCGTAAGCATCGCAGGTCAGGAAAATAACATTCTTCGGGTGCCCACCTATGCAGGGTATCTTGGCATTAGGTATATACTCAATGGGGTAGGCGGCCCGGGTATTTTCGGTAATGGACGTATTGTCGTAGTCTATTTTGTGATTCTTGGGATCGTAGACTACATTCTCCAGCACAGTTCCGAAACGGATGGCTTGGAAAATCTCTGGTTCTTTCTCCGCGGATAAGTTAATGGCTTTGGCGTAGCAGCCACCCTCAATGTTGAAAACTCCCGTATCCGTCCAGCAATGCTCATCGTCACCAATTAATTGGCGGTTTGGGTCGGCCGATAAGGTAGTTTTTCCAGTTCCACTCAAACCAAAGAATAACGATACATCCTCTTCTTTTCCTTCATTTGCGGAGCAGTGCATCGAAAGAATACCTTGCTTGGGCATAATATAGTTCATGATTGTAAACACGCCCTTTTTCATTTCTCCGGCGTATTCCGTACCCAGTATTACAAATTCCTTCCGCTCAAAACACAGGTCTACACTCGTGCGGGAGTTCATGTGGGTAGTGTATGGGTTGGCGGGAAACTCCCCTCCGTTGAATATCACATAGTCGGGTTCGCCAAACTTGGCCAATTCTTGCTCGGTAGGTCTGATGAGCATATTGTGCATGAAGAGAGCGTGGTAGGGGCGCGTGCAAATGACCCGAACTTTAATCTGATACTTCTTATCCCAGCCGGCAAACCCATCAACTACGTACATCCTGGTCCGGGTATTGAAGTAATCCAAGGCCCGTTGACGATTAATATCGAAGGTCCGCTCGTCCATCTTAATATTGACCGAACCCCACCAGATGTCATTTACGCTTTCGGAGCGCTCGATAATCCTTTTATCCTTGGGGCTACGACCGGTTTTAGTACCGGATTCGAGCATGAGTGCTCCCAGGTCGGAGATAGCAGAAGCTTGCTCATAAAGTATGGCCATTTCGTACAATTTGGCCGGAGGAGCGTTGCGGATAGTTTCTTTGTTTTTTAGCCCATACTGGGTCAGATTAAAAGAACTGTTCATGAAAAAAGGTAACTTAATATTGATGAAGTACTGAATAGTATCACAAAGGTAGCGATTCATCCCCCATATCTGGAAGAAGAATTTCCACTTTTAAACCTGATTCCAGTCATTAACTCACCAGATAACTCTGAGGTTTTTTAACGTAATAAAAGAGTCGGTAATGGATTATATGGGTTGATTTCGCTATATTGGTGTCATGCTACATACTCATCCGATCCTGTGCCCCCATTGCGATAGTTCCGACACGGTCAAGAACGGCCACCGCCCCAACGGCGACCAGCGTTGGCGCTGCAAT
>JBDNFP010000333.1:0-2265 GCA_041689775.1 Spirosomataceae bacterium
ACGAGGTGTTGGTTGATGATTTTTTTTCGTTAATTTGAGCATGGTCGTAGATGTTTTGGTTGTCAAGTCGTTTTTTTAAACTTAACGCTCTACGGCCTTTTTTCATAAATCCACACAAACTTTGAACAGCTTCATATTTAGGTAACTATATAAAATTTCGACGCTAACCTCGATTTGCCCTAGTTCGTCGTAGTGTCCCGCTGAACGGCCAACGTCGTCAAAAGCCACGGTAGCAAACTAGCTTATCGTAGTGTTCCGCGCGTTTAATGTTATGCGTGATCTTCCGAAGGGAGACTGCGTACTTAAAATAAAAGGCCATCTGTGACGGCCCGAAGACCAAATGGTACCCTTCCGCGCGGTCGTAGATTGGCGGCAGCGCGAGACTTAGTAAATACCAATGCGCCAAATTTCAAGTACTTTATCCCTGGACGAATCAAGAATTGGGGTACATGGCGGAGAGGAAGTAAAGGTTGGGTTGCCACTGGATAAGTTTTTGGAAGGTTTTTAGATTTTTTTTAGAATTCGGTAGATTGAATGAAGTTTGGGTGGGCCATTTCAAATGGCCTTTTATAGCAAGGTCGATCTGACCGCGCGAAGATGCGTGAACGATCGACTATTTTTATATTCAAAGAGATTTAATCAGAATTCTGTAATGAGGCACCACTCGGTTTCCCTGGTACATGCAGGGACTATGAATTCTTTACCTTTTCAGGTTATCTAAAAACACAAAGATTTCTTTATATGCATTTTGCAATTCTTCCGGGTTGGGGCTGTGGTTTCCATCGGGCGCAAAAATTACCAAATTCTTCTTCGTAGTAGTTTTGAGCATTGGCACAAATCTCTCGAATGTTGCGGGTGGAACTTGATTATCCTTTCCCCCGTGCCATATAAAAATGGGAGGGTCGTTTTTATTCAAGTAGGTCACAGGCTCATAAGCCGCCATAACTTCTTTGCTTTCATAGCTTGCCGTCAATGGGAAAAGTGCTTTCCCTATCTCACTCATTATGTCGATATCACTATCGCTAAAAAGCCTTTCCACAATATCTAATCCATCCACTGGCCCTGAAAAATTAATGATTCCGGTGACAGCAATACCATCATTTAGCTTATTAGGATATTCAGGATTATTTCTAGAAACTCCTACATTAGTTGCAATGTGCGCTCCCGCAGAAAAACCCGTTAGGATGACGTTCCCGAAATTTAGATTGTAATCATTGTTGTTAGTAATCAGAAAGTTTAGTGCATTTGTCAAATCAGTTGTAGCAATAGGAATACCTTTCTTTAACCGATAATTCATATTAACCACATTCAGCCCTTTTTTGAGATAGGGTTCAATGTACCTTTCCTCTTGACTTTTATCACTGAGATAATATCCCCCACCGTGAAGGAACACAACGGTGTAATTACTCTTGCCGTAAGACTTAGCCTCTTTGGATAGATAAATGTCCATCGTTTGCTCAGTATCAGCACCGTACGAAACATCTTTCATTACTTTATAAGTAGCGGCAATCTGCTCATTGGTTGAGCAAGAAGACAAAAGCATTGCACTGAGGATTGTCAACTGAATTGTTGTTTCTTTCATTTGGATTGTTTTTAGAACACTCATCTAGGCTACCCCTCGATGTATAATCGGCGACGAGTTGTTATTTTCATTAAATGCCTAATTGTAAGTTAAGAGCGGCCCGAATACGGTTTACCAGAGGGGTAAATTATGCTGGTTTTTTATTGGTTGTCAAGAAAAAGCTTAGGATGTTGAGGATAAATCCTGACAGAGTAAGTCCACTAGCGTACGTATTCATTCTTCCAGAATCAGGATTTTCAACAAACAATAGAATGGCTACAACTAAAATAATGAGGCTCGAGAGGTAAAGGAAAGTATTTGTTTTCATGTTTCTCAGTTTATACAGTTTTAATGGCAATGCAAGAAGATATTTCAAAATTACCCAGAGGGCCGTTTATTTGATGACACCACCGCGGTGGGCCGTTCGGAATTATCCAAGCGACCGCATGAGTTCTTAGTAGCCCGGAAAAAATTCCAAGATAATCGTTTAAACCGAAAGGTTACAATTCTGCCGCAGGATTCTTAGTGAATGGTCAGGAAGAATCGACGAGCAGCAACAATAAAGGGTAATGGATTATATGGGTTGATTTCGCTATATTGGTGTCATGCTACATACTCATCCGATCCTGTGCCCCCATTGCGATAGTTCCGACACGGTCAAGAACGGCCACCGCCCCAACGGCGACCAGCGTTGGCGCTGCAAT
>JBDNFP010000334.1:0-20931 GCA_041689775.1 Spirosomataceae bacterium
GTCCTTAGGACGGCGGACGCCTTGCGCGTTTGAACAGCATATCAAAGAACTTGATGCCTCAGAAAGGCCTCACTTAACTATCTGGACTTGTGATCAACTCAATTATTCAAACCCAAATCAATGTTTTATTCAATTTTAAGCAATAATTATTCTTGTTCTCAAACGGTCAACCTATTTTAGGCAATCACATAGTACCATTCACTCTTTTTTTGGGTAAAAACTAATCGATTATTTGGTTTGCTTTTTTAGCTGGTATCTCCGTCGGACATCGTTTATCATAAACTTCTTCTGGGCCGTAAAACTATCCGGATGAATAATCTCAAAGAGTTGGCTCCATTCCGCATAGCGAGCAGATTCCGCCGATTTGAATTGGGTAGAATCTATGTTTTTTTTGATTAGATATTCTTCAAAACTTTCCATCTGCTTTCTTTAATCAATTCGTAAGATTAATCCTTTCAGATAGCTGCCCTCTGGGTGAAATACATTGACCGGATGGTCAGGTCCTTGGGTCAGCTGATGCAATACTCTCGCCTTTCGGCCAACCTCCATACAAGCAGCTACTACGGTATTGTAAAATAATTCCCGGTCTACCACCTGTGAGCAGGAAAACGTAAACAAAAGTCCGCCGGGCTTTACCTTGGCAATACTTTCTGCGTTCAAACGCTTGTACCCTTGTACCGCGCGATGCCTGGCTGAAAGACTCTTTGCGAAAGCGGGCGGATCAAGTACCACAATGTCGTACGTCTCTTCGGAGGTTTTTATCCATTTCATGACATCCTCAGTCAATGAATGGTGTCGATCGGTTTGGTCGTTAAGCGCTATGTTCTCATCGCACAAGCTCATAGCTTTGCCAGAAACATCAATAGAAAGAACCGATTCGGCAGCCGCGCTGAGCGCGTAAACCGAAAACCCGCCAGAGTAGCTGAAAGCATTCATAACGGTTTTTCCCTTCGAATAGTGAGCTAATAGTTGCCGGTTTTCCCGCTGATCCAGAAAAAAGCCGGTTTTTTGCCCGGATTCCCAATTTACCCAAAATTTACGTCCGTTTTCAAGTACTTCATGCGGGGTAGGTACCTCGCCAAAAAGGTATTCATTAGTACTTTGTGAGGCGTATTGGCCAGGAAGCGTGTCCCGACTTTTGGAGTAAACTGCAACAAGCGTTTCGCCAAGTACCTTTTTTAATGCTTCGCTAATATCACCCAGACACCGATGCATACCAATGGTGTGGGCCTGCACTACCGCAACCCCGTTGTAGATATCTACCACTAATCCCGGTAAACCATCACCTTCACCGTGCACGAGTCGGTAGCAGTTTGTATCATGTAAGAGTAGATCATTACGGGTCTGAAATGCATTTTGGAGTTTATTTACCCAAAAGTCAACGTCAATAGCCTCTTCCTCATACGTTAGCAAACGCACCTTGATGCTTCCATCGTGGTAATGGCCCCGAGCCAGAAATTCCCCTCTGCTACTGACGACTTCTACTGTATCGCCGTCCTGAATATCATCGTCTTGCTTGGCGATAGCACCGGAAAAAACCCAGGGGTGAAGGCGTTTTAGCGCCTCTTCCCGACCTTTATTCAAAATCAAACGTGGTATTGCGGAGGAATTGGTATTTTTCAATGGTATCATGGTTGATGATTAGATTACCCTAATCGATTACTTATACTAGCTTCACTACTTATAATTAATGCAATTTTACGGAAATTTTAACCCAAAGCTTACGCTACTATGGATTACAATCGTCGATTTTTTTTAAAAAGAGCGGGCTTCGCTTCGCTGGGCTTGGCCGGTATGTCTGTGCTAGCCTGTTCTACATCAGGAGATGAAGAGTCTGAGAGTGCGGAAGAAGGCACTCCGAATAAAATATCAACTTTTGGGTTGCAGCTTTACAGCGTCCGGGATATTATCGGGGCTGATCCCAAAGGATTGATGAAGCAAATTGCCGAGCTTGGGTACAAAGAAATTGAGAGCTATCAGGGTGATCAGGGAGTTTTTTGGGGAATGAGCCCTAAGGAATGCAAAACCTACCTTGATGAATTAGGCATCAAGATGGTGAGCACTCATGCCGAAACATCCAAAGATCTGGAAAGGTTGGCCGGCGAGGCAGCTGAGGCGGGCCTCACTTACGTGCTCCAACCCTACATTGGTCCACAAACTTCGATTGACGAGTGGAAGAAACGAGCGGATGAGTTTAATAGACGTGGCGAGATTTGCAATAAGGCCGGAGTACGCTTTGGGTACCACAATCACGACTATTCGTTCAAAGAAGTAGACATGCAATTACCCCAGGAAATATTATTGGATAACACCGATCCGGCCCTCGTGATGTATGAGCTGGATCTTTGCTGGATATCAGCTGCCAATAAAAATGTGAAATATCACCTGGAAAGATATGCCGGTAGATATGAATTATGCCACGTCAAAGACATGGTAAAGCGGCTAGAGGGCGAAGAGGTAAGGCAAACCGATTTAGGCAAGGGAATTATAGATTATCCAAGCATCCTGAAAGTAGCGAAGGAAACAGGTATGAAGCATTATATTGTGGAGCAGGAAGATTATCCCGAATCAGTAATGAAGAGTATCGCTTATGATGCTGATTACATGAAGAATCTGGTATTGGTTTAATCAGTTCGAGCCCGAATCATCAGATTCTGGTCTTATCCGAAGAAGCCGTTGCAGCCAAGTTTGTTGCTCTTCGGCTTCCTTCTTTTTTTCCTCTTCATCTAATTTAAAATTTGTAATTGAGCCCAAATCTGGTTGTCCGGCATTTACCCAGCAGGTATACCAGAGATCTCCAACCATTCGGATTGAAGCTTTCATCTGCCGCTCTACCTGACCGTCCAGAAGAACATTATATTTGGACGAGAAATCATCAGAGTAGGTTTTTACCAGTATACTGTTTCGTTCGGTAAAGGTATACTTATTCTCAGGGTCCACCTTTCCCGATAGTTCCTTTTCAAACAGCAGCACTGAATCACAAGCGGCATGGGCATTTTCTACGGCTTTCCAGATGGTTTGGGTTGGGTTTTCCAAATAGTTAGCTTCCCCAATCCATAAATCATAATTTTCGGCGTAGAGCTCCGGTAGGCGCGATTCCCAAAATCCGTGGATTCCCTCCTGACCCGTCAATTGGCCATTGTAATTTCGGGTAGTATGCAGTGGCACATTACTATCAGCCACGTAATGACCTAAATCGGCCGAAATTCGTAGTATTCGTAGCGCGGACTTTAAACGAAAGGCTTCGGTTAGTTGAAAAGTGGCGGTTTGTATGTACCAGGGCGCTATACCATGTTTCCTAAGGCTATCTTCGCCAAACTTTTCTACTGCTTTCCCCCAGTACTTAGGCAATTTTTGGATGGCACTATCACCGTACACGTCCAGGTCAATAAAATGCCGTTCTGCTTCACCCACCACAGCGTATCGTCTTCGGTCCGGATTGACGGCATTTTCGGCGATGTAGTCGATATGCTTCTTATAGAAAGTCTGCATTTCGGGTGGTAACCGGTATACCGCCATTCTGTTAATTCGCTTGTGCGCCCAAAAGCCCCATTTTGGAACAAATGAGGTTGATAGCACAAGAAAGATAAGGCTTACGGTTACCCAGCAGGTTTTTTTTAGCATGTTATTGTCTCAAAAGGCCGAAAAAGCAAGGTTATCACACAGGAATGAACCAAATAATATTCCGTTTCTCCTGATTTTCTAAAAACAGTACTTGGTTCTCCACTTTTTGAAGAAATTGCCTTCGAAAAGGAAGTCTGGCAAACCTATATTTCAATTATTTGAAGAAATTTGGATAAACCCCTCAAAATAGTAAGCCTTTCAACCTTTTTAATTCAAATAAACACCTTTAAGGCGAAGAAACAATATTTTTGAAATTTTAGATTAGGGTCTAGTTAATTTTGTTAAAGTCTAATTTTGCAATTATTAGTACTATTTATTGTGGAAATAATACAAAAATAGTAAACTATTTGTAATTTTGTGATGTTTAATTAGATGACTAGTAAGTAATAAATATCATCAACACATATGAAGCAAAAGAGCAAAGTAGTAGGGTACATGATTCCAGTATTTCTGTTGGGATTATTTATGCTAATCATATACGGAGCCTATACTCCCCATCAAAAAGCAGAAATGCAACGGATTGTCTGCGTAAAATTCAAAGCCGGTACTTCCGCTGCCGATGTAGATAAACACATGCGGGAGTTTTCAAACTTGCGTCGTCAAATACCCGCTATCGTTGGGTATTCGGGTGGAAAGGTACTTAATAATGAAAATCCAACCCAGGATTTTGATGTAATTCATTACCTGACATTCCGTAACGAAGAAGGTGTAGAAACCTACAACCACCACCCGAAACATACAGAGTTCGTAGAGACCAATAGCCCACACTGGGAAAACGTGTTAGAATTGAATTCGGACATTATTAAGTAATACAGTACTTCATCAATAAGAAAAAGGGACGATTTTTGCGTCCCTTTTTCTTATTACCATACGATGGGTCTCTTACCATTCTTCACTAAGTACTCATTGGTTTGGCTGAAATGTTTTGAGCCAAACCAGCCACCCCACTTAGAAGCCAAGGGCGAAGGGTGGGTTGCTTTCAACACATGGTGTTGGGATTCGTCAATAATTTTACCTTTTTCCTGCGCATACTTACCCCAAAGCAAAAAAATAATATCTTTTTTGTCATCATTTATTTTTTGGATGACGGCATTTGTAAATTGCTCCCATCCTTTTTTCTGATGAGAACCGGCCTCTCCCGATCTCACCGTTAAGGTAGCATTCAACATCAATACCCCCTGATTGGCCCATCGTTGAAGGTTACCAGAGATTGCTATTGGGGTGTTTAGATCTTCTTTAAGTTCTTTGAAAATGTTTTGAAGGGAGGGTGGCTTTGGGGTGCCATTGTTGACAGAGAAGCATAGTCCATTTGCCTGTCCTGGTCCATGGTAGGGATCTTGCCCAAGTATTACTACCTTACAATCATCAAACGGGCAAGAATCAAAGGCATTGAAAATTAGTTTTCCAGGAGGAAAAGTTTGCCCAATGGAATACTCTTGCTTTACGAATAGGATAAGGTCTTTGAAATAAGGTTTTTCGAACTCGTCTTTGAGTTGACTTTTCCAGGAATCTTCAATTTTAATGTCCATGATTGGGTTATTGTGAATTAAATAGGGTCCGTATTTGTATTCATAAACATCAGAGTGCTAATTTCGTTTTATAATTAAATTTTGCCAGGGAATGGTTTCAGAAGTGACAGAGGGCGTGAAAGTATCGGTTGTTACTGAGTATCAGTCGGATTATTCTAATCCGAGGCAAGCTCACTTTGTATTCACCTACAAGGTAATTATTGAAAATCATAGTGACAATACCATAAAACTTCTCAGAAGGCACTGGAATATTTACGATTCAAATGGTATTGTTCGGGAGGTAGAAGGGGAGGGTGTCGTGGGTCAACAGCCAGTACTCGAACCCGGCGAAATCCATGAATATGTTTCCGGTTGTAATCTTCGTACGAATCTTGGAAAAATGACTGGTAGTTACCTGATGGAACGGGTATTGGATGGTCGTCAATTTAAGGTTATCATTCCCGAATTCACCCTTATTGTTCCTTATCGTCTTAATTAATATCTGAGTAGCGCACTTCGGCTATTTTTGAAATATATATTATTCCTTTCCTTGGTACTATCGTATATACTCCATTGGTTTCGGGCGGGAAACGCACACTCGATTCACTCTCCATTTATGTATGATCTTTACACGAAGGTTATTAATCCCCGGAGAAAAGTGAAGACTATCTTCAAAGATATTGAATTGATCCGGCAAGAACTTCGGGCAAGTGATCTGGAAATCGAAGTACTTGACTTGGGCGCGGGCTCACGAGTGAACAAATCTAACCGCAGGCAAGTGAACCAAATCGCCCGAAACGCAGAAAAACCTGCTCGTTTTGGTCGTCTTTTTTATGCACTGTCGACTTATCTATCCACAGAGTCAATACTTGAATTAGGTACTTCTCTTGGGCTCACGACGGCCTACTTTGCCAAAGCTGATTCTACTACGAAAGTAATAACGTTGGAAGGTTGCCCGGAAACAGCGGCAATTGCCCGTGCTAATTTTCATAGATTAGAGCTGGAATCAGTGACTACCGTTATCGGAAATATTGATGAAACTTTACCGAAGGTATTAGCAGATGAAGAAAATGGCTTCGACCTTATTTTCTTTGATGCCAACCACCGCTATGAGCCCACCGTGCGGTATTTTGAGATCGCTAAGAAATATGCGAGACCGAAGTCCGTTTTTATATTCGATGATATTTATTGGTCAGAAGAAATGAAGCAAGCGTGGGAAGTGATCAAAGCTGACCCTGATGTGACCGTAACGATCGACTTATTTTGGATTGGCCTGGTTTTTTTTAGAAAAGAGCAGCCAAAAGAAAATTTCATTTTGAGATTTTAACTATATTTATATTTAATTGTGGTTTTTAGAGTTGCAGGGAATGATAAACGATGGTGTTATGAAACAGTGGAGTCAGTGCGTTTATCTTATTGGTCTGGGCCTGATTGTGGCAAATGGTTGTACCACAAAAAGCGACGAAATTGAGGTTATCGAAACATCCTCCTTTGATTTAATCCAAAGCAGGATTCTTACACCTACCTGCGCTACCACCGGTTGCCATGCTTCCGAACAAGATGGATCTTTTCGTCAGCACAGTTTGCTACTCACTGCCGGTAATTCCTACGAATATTTAATCAATAAGTTAAGCCAGCAACCTGAGGCCCGGGCGGAGGGAATGGCGAGAGTGAAGCCATTCAATTCTAGTGAAAGTCTATTCTACCACAAATTAAACTGGGAAGCCAGCCATCATTCAGGGAAGCAGTTTGGTAGTCCAATGCCTCTTGGGGGCATACCTCTGAGCGTAGGACAAATTGAGTTTGTGAGGAGATGGATTGAAGCAGGGGCTCCAAAAACTGGCAGTGTGGTGGATACCACGCTTTTGAATGATACCACACCTAGTTATGAGTTGACTTTTGAAGGGTTAACTCCTCCGGCACCCGGAACAGGCATCCAAATGAAACTGGATCCCTTTACTGTAAGCCCTACGTTTGAAAGGGAGTTTTTCGTTCGAAAAATGGTAGGTAATACCAACGAAGTGTTTGTCAATAGGATTCAGATTAAGATGCGACCCGGTAGTCACCATTTCCTTTTGTACGATTTTCCGGATAAGAATAAACTTCCGTTGCTCAATACAATCCGGGACATACGTAATACTGACGGCACGCAGAATTACGAGACGTTTCTTTCTATGCAGAACCACGTTTTCTGGGCAGGAACCCAAACTCCTACCTATGACTACACTTTTCCTACGGGAGCGGCTCTACGGATAGCACCGGGTGCTTCGTACGACCTTAACTCTCACTACGTTAATAAGACTTCCCAGCCATTTAACGGTGAGGTGTATGTTAATCTGCTTACGATTCCTAAAAGTGAAGTGAAGCACGTCGTTAATTCCCTTGATTTAGGTAATACTCAGTTTGTACTACCGGCGGGCCAAAAAACTAAAACCACCAAGTCATTTACGTTTGATAAAGCTATTAAAGTGCTGATGCTTACTTCCCACACGCACAAATTTGGGGAAAAGTTTGTGATCAAAATAAAAGGTGGAGCTAGAAATGGTGAAATTGTTTATGAAAATACGGATTGGGAACATCCGTCGATCAAGAATTTTCCAACTCCTATTTTTCTGAGTGCAGGCGAAGGTCTGGTGTCCGAAATTACTTACAACAACACGACCACCCGAACCATTCGCTTTGGCCTGACCAGCGAAGATGAGATGGGAATCATCTTCGGCTACTACTACGAGGAGTAAAAAAATAGGCTGTTCTTTAAGAACAGCCTATTTTTTTTATTTATACGATCTTCTATTCCTTATTTAGCAATATCAACCTGTACGCTTTTGCCTTTGATCGTGTTTCCATCCATGGCACGTTGTACTGCACGAGCGTCACTTTCTGGAACCTCGACAAACGTAAATTTGTCGTAGATATCAATGACACCGATTGACTTACCAGGAATTTTTGATTCACCAGCAATAGCGCCGACGATGTCACGTGGCATGATGTGATCTTTACGACCAACGCTCAGGAATAAACGAGTCATGCCAGCTTCAACGGGTCCTGGCTGCTTTTCGCCACCACGACGCTCTGGACGACTATCCGTCCGTTCGCTTGAACGACGGTCCCCGCCGCGCTCGAAACGGTCTTCACGGCCACCAAAGCGGCTTCCTCGCTCAAAGCGATCACCACCCCGCTCATGACGATCTCCGCCGCGCTCGCGATCTCCGCGCTTTTCTTCCCAAGCTAGGTTAGACTCAGAATATTCATTTTTCTGAACGCCCAATAACTGTTTGGCCATTCCGGCTACTACTTGCTCAGTAGTAAAGCCGCTGTGGTGCAATAATTCTAGTACGTCGTCATAAAGATTATCTTCACCACCTTCTTTAATACTTACGGCGAGACTTTCAATGAAACGAGCTTTACGAACACCTACAATATCTTCGTAAGATGGGATAACCCCCTTTTCGATCTTTACTTTGGTATAGTTTTCAATTTGACGGATGCGGAACTTCTCATCACGTGCTACCAAAGAAAACGCCTTACCTGACATACCTGCACGGCCCGTACGGCCAATTCGGTGTACGTAATACTCTTCGTCTAAGGGAATATCGTAGTTTATTACCGCGTCGAGTCCGCTGACGTCGATACCACGCGCTGCTACGTCAGTAGCTACCAAAATGGTCGTAACACCGGCCTTAAATTTACTCATGACGTTGTTACGTTGCTGCTGACGAAGGTCACCGTGGATACCTTCTGAGGAATACCCCCTGACCTGTAATTGTTCAACGATCTCGTCTACTTTACGTTTAGTATTACAGAATACAAGTAAAGAGGAAAGATTGTGTATGTCAATTAATCGGGTCATTACTTCAAGTTTAGCCTGTGGCTTCACCTCGAAACAAACCTGCTCAATATTATCATTAGTAAGCTCGTTACGAACTACTTTGATTAAAACGGGATCGTTCAAGAAACGCTTCGTGATCGACATGATTGGCTTCGACATAGTAGCCGAAAACAAAATAGTCTGACGCTCCTCGGGCATTTCGGCAAGAATACTTTCAATATCTTCCCGGAATCCCATGTCAAGCATTTCGTCTGCCTCATCCAATACCATCATGCCCAATTGGCTGAAATCAATGGTACGACGTTGCATGTGGTCCATTACCCGACCAGGAGTACCTACCACAATGTGCACACCTTTTTTCAAGGAGCGAATTTGGCGTTCGATGGAATCTCCACCGTAAATTGCCTCGATGCGCAAGCCACGCTTATATTTTGCAAGGCGTCCTATTTCCTCTGAAACTTGTACGGCTAGCTCGCGGGTGGGACAAAGTACTAGTGCCTGCACATTATTATTTGAAATATCTATACGTTCTAGGGCAGGAATACCAAAAGCGGCGGTTTTACCCGTTCCGGTCTGCGCCTGACCAATTACATCGTATCCTTGTAATACGGGTGGTATTCCCTGTGCTTGAATGGGGGAAGGTGTTTCAAATCCCATTTCGGTAACGGCTTTCAGGATATCTTCAGATAAACCCAGGTCGGCAAATGTTTCTACTGTCATTAGTTGTTTGTCTTAAAAAAAAATTAAAGTCTTGAACAGAATTTTATCTTAGCAGCGTAGTGTACTTCTATCATGTACAACTTCAATTTCCGGCGAAGAAAAAAGAAATGATAATATAAGTTTCGACCGTTCGGTTCTAACCGAATAGTTATAAACATATAATAAGATCAAAATAAGGGATTTTTCGCAAAGCCCACCACAAGACATCCGTGTGGCTCTGCAATGAAAACGGAAGATCCAATCGATACAATGATTGGTGGCTTGTTATTACGCCGGTCCGGGACTGAAGCAGAGGAGTGAACGGATGTTCGCTCTAATATCGTGCAAAAGTAAGGATTACTTTTGATATCTGCACTAGGTAGTCTAAAAAAAATTGTAATATTTCTAGAACCTGAAAAATGGGAAGGCTCTCCGAAACGTTCAGAGAGCCTCCAATGTGAAATTTAAGTTATTATTATTCGTTTACGACACTGTACGAATCTAATACATCTACCACATCAACGTAGGGTAAATTGAACGCAGCAGAAACGCCTCGGTAAACCACTTGTCCTTGTACAATGTTGAGTCCTTTGCGTAACTCCTCGTTTTTGGAACAGGCAGTTTGCCACCCCATATCCGCCAGCATAATGGCGTAAGGAAGGGTAGCATTGGTAAGTGCTAAGGTAGAAGTATAGGGAACGGCACCGGGCATATTGGCAACGCAATAGTGCAATATATCGTCAACAACATAAGTCGGGTCCTGGTGAGTAGTTGCTTTGGATGTTTCAAAGCAGCCGCCCTGATCGATGGCCACGTCGACCAGAACAGCACCGGGACGCATCGTTTTTAACATATCGCGGGTAATTAGCGCAGGAGCTTTGGCCCCTGGAATTAACACTCCGCTGATAACGAGGTCAGCCGTTTTTATTTGATCTTTGATATTGTATTCGTTAGACATCATGGTGTTGACGTTTGCCGGCATGATATCATCTAAGTACCGAAGACGGGGTAGGCTAAGATCCATGATCGTAACATTGGCACCGAGCCCAGCCGCGAGTTTAGCAGATTGAGTACCCACTACACCACCGCCAATAACAAGCACGTTGGCAGGCTTTACACCCGGAACACCTCCAAGTAAAATACCCCGACCACCCATTGGTTTTTCGAGGTATTTTGCACCTTCCTGCACTGCCATACGCCCGGCAACTTCACTCATAGGAATTAAAAGTGGTAGGCTGCGGTCCGCTTTTTCTACTGTTTCGTAGGCCAAACATACTGATCCGCGATCGATCATGGCGTAGGTTAAATCGCCGGAGGAGGCAAAGTGGAAATAGGTAAATAATAATTGATCTTTCTTAATCAAGGGGTATTCGGATGGAATAGGCTCTTTTACTTTAATGATCATTTCAGCGATAGCGTACACCTCTTCAATGGTATTCAGGATTTGAGCCCCAGCCTGTACATATTCTTCGTTTGGAAAGCCACTACCCAAGCCGGCTGTTGCCTGAACGTAGACAGAGTGTCCTCTACGGATAAACTCAGAAACTCCGGCGGGCGTTACCGCGACGCGATTTTCGTTATTCTTAATTTCTTTTGGTAAGCCAATAATCATAATTGAAATGATCGGTTTCGGGTGTTAACTAGTTGATAAAATTGTGCATTAGCGTACCAAAATTACATAAAACAGAAATTAGTTCTGTTACTCATGATAAATACGGAAAATAATACTGAATTATTGATTTTATTTGTGGTAAATTCTTTTTTGAGAACACAAATTGATTCTTTGTAAGAAAAAAATCTTTTATGACCATCAATAAGATTGATTTAGATATTCTACGGATCCTTCAAAAAGATGCCCGACTTACGATTAAAGAGGTTGCTTCCGCCATCAATTTATCAATTACTCCCGTTCACGACCGGATTCGAAAATTAGAGAAGCAAGGCTTCATCGAACGATATGTAGCCTTGCTGAACCGAAGGAAATTAGGTAAATCTATGCTCGTTTATTGCAACGTTACCCTTGATAAACAACGAAAAGAAAGTTTCGAAGAGTTTAATGAGGCAGTGTTGTATATGCCCGAGGTTCTGGAATGTAGTGTAGTTTCCGGAAGTTTCGATTATCTAATGAAGGTAGTGGCCGATGATATGGAGAGTTACAATGACTTTTACCAGCAAAAGTTATCCGTTTTGAAGAGCGTCTTGCACATAAGCAGTTTTTTTGTGATGTCAGAGGTAAAGGGAACTACCGAATTACCAATCTGATTTGTTCGGGCAGGAAACTACTGGCTATATTTTCATGACTTTACCGTGGGTACTTTTAATGACTTTTTGGAGCAAAGTAGGTGTAATTGAAAAAAAGCGCAGTGCCATTTCGGTCAAAAATTCTTTTCCAAACAGTTGCTGAACCGTCCGTCCAATTAATAGGCGGGTAGCAAATTCTTTTTCCCAAGCATCCTGATAGTTCGTTTCCAGGGTAGCCCGGTTGCGGTGGCCGGTAAAATACCTGATAATTTCCTGAGCTGCCATGTTTCCAGAACGTATGGCTATGGCCATACCATTGCCGCACAACGGGGTAACTAGTCCCGCACTGTCACCAACCATTAGGATATGGTTTTCAATACTTTTTTTGGGAGCAAATGATACTTCATTAATTACCTCTGGTTTATCGTACAAAAACTCAGCGGAGGTAAAGATATCCCGTAGGTAGGGATTCCTTGACGCGATTGTCTTTTCCATAGCATTTATGCTGCCAGCTTTCTTCATGTTTGAGCGTTCTGTTAGATAGCAAAGGCAGAATTTATCGTCTTCAATGGCTGAAATTCCGCAATACCCATTTTTGAAGTTATGAAGCGCAATGACATTTTTTGGGAAGTTATACCGTATGTGGTACTTTACGCCAACGTAGGGAGACGCCTTTTCCATAAAATGCCTTCCCAACTGCTTATCGAGACGGGTTCTTTTTCCATAAGCACCAATCACAACCTCAGCCCGAAAAGATTCTTGATCAGTAGTTTCAATTTCAAAGTACTTGTCCTTCCAAAAGACACTAGTTACGGATGTATCTAACCTAAACTCCACTCCGGCATTGACAGCGAGCTGATAAAGTGCATGATCCAGGGCAAACCGGCTTACGCCAAAACCACCAAGATCAAGTTCTGTGTGCAAAGCCAGTCCCTTGGGAGAAGTAAGCTGAAATTGCGTTAAGTTTGAAATATTAAGTTTACCCAAGTCCAGCCCTAGCGTTTGTAAGTAGGGTTTTACCTCGTTCGAAATATATTCACCGCACACTTTATGGAATGGGTACGATTTTTTTTCAATCAGCAGTACCGAAACACCCGCATGGGCTAACTCGATACTGCTTACCAGCCCCGCCAGTCCCCCGCCTATTATTATTACTGAGTACTCCATTCTCCTAGGTTTTTGTTAATTTCGCAACTATGTTAGAAGTCCCGAAATAATCAAAATGTTTTTCCCGACATGTCAATTCCTGAATCAGAACCTTCCTTCCTAACTTCAATACAGGAGTCATTTCAGGAGTTTCTAATGGCGTATCAAGAGGGCTCCACTTCCTATATACAAAATTTAATACCTAAGCATGCAATAAAGCTTACAAATTATCAGGTATTGGAAGCACTTAGCAAACGATATGGTTTTAAAAAACTACAACACGCACTAAATCCAGAGAATACTATTCTAGGGCCAATGCAGCAGGAACCCAATGGCGAATGGCTGAAAAGTTCCCGGATGGTGGGTGTGAATGTCCGTACGATGGACAACTTTTTTAACGTAGTGAAGTATGCACTTACCCTACCTTCTTTTCACGATACAATTCATTTACTGCCGATTTGGGAGCCAGGGGTTGTGGGTAGTCTGTATGGAATAGTTAGCTGGCATATAAATCCTGAGTTTTTTAGCCAGGAGTTACATGAAATTCTGCCAGTACTGACCACCGCCGACAAGCAATTAAAGGTTTCGATAAATTTGCTTCACCTGATGGGGTTTTCTGTCGGGATGGACGTTATTCCCCACACCGACCGGTTTTCTGAAATGGTTATTGGGTATCCGAGGTATTTTGAGTGGG
Source organism: Spirosomataceae bacterium (assembly GCA_041689775.1). Lineage (GTDB taxonomy): Bacteria > Bacteroidota > Bacteroidia > Cytophagales > Spirosomataceae > JBDNFP01. Next base: position 13,742 of record JBDNFP010000334.1, read on the forward strand.
TTCGGCAAAAGGAAGCCATAATCCATGACCATCAAGAAGAGATTTGGCGCGAAGTAGAGCAGGAAATTTATGCTTACCTACTTGAATTCGGAACCGCTGATGGTTCTGATCTGCCAACTTTTGAAACTCTTTTCGGAGAATCATTGACGGAAATAGACGAAGTGACCCGAATGCAACTTATTTTTGGGTGTCAGCACGATTATGGAGGGCGGCAAAAACGTCGAGTGGCCATCATGCGTTACCTCATAGCCAAGGGGTATGAAACATTACCTATGACCATGGCTCCTCCTTACCGGTCACTTCATATTAATCCTGAGTCCTATAGTATAGACGCGGAAGGCCATAAATGGTATCAATATGAGTTCGATTCTCCTCAAATGATGTCACGGGTATTTGGGCCATTAACTAGGTATCGGACCTACCACTCAAAGGATAATAATGAAAATTGGGAGCTTGATTTTGAGCAGCCCCAAACAGAAGTCTGGGAGTACGTCAGCCGTAAGTACTTGGAATGCCAGCAAGAGTTTGGGTTTGATTTTATGCGGGGCGATATGACCCACGTACAGATGCGGGCTGAGGGTGTACCTGCAAATCCGGGTGAATACTATGATTTACTAGCTTTCGTTAAAAGAAGGGTTCAGATCAAGGGATCGGCTCATTTCGCCTTTTTTGCTGAATCATTTATTGGTGCGCCAGATTTTATGGGGTATGGAGATGAAATAGCTCATTTAGAAGCGATCGGTGCAGAGGTTACCCTCGGGGATTTACAATCCGCCGTGGTTGGTTCTGAATTATTTATGACCCGGTTTCGTCAATACCTTGATGTTGCTAATGTACGGGCCTTCGCTCCCTGTTTTACAATAATGACGGCCGATAAAGATGATCCCCGGTTTGATGAGTTTTATAAAACGGGTAATGTTACCCGATACTTTATTACCTTGTTTATGAATGAGTTGCCTTCCTACATGGGAGCTGGGTTCGAAACCAGAAATTTACATGAGGAGCGAGGTACTAACGAAGAGTATTCAAAACTGTACGTATTCCAGATCGATGATCCATCCGATACGGACAAGGTAACCAAGGGGCCTTTTGTTTGGGGACAAAATCGGGTCCAGTTCAAAAAGGTGGCAGCAATGCGCGCTTGGGCTGAGCAACTTTTTCCTGAACTAAAATGGCACCCACTAAAATGGTTAAACCATCCTGATCCTACCCTTAATAGTCGATATATAGCTTGGAGAATATCTGACTACATATTTGTCTCATCTATGGATAGTATCAAAGAAATTCAACATGTAAGTTTGCCATTAAATGGGACAACTTCTGATTTGATTTTACTTTTCTCTTCTAGTGGAAAGACAGAAGATAAAATAGAAGGTAATAGTACATTTGTTGCACTTGCACCGCTTGAAAAGGAAGAGTGCCGGATTTACAGAGTAATTGACGAAATAGGAAATCTACGCGATAACGAAAACTAATATATGAATACAAATTGGAGAGACGGGCTAAATTTGATGTCGAAGGTAACTCCCAAGAGGGCTTGGAATGCAATACAGGTGATAGGGAGCTATATGTATTCTAAGGTTTCTGGTAAGGCAGTGCATCACGGTATGCCCATCGCTATATCTTTTGAACCTACCACATCCTGTAACCTGCGTTGTCCTGAGTGCCCGAGCGGACTTCGATCCTTTACTCGACCAACCGGAATGATGGAATCAGGCTTATTCAAAAAAACAATTGATGAATTAGCCGACCGACTACTATACCTGATCTTTTATTTCCAGGGAGAGCCGTATCTTCATCCTTCCTTCTTTGAATTAGTAGAGTATGCGAGCAAAAAAGGTATCTATACCGCAACGTCCACTAATGCACACTACCTAAACGATGAAAAGGCACGAAAAACCGTAGAGTCCGGCCTTGATAGACTCATTATTTCAATCGACGGAACTACACAGGATGTTTACGAACAATACCGTATCGGTGGGAAACTTGATAAAGTATTGGAAGGTACCCGGAATATCATCAAATGGAAGAAGGAGCTAGGATCTTCAACGCCACATACCATATTTCAGTTTTTGGTGGTAAAGCCTAACGAGCATCAAATCGAGGAGGTGAAACAAATGGCGAAAGAGCTTGGGGTAGACGAAGTTGGCTTGAAAACTGCTCAGATATATGATTATGAAGATGGATCAGATTTAATTCCAACCATTGACCAGTATTCGCGTTACAAGAAAGAGGGGGATAAGTACTCTATCAAAAATGAGTTTGTAAACCATTGTTGGAAAATGTGGCATTCCTGTGTCATAACCTGGGATGGCATGGTGGTACCCTGTTGTTTCGACAAAGATGCGCACCACCGGTTGGGTGATATGAAAAAGCAAACGTTTAAAGAACTTTGGAACGGGAAGCTATACCAAGAGTTTCGACAGACCTTGATTCGTTCGAGATCAGAGATTGAAATGTGTAAGAACTGTACCGAAGGTACCAAAGTGTGGGCGTGAAACAATCGGTCAAATGAGTACAATTGGTCGATGTACAAAAATATATTTTCGCGTAAATTACTAATAAACAGGCCTTAACAAGTGAATTTAAAAACTCCGTGGAACATTTCTTGGGTATTTCATTTGAATACCTGAAATTTGGGACTGATTAAAAATTATACAATGGGTAAAGTAATTGCAATTGCCAATCAAAAGGGTGGAGTAGGTAAGACCACAACAGCTATTAACCTAGCTGCCAGCCTAGCCGCTCTTGAATTCAGAACTCTTATCGTCGATGCGGATCCTCAGGCAAATTCTACGTCTGGTCTCGGGTTTAACCCAAAGGAAATCGAGTACAGTATCTACGAATGTATGGTAGAAGGTATTCAGGCTCGTGACATTATTATTCAGACTGACTTTCCGAATCTAGATCTGTTACCATCTCACATTGACCTCGTCGGGGCCGAGATTGAGATGATCAATATCAAAAACCGGGAGGATAGAATGAAGGATGTTATGCATCTGATCCGTGAAGACTACGACTTCGTGATCATCGACTGTTCACCTTCCCTTGGTCTTATTACCATCAATAGCCTTACCGCTGCTGACTCAGTAATTATTCCGGTGCAATGTGAGTATTTCGCACTGGAAGGTTTGGGTAAATTACTAAATACTGTTACGATAATTCAATCCCGGCTGAATACAAATCTCGCCATTGAAGGGATTTTATTGACAATGTATGATCTTAGGTTACGTCTTTCCAATCAGGTAGTCAACGAGGTAACCACACATTTTCAGACCTTGGTATTTGACACGATCATTCCTCGTAATGTTCGTTTGAGCGAATCACCAAGTTACGGAGTTCCTGTATTAGCTCAGGATGCCGAAAGTAAAGGCGCCATCAGCTACCTTAATCTTGCCCGCGAAATTCTAGCGAAAAATGGTTATCTTTCACAAGATCACCACCAGAAATGAACTGATAATTAGGGGCGTAGGGATATTTAGTTAACTAATAGTGCAGAATGGAAAATACCAATAAAAGAAAAAATATGGTGGGTTTGGGTAGAGGACTTAGTGCCTTGTTGCAGGATTCTGATTCTGTAAACAGCAACAAGCAACTTCACACTTCTCCTTACGAAACCATAAGCTCGATGAATGAGATTGATGTCAATTTCATTGAGGCTAATCCTTATCAACCCAGAACACGATTTGATAAAGAGACCTTGGATGAATTGGCTGATTCTATTCGGGTTCAGGGTATCATCCAGCCCATTACAGTACGGCAAATAAGTAAAGATAAATATCAGCTGATTGCGGGAGAACGCAGATTACAAGCGTCGAAGTTAATTGGTATGACGCGCATACCCGCCTACATCCGAACGGCTGACGATCAACAAATGCTTGAAATGGCGCTGATTGAGAACATTCAGCGAGAAAACTTAAACGCCATAGAAATTGCCCTAAGTTACCAGCGGCTTATTCACGAGTGTAGTTTGAAGCAAGAAGAACTTGGAGATCGAGTTGGTAAAAACCGCACAACGGTCAACAATTATATTCGCTTGCTAAAACTTCCCCCAGCTATTCAGGCGGCTCTTCGCGACAACCAGATTAGTATGGGACACGCTCGGGCTCTAATCACCATTGAAGATTATGATAGCCAAAGTAAAATTTTTAAAAAGATTATTGAAGAGGGTTGGTCGGTAAGGAAAGTGGAGGAAGAAGTACGGAAGCTTTCTATTGTGACCAACACCAACGAAAATAGTCGACAAGTTCAGACAATCAAAAAAGAAATCAGATCGTTACAATTTAAGTTGTCATCACTATTTGGTTCAAAAGTATCCATCAAAAGTGACGATAACCATAAAGGTGAAATAAAAATCCTCTTTACTTCGCAAGAAGAACTCGATCGGATACTGGCAACAATTAATCTTGAAAATAAAGCTTGAAAAATGGGTTCTGGATAGTGTTGTTAGGGTTTTCAATTGGTGTGAATGGCCAAAATATTGACACTGATAGCATCCGTAAAGTTAATAATAAAGTTGTAGTTGATTCCTTGGCGATCACCAAGGGTATAGGAAAGAAGCTTACTACGAAGCAGGAAAGACCTAAGTTAGTACCCCGTAAATCAACTATCTATTCATTAGTACTTCCTAGTGTCGGTCAGATTTATAATCGGGATTATTGGAAATTACCCATCGTTTATGGTGCTTTGGGAGCAGCAGTCTATACCGTTCGCTGGAATTCACTGCGCTACAATGATTTTCTCGGACCTTACCTTTCCTCGGTTGATCCTGTGACCGGAATACCCACTAATGAAAAAGATTTTGAAGTGTATATTCGTGGGGACGATATAATTCGAACCTTGACACTTGATCAGGTGAAGAGAGGGAAAACATTTTACAGGAGATACCGAGAGTACGGGTACGTAATCTTTGCGGCGGTCTATGCACTCACGGCCATTGAAGCAAATGTATCGGCCCACCTAAAAACATTTGATATGTCAGAAGACTTAACTCTCAAAGTGGAGCCTTCCCTAAATACAACACCATTTTTAGGGGCTTCTGCGGGGGTAAAACTCGTTTTTACTTTTAAATAATGGCATTAGTTGTCAACCTATAATTGAATTTTTTATATGAATATCCTTCTGGTAGGATACGGTAAAATGGGAAAGTCAATCGAGCAGATTGCGTTAGAAAGAGGACACACCATTTCCGGAAAAATTGATGTAAGCAACCGACAAGAGCTGGAATATATGGCTCCTGATACAGTAGACGTAGCCATTGAATTTAGCTCTCCTGAATCCGCCTACGTTAACATCAAGTCCTGTCTGGAAAAAGGTTGGCCGGTAGTGAGTGGCACGACGGGTTGGCTTGACCACAAAATAGAAATAGAGGCTCTTACCCAAGAAAAAGGAGGAGCATTTTTTTATGCATCTAATTACAGCATTGGTGTTAATTTATTCCTTCGCGTAAACCGAACTTTGGCCCGACTTATGAACGATCAACCCTATGAAGTTTCCATGAAGGAAATTCACCATATTCACAAGCTCGATGCACCGAGTGGTACTGCCATCACGATTGCTGAGGGAATTATGGAAGAAAACTCTTCTGTAACGGGTTGGTCTTTACTACCTGAGACAAAGGTACTGAAAGTGCCAATTCTATCAGAAAGAACTGGTGAAGTGCCTGGTAAACACGTGGTAACCTACAAATCAGAGGTAGATACCATTGAAATATTCCACGAAGCGCACAGTCGAAAAGGGTTTGCTTTGGGTGCCGTAGTATCAGCCGAGTGGATTGCCGGACGAAAAGGTGTTTTTGGAATGGATGACCTGCTTGACCACTTAAATTAGTACATATCGTTATATTTACCCCTCAAACTGACTTAAATTAACAACCTGATCCTACATGGCCTTAGAAAAAGAAGTGCATACTCCTCCAAACTCGACTCCCCACAAGAAGAAGTCGGCCTTTCGGGAATGGCTAGATTCCATTGTTTTTGCTGTGGTTGCAGCCACCTTGATTCGTTGGATGTTTATGGAAGCCTTTACCATCCCAACCCCCTCCATGGAAAATAGTCTTTTGGTTGGCGATTTTCTCTTCGTTAGCAAAATGCACTATGGAACCCGTACCACAAAAACTCCCTTGCAGGTACCATTGACCCACCAAACGATCTGGGGTACCAGCATTCCTTCCTATTTAGATTGGATTCAATTACCTCAATATCGCCTGCCAGGTTTTTCTGATGTGAAGCAGGGTGATGTGGTAGTATTTAACTTTCCCTCCGAATACCAATACCCAGTCGATCTCAAAACCAACTACATAAAAAGGTGTATTGGGACTCCGGGTGATGTTTTGGAGGTGCGTGATTTACAGGTGTATATAAATGGTACTGCCATGGAAAATCCACCTCGCCTGGAAAACGAATATTTTGTTTCAACCACCACGGCGGTGAACGAGGATAAAATTTTTAAGGAAAATGGAATTTCGGAGTTTAGTTCTTACACCGAATCTTTCGGCGATACCATCCCGGAAAATGATGAATCGGGCTATTTGGTATACACTACTACCGCCATTGCGGCCCAGCTTAAAGAATATGATTTTGTTCGTGATATCCGGTTAGTAAAAGCTCCTAAGGATATAAGTGAGCCGTCTTTGTACCCAAAGTATTCATTATTTAAATGGAATCGTGATAACTATGGCCCAATTACTATTCCAAAAGAAGGGGTTACCGTTGAGTTGACACCCGGAAACATTGCTTTTTACGGAGACGCAATCAAGTACTACGAGGGTAATGAAAATGTAGAGGTAAAAGAAACGTCTATTACGGTGGATGGGAAGGCTATTGGTGGTTACACTTTCAAGCAGGATTATTATTTCATGATGGGGGATAACCGCCATAATTCACTTGATTCAAGGTACTGGGGTTTTGTGCCGATGGACCATATCGTTGGTAAGGCGGTTTTTGTTTGGATGTCGATCGACCCTAACCCAACAAGTTTTGCCAACAAAATACGGTGGAGCCGATTGTTTCGATTGATTGAATAAGGTTTCAGGAAGTAGCCGTACCATTGTCCCATTCCGATTGAGGTAGTAGTGACGTGTTTGTTTCCGGCCCGGATCAACTTACACGTCATTATAGTGTAAGGCTCTATTGGGATTATTTGGCGGGTAGGAAGAGAACTTTCACTAGGTAAAAAAAGTAAAAAGAACA
>JBDNFP010000335.1:0-26526 GCA_041689775.1 Spirosomataceae bacterium
GGCTCATGCTTATTTTGAGTTTGGCGACCCAAAAGTATGAAGTTTTCTGACGCCGCCCGGCAGCCCTGATTTGGGCCATGGCCCAAATCAGGGCTGCCGGGCTTTTTTAAACGACCGTTGCGTTTATTACTTGAATTCAAGTATTAAAAAAGACCCAGTTTGAACAAATCGTCGGCCTTGAAGAGGAGTATAGACAAAAAGCTATTGCCACAATTGATGAGCTGAGAAATACGGGTAGAATTATAGGGAGCGAAATCATTCTAGCCCAGATTCATTCAAATCCATCAATTCATAAAAAATTAGTAAAAATATCTAAAATAGGTAATTTCCGTATTCTTAGCGACGATATAATTAAGAAAACGAAATAGATTTGTGATTTGAGAGGAATAGTTTTGAAAGTAATAGATGGGAAGATTGTAATTGAGGAAGAAAAAGACATTGAAACTGTATTGAAAATGTTGGGAGAATTTTACAAACGAGGAACGATTTGGGGAGAATTGTTTGAAGGATATGGAGGTAGAAAATAGAAAATATAGTCTCAATAAATTTTCGCCTACTATCCACGCCGGAGGCGTCGCCCGTTAATAGCAAATGTATACCAACCGATACCTTGCACCCCGGCGGGGACGACCCCTCACGGGGTGTTTTGCAATCCATTTGCCTTTTTTACTATTAACCGCTGACCCCGCCGGGGTACCATTACGCGACCCTATCACGGAATCGGACGGCGGTAGGGCCACCAATTAATGTTGAGCAGGAAAAGATTCGGGTAAAGCACCTCCCCACCTCAATACAACAACCCAAACATCCACAGCGGTACCTTCTGCCAGTAGCCGATCTCAATGTCATCGGCGGCTACATAGGCTTCGTCTTTCCCGGCAATTTGCCGGCGACTTTTGCCCGCACCCCCTACCTCAATCGTAATGCGACGGTCGAGGCGAAAATCGCCCTGTTCGGTGTACTCTACGGCGTGGTGCATTAAGACGTAGGAGGGAATTTAGGATGTCCATGCGTGATTTGTATGGACAAGAGGAGTGTTAAATTGTATTTTCCAAAATACAAAAAGAGTGTATTTTTGTTTATTTCAAAATACAATTATTGCATAAACAGGCACCCGATTTAACCGAGCCATCCCTGAAAATCTAAAATTCAATTTTAAATTTGCGGGGATCACATTACTACCTATCACAATGCCTACTCCCGACCACGTCCGCCAGATAGCACTTTCCTTTCCCAAAACTACGGAGCAGCCCCACTTTGAGAAGACTTCGTTTCGGGTCAATAAGAAGATATTTGCTACGCTCAATGTGAAACACAACCGAATTACCATCAAGCTATCCTTGAAAGATCAGGATCTTTACGCTCTATGACAAAAGCATCGTGTACCCGGTACCTAACAAATGGGGTACCATGGGCTGGACACAAATGGACCTGACGCAAGTACCTGAAGAAATGCTGTACGACGCCCTCGTGGCAGCCTATGGTGAAGTAGCTCCCCAAAAACTAGCCGATGAACTCTTGGCGATGCTAAAACAAAAAGCGGCTGAGAAAGGCGAGGACTGGTACTGATTACCGGTGCGGATTCTCATACCAAATCACCCCTAGCCCTTTGCTATTGGCTCCGTAGTTTTCTTCACAAATCAATACATCAAGATCCCCGTCCTGATCCAGGTCGATTAGTTCGGCTTTGTCGTACTTAGCATTATGAATTCCTGAGATGCTGTAAAAAGGTACCTTGGGCTTTTGCAGGTCTTTGCCATTCAGCCAGGCGAGACCGTTTTTTTGCAGGCCCTGGGTTTCGGTGCTGTACACCAAATCCATCACGCCATCGCCGTTGATATCGCCAGCTTCTACCGACTTAGGGCGGCCGTAATCATCGGGAATCGAAATTTTCGCAATCTCCTTCCATCCCATTCCTTTAGTATCGAGCCGTTGAATGATCCGGATAGTTTGTTGCGTTTTTTCGGTAATGACTGCTTCCTCTACGCCGTCACCATCCATATCGACCATGGTCATAAACATTACTTCCAGTCCGGCCCCGGCCATTATATGGCTTTTCCATTGGGCTTTCTGGGCTTCACCCGCACCAGGATTTTCTAGCCAACGGGCTCCTCGTAGTGCACCCTGACGATCCGTAATCACGATATCGCTATCACCGTCACCATCCATATCCCGAAAGATAATCGACATGATCCAACCGGCCGGAGTCATGGTATGCCATTTCCACTGGCTAAGGTCACGAGGGTTGGCCGGAGCTTCAAACCAGCCTACCTCGGCTTTCTTATCCTTCCCACCGGCTATCAGATCGACGCCATTTTTGCCATCCAACTGGTAGGGATAAGCATACATCCACATCATACGCTGATCCGAAGCAGGCAGTATTTCCTGCCGCCAATTTTTCGGATTGAGCAGATTGGTGGAGGTTGACCAATGGACGTAGATTTTCTCGGAGCCTTTCTCCGTACAACTCACCACTTCCAGTTTTCCGTCCCCGTCCAGGTCGGCAAATACGGCATCTTCCACGCTAGGCGTCGTGCCTATGGTTACGGCGGGCCAGGATACCTTTACTTTGGCCTTGCCGGGGTTCAGGTACAGACGGGTACGGTCGCCTTCCTCCCAGCCCGTCACAATATCGGGTAGACCATCTCCGTTGATATCCGCCATCTTCACCCCGTCGGCTCCGGTAGAGGAAGAATCAATGGTATGCCGCAGCCAGGGTTGGGGTTGGCTGTAGACTTCAGAATGCAGCCAAACGCACAGGATAAGAGTTGCGAAAAGTAGGTTCAGGTGCTGCATCCGGTTGGAAGGTTATTTAACAATCGTTTTGTAGTCTTTAATAAAACGCTCGTAAGCATTTGGGGCCAAACTCAGTCGATCCTTCTTCGTTTGCATGTAGGTTCGGAGTGTTTCGAGTAGCTGACATGTTGTAGCAGCGTGGTTTTCCTGAAAGGCCAGGTTGGTGGTTTCCTGTCGGTCGTTGACCACATCGTACAATTCCAGGAATACCTCATCTTTAAACAAGTCCACAATCAGCTTGTAATTACCCTGCACCACACTTCGCTGAAAATTACCAAGGGAGCCGTTACCGTCATACTGAATAAAAACAGGTCGATCTTCTGCCTTTTTCCCCTGTATCATAGGAAGTAAGGAACTACCGTCCAAATCTACAATAGTGGGCAGCCCGGTAAATTCTAATAAGGTAGGAAATACATCGGTAAGACTCACCGGAGTGGCAATGTCTTTTGAAACCATAGGAAAGTCAGTTGGAAATTTCACAATCAGCGGCACTTTGGCAGACTCCTCGTACATGCACATTTTCTGCCAAAGCGAATGACTACCCAGCATTTCGCCATGATCAGCCGTAAAAATAATGAGGGACTGGTCGTATAAGCCTTCTTCCTTTAAGGCAGCTATGATTCTGCCTATCTCATCGTCGAGCAGTTTCACAAGGCCAAGGTACTTGGCCCATATATTTTGCCATTCCTCCCGGCTATACCTCGCCCCCAGAAATCCAGAAATATTGTACATCTGAAGCGGCGACTGCTGCGGATACCATACGCCCACATTTTCGGGCATTTTTACATCGGTAAGAGGCACCATTGAAAAGTAGGGCTCAGGTATGTCAAAAGGCGGGTGTGGAGCCAGAAACATGGTATTTAGAAGCAGAGGTTTGCTTTTATCCCGCTGTTTAATGGCTCGGATGCTCTCGTTGGCGATGTAATGATCCAGAAAATAGTCGTTTCCTTCCTTATACTCACTCACAACCGGAATGGAGTAACGGCGCAGGTGCGTGCGGGTTCCCGAAACCATCTCCGGTACCAGTGCTTTAAACTCCCTCCCTCCGGGCTTGGACTTTTTTTGTTGCTTCATCCATTGCTGATAGTCCTGCTGCGTGATCCAATGGGTTTTGCTTGTGGGAGAATCAATGTTGTCTTGTGTAAAAAAATGCTGTTTGCCCACGTGCCAGCTATCCCATTTATTCTCCAACAAACTATACAGATTTGGCGTATTAGCTTTGGTATAGCCGTAGGATTCGTCTTCCTCTTCCCAAGGATTGATCATGGAGCCCGTACGGTTAGGAGACAGTCCGGTAAAGAAAGAAGCCCGTGATGGTGCACACAATGGGGCTGCACAATAGGCCCTTGAAAAATTAACCCCCTCTCGCATCAGCGATTGAATATGGGGCGTCCCAGGCCCGACCACATCAAAACGAAGTTGATCAGCCATGATGATGATAATCGGAGCATTATTACCTTTCGGCTGGGCAGTAGCAAGGCTTACCCCCAAACAAGAAGCCAACAATAGTATAAGGCCTAGATAGTTTTTTGTTATATACTTTCCCATGGACTGTTCAGCGTAAGGAGTTGATTTGGGATTTGCCTTCTCGAATCTTTTTCAAAAGCTCGGTCAATTCTTTTACTTTCTCCGGGTTCTCCGTATACACATCACGACTTTCCGCCAAGTCAGCGTCCAGGTTGTAGAGTTGCCCGGTGGGGCCGCCTTCCGTTGGTTTAATTTTCTTAGGCTCCGTAAAACCGCCCGAACCTAAGCCCTCTATTAGTTTCCAGTCGCCCTGACGAATGGCAAAAAAACCGTTGGAGGCACTGTGTACCACGGCCGGTTGATTGGGGACAGTTTTGGCTTTGCCTTCCAGTACGGGCAGGATGCTGTAACTATCCTCAACGCTATTCTCGGGAAAAGGCAAACCGAGGATATCCGCGCAGGTGGCCATCAGATTAGCCAGCGTGGTGGTGGCTGTGCTTACCGTATTTGCCGCTACTTTTGCGGGCCAACGTACGATAAAAGGTATGCGGTGCCCACCTTCGTAAGCATCTCCTTTCATGCCCCGAAGTGCCCCAGCTGCCCGGTGACCAAACCGCTCACTGAAATCCGGACGCCAAAAAGGTCCATTATCACTGGTAAGGACTACGATGGTATTCTCGGCCATACCCAAGCTATCTAGAGTATTCAACACCCGACCTACTTCGGCATCTACCATCTGCACAAAATCGCCGTACTCGCCTACATCTGACTTCCCTTTGTACCCTTCCGTGGGCATCCAGGGGGTATGCGGAGCGGCCAGTGCCAGGTAGAGGAAGAAGGGTTTCTCGGCAGACTGTCTTTTCAAGAAGTCATTGGCTTTGTTGATAAAGGTGGGAAGTACCCCGAAAAAGTCAAACGAAGGAGCCATTGCTCCGGGTCGCCAAAACGGACCCGTATACCCAGATTCCAGGCTACTTCCTTCCGTGTAAGCAGTGGGAAGATCAGTTAGGGTATCGTTTTCGAGATAGCAGTAGGGAGGCATATCCAGGGAAGCCGGCAAAAAGAACGTATAGTCAAATCCCCTCGTGGTAGGACCGTTGGTCGGGGCCTTCTTAAAATCAATATGCTCAGGATTCATATCATTGGTAATTCCATAAAGCGGCTCGTTTAACAGAGTATCTAACCCCGGCTTTAAAGCCCAGTCTACCCCCAAATGCCATTTGCCTACCATGCCCGTTTGGTACCCTTCCTCTTTAAGAAGCTTGGCTACGGTTAATCTGTCTTCCTCGATGAGGCTTCGGCTGTAACCTCGCAATACGCCAACGGGTAATCGGCTGCGCCAGGGGTAACGCCCGGTCATGAGCGCGTAGCGCGTGGGTGTGCACACCGACGAGGGTGAATGTGCGTCAGTAAAGCGCATTCCACCAGCGGCTAAACGGTCTATATTTGGTGTTTTTATCTTCCCTTCGGGATTAAAAGAAGAAATATCTCCGTAGCCCAAATCGTCCGCCAGGATGTACACAATATTTGGTCGCGCATCGGAGGAAGATTGGGGTTTGGTGCAGGAAATAGTGAGGAGACCGATCACTAGGATTGGGAGGTGTGTCTTGACAAGAAAAAAAAATGATAGTAAATGCTTCATCATGGTTAAGTCCGTTCCGTATTAGGTTTATAAAGTGATCAAATTTTAGTTAAATTATTCTTAGAAAATTGGTGCTACCCGAAAGGTTACGCTTCTCCGAAGCCTTGAAACATATACAACAGCTTTCTATTACCAGCACTCATCAGCCCAGATAAGGCTACATCTTGATAGCACTTTTCGGGTATTCGTTTTTCTTCATCCGTTTTTCTAAGTAGCAGAGACATTTTAATGAACCATCTCCTTTCCCAAGCCGTACAACCCATCCAAAATCTTTGGTAGCTAAACTTTACTAACCTCGGAGAAGCCAAACCTTTATTGAACCATCTCAATCCTCCGGCTTATCTTTCTTGGCGGTACCCTGGTAGGCGGTAAGCAAACCGGGATTATGTACTTTGATATAACTCAAAAGGCGAGTATCCAGCTCCTTTACTTTGTTGGGATTTTTTGAGGCCTGATCCGACAGTTCCCCCTGATCCTTACTAAGGTCGTAAAGTTCTCGTTTTCCCGTTTTCCAGAAAATAATTAATTTATCATTCCCCGAAATAATGGTCGAATGAGGATAGCCGTTGCTGTAGCGGTGAAAATAAAAGTCTTTGGTAGTACGGTTTACCACTCCTTTACCATTGTTTTTCAAAACGGATAAAAAACTACCGCCATCCCGATCCTTCTCGGGCCGGGCGGTACCTCCCGCCAGCTCGGCGAAAGTGGGGAGTAAATCCCAACCAATAACGGGCACATCGCTCTGACTCCCAGCTTTAATACCCGGTCCCATCACGATAAAGGGAACCCGGACTCCCCCTTCGTAAAGTGCCCATTTTCCTCCTCTGAGCGGATAGTTACGCATGGGTTCGGTGAATTTTGAGGGGTGATCCAACCGATTACCTACCGGAGGCAGAAACTCGGTGGCGCCGTTGTCGGCCATCAGGAAAATGTAGGTATTATCTCCGATTCCTAGTTTCTCTACTTCATTTAAAATAGTGCCGATGCCCGTATCGAGATCAAATAGCATGCCCGCCCAGGCCGGATTATTGTGCCGCTTTCCCTCCTTTTTCTTGGTAAAGTAATCAAGCGTAGACTGCTTGGTTTCCATATTGACGTGGGTAGCGTAGTGCGATATTTGCAGGTAGAACGGAGTCTGCGCCGAAGTTTGTTTCTGCATGAAACCAATTGCTCTTTCCGTCAGGGTATTGATTTTTTTAGGATCTTCGGTAACATAGTGGTCGTCCCACTTATCGCCTTTTACCTGCACCAAGTTTCCGTTTGCGTTGCGGGTATCGCCATCACTCAGGTCGTAGCCAAACTTTTCTGGTACCATCCCAGCTCTAAAATCCCACTTCCCCAAATGAGCGGTTTGGTACCGATTATCGATACCTTTCAACACTTGGGGTAGCGAACGTGGAGCATTGCTTCCGGGCTTGTAGCAGTCGGGAAACTCATCATCGCCCTGCCGGATGGGAGTTTGTCCGAACTGTATACTTCGACGCGTGGGTGAGCAGATCGCCGCCGGGGCGTACCCATGTGTAAACCGCATACCCGCCTGGGCCATCCGGTCTATGTTGGGCGTTTCGTAATAGTCGCTGGCAGATTCGGGTACGTTATTTTGCATCCGGGACGATAAGGAGGTCCACCCCTGATCATCGGTCAGGATAAAAATAATATTGGGGGGCGTAGCCAAAGGCGATTGGCCCGGTTTGCTACCACTTCCCATTAGTAAGCAAATGCCTAACACCATCACCATCAGGCTACTTTTACAATAGTTCATCATCTATAGTATTCGTTTAAAAGCCTTCCAATAGTTTTTAATGATCAGATTAATTACGATCTACTTTTGGTAGGCCGGGTTATAGGCCTCTCTTTCTTTAAAGCCATCAAAAGATCGCATTTTACCAAAGCGAGGGTAGCTATCGAAGACGTCTCCATTCTTTCCGGTTCGGGGGTCACCCTGCGCCACGAGCTGTTGGCTGAGCATCTCCGCCATTTTCTTTCTCACGGTAGTATACTGCTTTTGCCCGGCCAGATTATGCAGGCAGCCGGGGTCTTTACGAATATCGTACAGCTCTTGGGCTGGCCGTTTCTGAAACCCTATTTGGAATAAATCAGGCCATTGGGTACGTCCGTGGATCATCACTTCCTTACTCGGCGAATCGTCAATATCTTCGTAACCGAATACGATGGCCTTTAAGTCTTTACCATTTTCAGCAATCGCCGCAGGGTTCGCGGGAGGAGGGTCGCCGAGTGGCCAGCGGTCGGGTTTGAAATTTTGGATAAATAAGTAGTCAGCCGTACGAATGGCGCGGGCCGGATAGCCCAGATTATCCGGTCGGGCGTGGGTATGTCGTTCCCGGCCAGTAAGTACTATTTTCCGGTCAGGATCAATTAACCCAGACTTTAATGAGTTCAAAATCGGCATTAAGCTTTTGGCCGACATAGCCGAAAAGGGGGTAGTCTGTCCGAACTCCATAAACGTTGGGGCCAGATCAATCAGACTCACGAGATCATCACTCACCCTGTTTCCTTTGATGCCCGGACCGCAGATTGCCAGTGGTACGTGGGTACCGTACTCCTGTAAATTGGCCTTGGCGTAGGGAAAAGGCATACCGTTATCGGCGGTGACTACCACAATCGTATTCTCCCATTCGCCGGCATCTTTCAGGATTTGCACCATCTTGGCCAACTGCTGATCAAACCAGGCAATTTCGAGGGCATAGTCCAGAAAATCCTGCCGGATTGAGTCGGTATCGGGCAGGAAGGGAGGTAATATGATATCTTTTTTCGTTAGTCCATTCATAGTACCCGACCCGTATTCGTACACCCGGTGGGGTTCCTGCGCGCCAAACCAAAAGAAGAAGGGTTTCTCGCTGGGTCGGGCCTCCATAAATGTTTTGAAGTTGCCTACGTAGTCGGTTTTGTTAATTCCGGTGTAGGGCACTTTATGTTTTTTCTGGTTGTACTCAGGCCCCACGGGGTTCTGCTTCCAGCCCGAGTCTTCCCAATTTCCAGGTCCCCAGGGCTTTCCGGTATAACCCCTGAAATAGCCCACCATTTCAAGCGCATCCGTAAAAACCGGGTACTTATTTGGGAAATAACTACTGTGGGTGCCAGCTTCTTCTAGTTGCCAGATGTTGCGCCCGGTAAGCAGTGCCGCCCGCGAAGGACTACATTGAGGGGCCGCTACAAATGCATTCGTAAACAATACCCCCTGCTGGGCAATGGCATCAAAAGTAGGGGTTTGAAATAACTTAGAACCGTACGCTCCGGCGTGAGGATACGACTGATCGTCGGCGATGGCAAACAAAATATTGGGGCGCTTGGCCGCTACTTTGACCTGGGAAGTGCGAAAGCTGAATAACACTCCCACGGATATCACACAGGCAAAGAGAAACAGTAGTAGCTGAGGCGATTTTTTCATTTTTTGATCTCTGATTTTTTATAAAGAAGTACTTGCTGAACTGACAAGGGTAGCTCCTCGCTCGCTTCCTGGAAGTGCGGCTTACCTTTACCTAATTCCACGAGTTTGGTACTACCCGGAATTATTCCCTGGTAGGTTTTCCCGGCTAACTGTACCGACCCTACCGTCGAGAAGGAGGTTTGGGCATCCGTTATTCTCAATTCTGCCGGGCCATTTAGCCCTAGTTGGGCCGAAACTTGCCACTCCCCTACCCTAATGGTTACCTTCTCATCTCCTACCGAGGAGACTATTTTGGGCTGACTTACTCCCAAAGCACCTACCTGCACGACGGACAAAAACCGCATCTTACTCGATTTTACTTTATTGGTAGCTTTTAGGTGCCATTGGTTGTCCTCGTATTCCCTCACCTCCCCGTCTTCGTCTAATCGGCCAATAACGTTTACGGCGGGTATCTCAAAAGTATCAGCAACGGCCCACTCCACCGGAAGGGTACTCCATAACCCACCCTGACCCGTTGATTTTTCAAACTGGGACGTGAATTGATTTTGGGCTGCATCTAAATTCAATTTCTTCATACTGTGAATCAACCACGACCAATTTACGGGTCGATCAGCTTCCAGTTCATCATAAATAACCACGATACCCGGTTGCAGAAGTACCAGATGCCGATCAAACTTCGTAAGCCCATATTCCTCATTCGTTTCTTTACTTCGGTAAGCATTGGAAGCGTCTCCTTTGACGTAAGATAGGCGCTCGCCCTGCACGAAGCGAGTCAGCATCCCGAACGCCTCGGTGCTATACGGCTGTCCAGCTCCTTCGATCAGGATACCGTTACTTCCTTTGGTGTGTTTGTTCCACCCCAACCGATGCGGGTCGTTCATGTCAATTTTATAGCCCGTTCGGTAGAAGGTCTTTTCTCCCCCGTATACCATGTTGAAGGTATTCTGATCAGCGATCATGTGCCCGTACGAGCCGTATGGACTGGACCTCATGGTTACCATCAGATCTTTTTCGGTCTGCATGGGGCGCGTATGCATCGCCACGACTCCGGATTCTTTGAAAAGATGTGCCATTGGCAAATCTTTGGACTGATACTCCGGAAGCGATAAGGCCGGTGTCTTCGTAAGCCTGAACCACCGCAAAATATTATTTCGGGAAAGATCAATGGGCTCGTATTTTCTGCACTGATCGGCGTACCAGGCAGCCGAGGGGTAACGGGTTAGTTTGGCTAATTCCTCAGCGAAGGCTACGTACTCAATCCCCGGTTTTTTGAGGGTCTCATTATTATCACCGTAGCCATCCGCCACTGAGCCGGGCGGCATGCCGTACACCATCCAATCAATTTGATTCTTGTACCAAGGATGGGCGTTTACGAAGTCGAAACCAGTGTATTTTTTGATAAACATCGGAATATCCAGCAGCGTCTCCATATTCATGCGAAAGTAGGACGCCCCGTTCACCCAGCCGCCATCATTTCCGCCTAAGATCGGTGAGCGCGTAAGGAATAGTTCATAGGCATAACTCAACCACAGGGAAGCTTCCGGCTCGTCGCCCTGCAAAACTAATGCACTTTGAAAAAAGTAATGCAGAATATGCTGCCACACGTGGGCGCTCAGTACCCGTACCTCGATATTATTTTTCCAATCCTGATAAAATTCTTCTACCCGAATTCGTATACTATGCCGAAAAACTTCCCGTTCGGCTGGGGTCAGTCGATCGTAAAAGGTATCGTAGACGAGGGCGAGCGCCATCATAAAGCGCGAATCGCCAAAGTCGCTCAAACGTGTTACTTTGTCCGGGTCCCAGGGTGCTACTTCCCTGCCAATAGCCAATGCCTTTTCGGCAAAACGTTCGTCTCCCGTCAGAGCATAGGCCTGGCATAAACTCGCCACATTATAGTACACCCGATTGCCCAAAAACATGCTCGCCAATTTAATGATCAGTTTATTCTTTATTTCATCATCAATCAGCTTATTGGCTACTCCTTCATCTTCTCGGGGTAATGGTATTTTGAGGGCTTCTTCGGCCTCCGCCAGAATGGCGTTGATATCTGCGTTGCGGGGTCGATTTTGCAAGTTGCTAAGTTCGGAACTACCGTGCGCTAGCAATCTAGGGTGATCCCGGGGAATGGCCGCTACAAAAACCTCCGGTGCAGGATAAGCCATTGGCAAGGCCTTTTCTGTGATCTTAAAACGATTCAGGCCAAACCATTTTTCACCCACTTTTCGGTATTGCCAGTACCATAGTCCAATAGCCAGCTTTTGGTGCGGGTTATACATAGCCCACTCGGTTTTGGCCTCAGTAAAGACGGGAGATTTTTGAAAGGTAGAGTCCTGCGAAAGGCGTACTTCGTATTCTACCTTATTCCTTTTCTCAAACGGCCAGCGCAGAGAAATTGGGTTAAAGGTCACCTCTACCCCACCCGTTGGAATTGGGTAGGTTTGATGCCGATTGAACGGAGCAGGTAACCACCCATTCGTTTTCTGAGCAAGTACCGGATGGATCACTAGCACCACAAATACAAGCTGTAACAGCACTAGCTTCAACCCATTATTGAATAGTAATCTCATCTAGTTGTTTCTTTTCTTAACCGTGGTCTACTTCTATAATTTACTACAACTTCCATCCTCCTCTTCTCCATTCCTCCCTGCTCCTTTTCTACCTCCAACCTCACCTTCTTCCTTCTCTTAAATTAATCCTCCAACTGCCAAACTCTGAAATTTCGGTAGCGGAAATGAGACCATTTCATTTGCCGAAAGCCCATTTTACCGCCACCAAGTACCTTGCCGTACGTCTTACCATCATCCTTCCAGTTGATGACCTCCCGGCCATCGATAAAAAGTTGAATATGTCCTTCGTCTTTGACCAGCGTAAGTTTATGAATGGCTTCCGAGTCTTTGGGGATACCTTCCGGCCCCTGAAAGACTAAATTAAACCCCTCGTTTTTACGAAGGTGGGCCAACTCCCGTTCGGGCGTTTCGGGGTTATCGGTATAGTAGGAAGTGTGGTAGCAGTTGAGTGCCACCTTAGTATAGTTTCGAAAAGTACCGTCGCGGGTCGGCAATGAAGGGTCAAAAACATCCTCCCCATTGATTCCCTTGGCCGAAAAAAACATAATGATCAGGCCACCATCCTTGTCCAGATTCTGGGCTTCCCACTCGGCCACGAAATTACCCGGGAAGTCTTCGGGACACCAATACACGTGGTGGTACTCTTTATCTTTGGAGAATAGCTCCATCCAACCGTCTTGCACTTTTACCGTACCCGGTCCTTCCATCACCCAACCTTTCACCGACTCCGATGAATTAAAGGTATTTTCGTACACCAACTTCCCTTTGGGATAAACCAGCATATTGGATTGGCCGTATACCACTACTCCCTGGATTAGTGCTAAAAAGCTAATAATTACTGTTTTTACTTTCATGGTTACAGCACCTCTTTTAGATTAGCAACGAATACCTGACGTACCATTTCCGGGGCGCCGTTGAAACAAATTTCTGAGTAGTTGCGGCTCCAGGCGGGGTGCGGATCCAGCTTGTGTTGACTTCCACCGGTTGCCCGGTCTTCGGGTAGATACTGGTTTTTCCCACCCCCAACATCGGTTGGTATGGTACAGAGTTGCAGCTCCGAATCATTGTTTAAATTCAGCAGTCGAATAGGTATCTCCCCGTTTTCGCCTACCACGTACGTTTGCTTAGGGTAGGCATCCGATAACAAGTAAGTAGAAGTCGGCTCCACCGAAGGATGACCACTTCCCAGATGTTTTTCGCTTAATACCTTGAAGTCGCTTCCATCGTAGCGAAATGAACAAAATAGCATATCGTTGAGGCCCAACCAGGCGGGTATGCAGTTCATGATAATACGCTCCCCGTCGGGGTGCCAATTGGGGTGATTACCCGACCCTCCCAGCCGGGCTTTGTGGTTCCAGTGTTCTTGCGAAAGGCATTGTTTGAGGTTTTTGCCGTCCATATCCATCGTAAACAAAGATGCATTTCGGCCTTTGCCGTTAATCTGCGCCCGAAAAACCTGCATAATCCGCGTGTTTTGGGGATTATACTTAGAATGAAACAGGTACCCAATACCATCTTCGTACACATCGCCGTCTTCGGCCGCATTAAAGAAATCCTGTAAAGGTCGTAGCAGCTTTCTTTTGTTGGTCGTCAGGTCCGTTTTCCATAAACCTTCGCTATTCATTTCGTCTTTCGTAAACGGGATTGGGCTACCCGACGGCGGATCAGGTACTGCGTAGCCGTACTGATGGATATTCATGTTTCTCAGCTCCGGACTGATCACTGATTTTTCATCGGGTGCTAGGTCATATTTAGCTCCAGCATAGGCTTTCACCTTGCCCGTTTCCAGGTCTAGTCGGACGCAAACGGGTATTTCGTTGATAACATCATTGGTATAGAGGTAGCGATCCGAAGTATTCCCCCATTGTACGTTAGCTCCCAACTGAAATGACCAGCCTTTGGTACTATACACCGTACGAATGGCCTGCTCCTGTAAGTCAATCACACATATTTCAGCGGCATCGCCCCAAACCGGTTTTTTCCGTTGGTAGGGTAGCTTGGTTACGACCAGGTAACGTCCCGAAGGGCTCCAAGGACACACATCATAGAAGGTATGCAGATAAAAGCCGCCATCAGGGGTTACCTTTGTAACAGGAGCGGCAAAGTCACCTTTTCGGTAGGGTTTAAAATCGTAATTCTGCCAGGCAGTAGCCTTGTACTGACCAGCCCACACGTTGGGACCGGTCAGCCAGACGGCCAGGCCAGCCGTGGTTGTTTGTATAAATTCTCGACGGTTTATCAATGGAAATATTTTTAATCTCTGTAAAGTATCATTTCAGTGGCTAGGTGGTCGCCTTGGGTTCTCATCCATTCGGATAACTTGCGGTACAGCTTCGCCAGTAACTGCTGATTTTCCCGGCTGCCATCCGTTGCCAGATTGTGAAGCTCATAGGGATCATTTGCAAGATCGTATAATTCAAACAGGGGTCGTTTTTTATAGGCTTTGGCCCGTTCTACCATGATCGGATTATTGCTATTTCTCCATGAGTCCAATATGCCAAGCGGATCAATCACGGCCCGTTCGTCGCGCGCATCCATACTTTCCAGCGCCAGCATATTCTGAAAGCGCAGATTGACCAGTAGTTTTTTATCTCCCTGAATGATACTACGAATGGGGTACTCATTTCCGCCTTCTACTCCCAAATTAGTATAGGCTGCATACACTTCTTCGTGGAGCTGCTTCTGCTGTTGTTTCCACAAGGGTAGCAAACTTTTGCCATCCAGATCAGCCACAGGGGCATGCCCCGCTACCTCCAATATAGTAGGTAAAACATCCACCAGACTTACCAGCGCGTCGGAGGTAGTAGCGGGTTGTACTACTCCCGGCCACTTCACGATAAAAGGCACTTTGATTCCCTGCTCGTACAGCGTCCATTTGGCAAAGGGAAAGGCTGGTCCGTGGTCGCTGGTATAAATTTGAACCGTATTCTGATCCTTACCATACTTTTGCAGCCAATACATATACGCCCCCAACTCGTGGTCGAGCATTGTCACATGATCGTAGTAAGCAGCGGTATATTTTAGCGTTTCCTTGTTAACTGGCAACCATAGCTTAGGTTGAACCTTACCAAAGCCCCCTTTCATATTGAAGTAGGGCTGGTGAGGAGCGTTAAACGCCACAATCAGGCAGAACGGTTTCTCACCAGAATTCTTCAAAAAAGCGGGTACCTCATCCCGTTCAATGTAGGTAAACGGAAAGGCGGCCTCGGGCTTTACGTGCACTTTTCCCGCCAATACTACTTCATACCCTACTTTGGCGAGATAGCCCGGTAGCGTAGTAACACCCTCGCGAATAGATCCGTGGTTACGATCACCCCCGTTTCGGTGGGGATACAATCCAGTGTAGAGAGCCAAGCGCGACGGAGCACAAACCGGTACGGGCGTGTAGGCCCGGGTAAACTTCATACCCTCGGCGGCCATCTGATCCAAAACCGGAGTTTTCAGGTCAGGATTTCCGTAACACCCTGCATCCTCCTGCCCATGATCATCAGATAAAAAAATGACGATATTTGGTTGCTTTACCTTGGGTGTAAGCCCAGACATGCTACTGACCGAGAGTATGGTCAAAGAACAAAGAAACAAAATTAAAAATGGGATTCTCTTAATCATCGTTTTTACAGTGAACTACCCACCCACGCCAGAGGTGATGGGATGGGCTATTCATTAGACATTGAAGGAGGTGCATCCTCGGGGCGGCTTCCCCAACTCTTATTGGGCTGGCTCCCCATATTCAACTTCAAGACGCCTCCTTTAACCAATGTTTCGTGTAGCACCCATGGCCGTTCGAGTGAGCTTCCATTCAGGTTAGCTTCCTGGATATAGTTCCCCTTTCCTTCTGTATCAATCATAAAGGTCCCGCCCGGATAGTAGCTGGGGTTAAGATGGAAGATAATTTTAGAAAACAACGGGCTCGTGATTTCGTAGAACGGTTGTTGGGAAGTACCTCCATTGGTTGAGAATATTCCCGTTTTTAGTAGTACTGCCAACGATCCCATTAATCCCTGGTCTTCGTCGCCGCTGTATCCGGTTTCGGGCGATATACCACTGTATACCTTATCAACGATCTGTCGGGTCCAGTGTTGAGTCAGCCAGGGGGCACCCACGTAGTTGAATAGCCAGGGCGTTTCCATGCAGGGTTGGTTACCATAATTGATGAACACCCGGCGTAGTTCTTCCTTTTTTTCTGCATCATGCCCTTTGCCTGACACAAATCCGTGTTTCTCAGCCTTCTCAAAGGAGTCATTTAGTTTGGTAATAAGTGCTTCCCGCCCTCCCATCAGATTTGCCAAACCTCTGACATCATGGGGTACAAACCAAGTATACTGGGCAGCGTTGCCCTCTACCCATCCGTTGTCGTAGCGAAGAATATCCACGGGCTCTGCCCACTTCCCGGTTGTGTCGCGTACCCACATCCAGCCTAGCTCCGGGTTCCAGATATTCTTATAGTTTTCGGCTCGTTTCGTAAATAAGTTATAGTCATCCTTCTTACCCAACTGACGAGCCAGTTGCCCGAGGGTAAAATCCTGGTAGGCGTATTCTAGGGTTTGGGCTGAGCCATCCTGATGGCCTCCGTATTTGCGCTTGTACAAAGGATGCGGCACGTATCCCCGGTCGATGTAGTACTCTATTCCTCCCCCTTTGAAAGTATAATGCTCATACCCGGCCTTGCTCATCATACCGCCAGGAAAATGATTTTTTCGCATTCCTTCGTAGGCTTTGTTAATATCAAAGCCCCGAATCCCTTTCAGGTAAGCACTCACAATAAAAGGCGTGGACGAAGCCCCAGTCATTACATAGGTATAGTTCATGCCTGACGGACCACGGGGTATCAGGCCACCGTCGTCGTACATGAGTAGCATCGAATTAATGAAAGACTCCGAGACTTCGGGGTACACCAGGTGCCATAAGGTATTGAGCGACCATTGAGCGCCCCAAAAGGAGTCAGAATTATGGTGGTTAAATTTGGGCTTGCCGTCGGCACCCAGCGGAATTTGTTTAGTCAGTGGTGCCGGCCCCGTCATATCGCAGTACTTTCCGTTGACGTCACTTACTATACGCCTGCCTTGAAGGGCATGCCAGAGGTCGGTATAGAAACGCTTTTGTTCTACCTCGGTTCCTCCTTCAATTTCAATTCTACTCAGCCAGTTATTCCAATCGGTGCGAGACTCGGCTCGCGTTTTATTAAAGTCCCAGTGGGCAAGCTCAGAGGTAAGATTTAGCCTAGCTTGCTCCATACTGACGTAGGAAACGGCTACTTTCATTTGCCGCACTTCTCCTTTTTTGGTCGGAAATGATACGTAGGCTCCGGTCTTCTCTCCTTTGATTTCATCCTTCACGTCCACAAGCACGCCGTCTTTCCACCCGCCGATGCTACTGAAGGGTTTATCAAATACCGCCACGAAATATACCGTAACCGACTTGGGTCGGCGTAAAGTTGGAGCCATCACGGCGTAGCCTTCGAGCTCGGTGGTACTCACTTTATGTACGTAGCCACTTTGCTGGTCGGAAGGACCAAGTACCGTGGTAAAATCAAATAAAATATGACTTTGGGCCGATTTAGGAAATGTATAGCGGTGAAACCCCACCCGAGTGGTGGAGGTCAGCTCGGCTTTAATTTTGTAGTCGTCCAGGACAACTTTATGATACCCTGCCTTTACTTCTTCGGTAGCATGAGAGTACCGGGAGCCGTATACCTTCGGGCCAAGATGTCCCTTAAAAGTACCGGTAGTAGGCAGCACCGGAATACCCGATAGCTGCCAGGCGTGGATATGGCTAAAACACTTGATAGAATCAGCGTTGTAGCGATAGCCTGAGTCCCAGGCGCCATTGAGGGCCATATCCGGACTAAGGTTTACCATTCCGAAGGGCCGCGAAGCAGAACTAAAAAAGAACCAACGTGAGTTTGCAGAATCGACCCAAGGTTCTACCAGATCGGCGGGAAAGGCCGGTCCGGGTCCTACCCGGGCTAAACCAACACGCTCCTTAAAAGACATTAAAAATAGGCTAATAAAGGCAATAACAAGTAAGTACGCTTTTTTATAAAGCATGGTTGTAAAGGTAGAATTTAGGAATAGTTTTAAAGAAGAAGGTCCACTTATGAAACATGAGTGGACCTTCTTACTATTGAACCGGTTAATATCCGGGGTTTTGGCTCATCTTCGGGAAAGAAAGGTCTATTTCGCTTTGAGGGATAGGTCTCAGATAATGAATATCTGAAATCGACTGTCCGGTTTTCCACGGGTTGTACTTCTTTACCCGATCAACCAATGTACCAGTTCTCTTCAAATCAAACCATCGGCTATATTCACCCATAAATTCACGGGCTTTTTCGTCAAGTACCATATCAATGGTAAGACTTCCGGCCACGGCCCGGTAAGGAGTCGTTTCGAGTGACGTCTGACTTTCGGGAGCTGCCGCCCGTAGAGGTATAGTACCTTTTTGGGTACCCAAGGCACGATCCAGAACCCGGTTGTAATACACATCTGCGCCACCCAGGCTACCGCTCTTACCACTCTTCACAAGCGCCTCAGCCGCGATGAGGTAAGCCTCAGCAGAACGGAAGAGTACTTCGTTGAAGGTACCAAAGCTATCACCATAGGGAATATTCGGCTCCCAAAACTTCCACATCATGGGTTGCGATACCTGAAATCCTGAATTAATTATCGGGTATCCACCACCAAACTCGCTAGTGTTTACCACCGCATACTTTTTGGTTCCACCTAGGTCTACCCCTCTTTCTGCCTGAGTTAAAGCAGGGTTATTCCAGGGTCGGCAGTACAATACGGTATCGCCCTGCGCAATATTGATGGTCAAGGTTGGATTGGCGAGCGGTAGTGGTCTGAAATTCTTGACCGCTTGGAGGGCGTACCCCACTACATTGAAATTGTGCGCATAGCGTGTATCATTGATCGGGTCAAACAAACGGTAAACCGCCGCCGTTGGGTTATGAACACCCAGGCAACGGTTATAATCAGAGGTTCTGCCTTTGGTGCCTGGTAAGCCTTCACCGCTTGATCCAAATTTAGAGTGCAAATCATTTCCTCCCGGTGCCTGTCCTCCCGTTGTATAAAAGGACGCGTCTGTTTTATTGGTCAATACATCCCCACTATACTGAACGGCAAACACAATCTCAGCATTCTTATCGTTCTGAGCACCCTTGTATTGGTTCAATGGGTTAGTATTGCGAGTCGGAAATAAGTCCTTATAGTTTGCAGCGAGCGGATAGGCATTGATAACCTTATCGGCATACTGCACAGCCGCATCAAAATCTGCGTTGGTACCACCCAGGGTATTTTTAAAATTCCATCCACGAGTTAAGTACACTCGTGCCAGTAAGAACTGCGCCGCACCTTTGGTGGCCCGACCGTAGTTAGATGCCGTGACGGGTAGTTTGGCCTCACATTCGAGCAAATCTGCAATAATTTGCTTGTAAACCTCCGCCGAGGCCACCCGCGGAAAATCTTTGCTCGGAGTGGTAACTTCTTGTGAAGGCATGGGGATATCACCCCACTGCTGCACGGCGTAAAACAAGGCAAGGGCACGTAGAAATTTGGCTTCGGCCACTCGGACATCTTTCAAGGCGGCGGCCATGTTCGTAATTAAGGGCGCTCTTGATATTACTGTGTTTGTACGGGCTATTTCTGCGTACAAAAATTGCCATAAACTTTGTAGTTCAGGTATGGCGGCGTTGAAACGGACATCGTACACATCGTAAGGGCTAGGCTGATTCACAGTCCCTTTGGCGTCGGGGTTCCATCCCGCAGAAGAAGTAAATACATCCGTTCCATTTAGCACCAACACCCGGTTTTGGTGAATATCACGCAAGAGTGGGTAGCACGATCTTACCAGGTCTTCAAAACCCGCGGCAGTTTTATAGTAAGTATCGGTAGTGAGTGAGGTGACAGGTTTTTCAACCAAAAAATCGTCTTTACAGCTACTTTGACTCAACAGAAGAACTGCGGCAATCCAAAAACTACATCGTTTTATGTGTATCTTTTTCATCTAAATCCAATTTAATTCGTTAGAAACTAATATTGACACCAAGCGTAACTATCATCGAAGGCACATCGTCCTGATAAATATTTGAGTTAAACTCCGGGTCAAATCCGGTGTATTTAGTTATAATGAGTGGGTTCATTACCTGAGCATACACACGGGCGGCCGAAAGTTTCCACTTATCCATCAATCCCCGGGGCAGCGTAAAGCCCACAGTCACGTCCGAAAGTCGCAAAAAGCTAGCGTCCTGGTAGTAAATGGCACCACGATAAGGGTTTGGTACTACCCCGTAGAAGGTGTTGGATGGGTTGTCGCTTCGCCAATAATCCAACTCAGCCAATTTGTTGTAACGAGTACTACCTATATCACCAAAAGTACCAGCAAGTGTTCCGTTTCGGTATTGAGCACCATTACGGTAGTAAAATAAGAAGGATAAATCAAAGTTTTTGTACTTCAAACGGTTGGTCAAACCTACCAGGAAGTTTGGAAGCTGTGATCCTAAAACCACACGGTCATCAATAGCATCGGTTGATGATATTCTGCCGTCGTTATTCTGGTCTACCACCCGTACTGAGCCTGGTACTTGCTTGTACGTAGAAGCTTCGTCTTTTTGAGAGGTTTGCCAGATACCATCGAACTGGAAATCAAAATTCGATTTCACCGGAAAACCAACAAAAAGTCCGTTTCCTTTATCAACGGTTTGTCCGTCTCCATATAATTCCAGAATTTGATTTCTGTTGCGGGTAAAGGTCATGGCTGTACTCCAAGTGAAGTCATTCCTTGCCATATTGACCGTGTTCATGGTTAGCTCAATACCCTTGTTCTCGATCTTACCCACGTTAGAAGTTACCTGGGCAAAACCCGAAGCCGTTGGTAATCTCTGGTTCAAAATCAGATCATTCGTTTTCCGATTATAGATTTCGAGAGAACTGGAAATCCGGTTGTTGAAGAAACCAAAATCAAGACCGAAGTTAAACTCTTCACTTCTTTCCCAACGCAAATCCTTATTAGCAAGTCTTGAAGGGGCAAAACCGAAGGCAGGTGATCCATCAAAATCGTAACCGGTGCTAAGCAGCCCCGCTTGGGTACTGTATGGACTCACGGTGGAGTTTCCAACCTGTCCGTAGCTAAGCCGTAATTTCAGGTTTGAAAACGTGTTCAGATCACTGATAAAAGGCTCATCAATCAATCGCCACGCAAAGGCTACCGAGGGGAAGAACGCCCACTTGTTACCCTCTGATAGCTGAGAGGCACCATCGGAACGTCCCGTCAGAGTCAGTAAGTATTTATCCCGGAATGAGTAATTTAACCGGCCCATGTAGGATAGTATCGACCGTTCTACCAGAGAACTTGAAATATTGTTGATCGTACCCGTATTGAGTGCGTACCAGTCAGAGTCGTAAGGAAGATCCACTACCGCAATCCGATACGCCTCATCTCTCTGGTAGAATGCACTTTGCAGACCAGTGAAGTTTAATTTATGGTTTCCCTCGCCAACCTGATAATTAATGATGTTATCCAGGGTATAACTCGCCAGAGTACTGTTGTCGTACTGAGCCCGCGGTAAACGGCCAATCTGAGATTTTGTCCACATACCCCGAAAATCTCCCACCCGCGATGTATTATAAATCGCTGAAATAGAGGAACGGATGCTTAATCCTTTTATTGGAATGTACTCCACATACCCATTACTCATGATCGTGGAAGTGGTGGTCTGCTGCTTTGAATATTCTGGTTTAATATCCGCCAGTGGGTTAGGTACCTGCTTATCTTTGATACCCATCCAAAAAGCATAGCCGTCGATATCAAAATCTGAGTTTTCAGACGGGTTGGCCAAATCATTAAATGATACTGTACCGGTAGGCCGGGCCCGGTAGGCGCTACGAAGTGATTCGCGCGATCCCAGCTCTTGGTTGGAGTAGGTCAGGTAAGCGGTAAAACCCACTTTAAAATGTTTACCTAACTTACTATTCAGTCCGGCATTCAGGTTATAACGTTTAAAACCAGTGTACTTTACGTTGCCATCCTCGTTCAGAAACCCTCCCGAAAAACGATAGGTAGTCTGCTCAGTACCACCGGCTACGCTGATGTTCTGACTAGTCTGAACCCCGGTTTGCGTGATCAGATCTACCCAATCCGTCGAATTACCCGATTCAACTATAGCCAATTCGGCCGCCGTAAAAGTAGCTGGCGATAAATTTTCTAGGACTCGGTCGGTAGTAGTTATTTTGTAAAACTGCTGAGCATTCATCAGTTTTGGAATGTGCGCCGGAATTTTAACCCCAACGTAGCTGTCGTAGCTTACCTTAGGCTTGCCCGAGAGTCCTTTCTTGGTGGTAATGATGATGACACCATTAGCGCCCCGTGACCCATAAATTGCCGTAGATGAGGCGTCTTTCAGGATATCCATCGACTGAATATCATTTGGATTTAGGCTATTAATATCCCCGCCCATCAAACCGTCGATTACTACGAGTGGAGCTGTCGAATTATTAATCGTATTTTCTCCCCGGATGGTAATATTGTATCCACTACCCGGACGGTTATCAGTTTTTGTTACGGTTGCTCCGGCCACCTGACCCTGAATAGCCTTAGATGCCATTATAGGGTTTGCTCGTACAATATCTCTGGTTTGGATAGAACCAACCGCGCCGGTCAGGTCACTTTTCTCCACTGTACCATATCCTATTACCACTACCTCGTTCAGTGCATTTTCATCAGGCTTCAATTGGAGTGTTATTCGGCTCTGATTTCCGACGGAAATTTCCTGCTTTAAGTATCCAACGAAGCTGAATACTAATACCGCCTGATCGTTGGGCACATCTACCTCAAATGCTCCGTTGGAATCAGTCGTGGTGCCACGCTGCGTGTTCTTAACTACTACGCTTACACCCGGAAGGGGAGTGTTCCTCTCATCCGCAACAGTTCCTCTTACGATTCGCTTCGGAGCGATCGCTTCAATCGGAAGACCTGGACTAACACTCGATTGAGCATTATCACGTTTCAAAAGAATACGCTTGTTGACCACCTCGTAGGTAACCTGTTGCGGGGTGAGTACAGAGTTTAGAATATTAGATAAAGCTTCTTCCTCAAATTTCAGATTGTAGCGTTGCTGCGAACTAAAAATCTGAGGGTTATACATAAACTTAACATCAGTAACCTTCTCTAATTTGTCAAGAATTTCAACAACTCCCGCATTGGATAGTTGGATCGTTACTTTCTGTTCGAGAACTTTTTGGGCATTCACTCGGTGCGCTTGGGCAAAGGAGACGAACATAATTGCCAGAATCGCTTGATACAGACCTATACGCATGATTTTCTGTATAGCAGTTTGATAGTGTAGTCGTTTTCGCATAATTTTACATTTTGTTGGATGAGAAAATTTCGGCAAAAAACTCCTGAGCCGCAAAGCGGAGCGCGTTGTGAGAATTCGCATTTAGGAGCCTTTCGAAGTCAGTAGTGTTGGCGCACTGCTGACTTTTTTTTAATTGAGACTTAAAAGAGGGTTTACTTCATAGGCAAATGCTAGTTGTGTAGTTAGGTTATTTAGGGTTTAACATCCATTACTTAAAATAATAATCTTTCCATCTGTTTGCTCGTACGTAGCGCTGATAGTACGGGTAATGAGTTCCAGCTTTTCAAACAAGGGCTCATCGGTGAACGAACCCGTCAAGTAGCAGTTTTTTATTAATTTTTTATCATACACTATTTCAATACCGTAGGCTTTTTCCAACTCAGCAAAGACGTCTTCAATGGGAGTCGCCTTGAAAGTAAAGGTCAAATGTGCGGTAGCACTTTTTAACACTTCGGGCTGCTCCACCAAGCTACGGGCAAACTGATTTTCTTTAGCGAGAAATATGAGTTTCTGATTTGGTTTGAGAACGATCTCATTCTCAATTTTAGGTTCTAGTATATTCTCCGATAGCACCTTGGGTGCATTTTTGAATACCGATACCCGTCCGGTCATTACCTCAACTTGCACCTCATCTTCACCAGGATTGGCTTTAACAGTAAAACTAGTGCCGAGTACCTTCGTTACCACAGTATTGGCGTATACAAAGAATGGTTTCGCCGGATTCTTGGTGACGTCAAAAAAACCTTCTCCTGACAAGTATACTTCCCTTTGGTCTCCGGCAAACTCTTTTTGGTAACTTACTTTACTTCCCGGTTGAAGTACGATCGTACTTCCATCGGGTAAGGCCAAGGTATAGGTCGTTTTGTCAGTGTTTGTATACTCAGTAAGTTGCACTTCTGAACTTTCAATCAAGTCAGCGTACGTAAGAGTAACGGGGGGTATCGGGGTATTTTGTGTCAGCCACCAACCCAGGCTGACCATTCCTAAAAGCGAAGCAGCGGCGGCCCAAATCCAACGGCTTTGTCCCGGCCAAAGAGAAACTACCGGGCTACCTATTTCATCGGGCGTCTGATTCAAGCGTACCGCAAGGCGTTGTAGTTCGTTTCCTATTTCGGATTCTGTGATCTGATCAAAGGAATCACCAATGGCATCCAAAAGCAGGGTAGCCTTGTCAATGTCTTTTTGCATCTGAGGATGTAGTTCCACCCACTCTGTCCAAAAACGGGCATCATCAGCCTCACCCTCCAGCTTCCAACTTCTGAAAGACCAATCGGCAGCCAAATCCTCGGGGCGATACTTTGTATAATCAAACATAGAAAAAATAAAACTTGCTTGCTTTTCACAAAGGATGTAGAAAACGCTTTGCGATACTCTTTTTTTAAGAAGTTTTTTAACAAAAAAGAGATATTAATTTATAACTATCTGTTTTTAAAGATATTACATCAACTACTGAACATAAAAATAGTACTAATGAGACAGTGAAGCTTATCGAAAGAAATGCGGATATTGAGAGTGGCTTTGTGAAGACAAGATAGCCACTGATTACCAATTTACATCCATTAATTCGGCAATTGGCTCATTGTCTAGACCCTGATAAAACTTCAAGAATACTGCCTCTTATGACTACAAAGCTCAGTTGACATTAGTTCTTTCGACAGCCTCAGATATGTCAAGTCTGCCATTCCAAGGCAACTTGAAGTCCTTTTAAAGTGATCAGACCATTGTTATTGATTAATCATCCTCGTCTTTTGGGGCTTTTTCTTCAGTAAGTCCGGAAATTGATTTTTCTGCCTTCACCTCTTTTACGTAATTCATCATTAATTTTTCAAGCTCTTCCACCTTTTTGGGGTATTTCTTTGAGACGTCATTAATTTCGCCCAAATCTTCTTTCAAGTTATATAATTCAGTTTTTTTCAGGTTCCAGAATTTAATAAGTTTATAATCGCCAACCCTGATTGCCGAATGTGACTTACCAAAATAATGAAAAACAATTTCATCATTTGTCCGATTTAATTCTGCCTTATTACCATTTTCGAGTGCCGCACGAAAACTTACGCCATCGAGATTATCTGGGAGCGAATTTTTATTTCCGGTCAAATCTGAAATTGTAGGTAAAATATCCCAGCCCACAACAGGAATATCACATTGACTACCTCCCTTTATTCCGGGACCAATCACCACAAACGGCACACGAACACCACCTTCGTATAATGTCCATTTTCCGCCCCGTAGCGGATAATTTCTTGGATGTTTTTCAAATGTGGAGGGATGATCAAATTTATTTTTTATGGGTGGAATAAATTCAGCACCTCCATTATCTGCCATTATGATCAGATAGGTATTATCCGCGATTCCTAGTTGATCAATCTGATCAAGGATTTTACCGATTCCAGTATCCAGATTTTCTAACATGCCCGCCCATGCTGGATTAGAGTGAATTTTACCTTTCTCTTTTTTCAGGTATTTATTGTAATTTTCTTCGGTAGTTTGCATGTCAACATGAGTTGCATAATGCGAAACTTGCAGATAAAATGGGTTACCTGATTTTGTATTTCGCTGCATAAAATTAGCGGCACGGGCAGTAAGAGTTTCAATTCGTTTGGGGTCATTATTTAGATAAAAACCAGTCCATTTAGTCTGCTTGGTTGAATTCATATCGCCATTTTTGTTACCCGTTTCCCCATCGCTTTCATCGTAACCCAGATCTTCTGGAAAGATATCTGCCCGCAAGTCCCACTTTCCGTAATGAGCAGTTTTGTAAGCTGGATTGATGGATTTTAAAAGTTCTGGTATTGACATCTGTTTACGATTTCCTCCGAAATATTTTCCCTTAAATTCAGTGTCATCTCCCTGTCGCATTGGAGTCTGACCAAATTGAATACTTCGTCGCGTAGGACAACACAATGCACTAGGTGCATAACCATTTGTAAACCGCATTCCCCGCTTAGCAATTCGCTCAAGTTGCCGAGTTTCAAAATAATCACTCTTTGAATTAGGCACATTATCGTCCATCAATTGCGAACTGGATGTCCATCCCTGATCATCCGTCAGGATAAGAATAAAATTTGGATGTTGTGCAGAAGCTACTGACACAATAAAAAAGGCATTAATTATAAACACCAAGAATCTGGCATACGTATTTTTCATAGTTCTATTATAGGACTTTCGCAAATCATGCGAATTTAATAGTTGGCCGGGTCAGTTGCGTGCGCAAATAATCACTTAGCAAACCATACTTCAATTGATAAACAGTTGTCTGACAGTCGTAAGCGATCTGCGTAAGCCTGAGCCA
>JBDNFP010000336.1:0-9304 GCA_041689775.1 Spirosomataceae bacterium
ATGTTAACAAGTGTATGAAGCGGCTGTGTTCTTGTATTATAAAGAGGACGATAGTGAATTTTGATCAAGGATTGAAGGTAACGGGTTACAGAACATACTAACCCGAAAATCCAGCTGACCTGAACAAATCAGTTTGTCGATTACAAAAGTAAATAATCTACGACATATTCGTTCATTATCACCCGGGCTGTCCTATTCTGCCGCACAATAATATTTTCGCTATGCTACATTAGCTACACCACGCTCACCATCAGGCTATTCCAACTAACAGAATTACTATCTTGGTAACCAGTCAGTAAACTCCACTTTCCTGCCAAATAATAGGGGCCTTGTGAGCCTTAATTCCTTTAATAACCCACTCGCCCAGCTCGCTTATTTGCATAGTCATAGTTAATCTCAAATTAATTAAAAAATCTGCTCTTCTGCATAGGATTTTAATCTGTTTTTAATATTGATTTAACGTCAGGCTAATCACCTATTCCGCTATTTGTGCCTTGGAAGGCAGGATAGGAATGTCCTGATAAATAGCCCGCACAAAATGTGATAAATTAGGCTAAAACTCATTAGGACAGGAATATGGATGTAACGGTACACGATTATTACACTAAACTAACAAACTAAATAGTGTCAAAAATACCCAATTATTTATCCACAATTTAATCTGTTTTTTAGCATAAATCGACAAAATTAATCTTCATAATTTCTTACATATTTTTATTAAAAAGGACTCGAAAAATAAACCAAACTATTATTTAACAACAGTAAAATTAAAGCTTACAAAAAACAATTATTATCACTATAAATAGTATCCTATAAACTACTAAATCATCATGAAACAAGTTCTTTTAGTATTAAGCCTTTGTGCCCTGGTTTTCCAGATCGGTTGCGAGTCCAAAGGAGAAGAAAAAAAAGAGGTTGAAACAAATTTTTTGGTAACTAGCCCCTTGATAAGAGATACGTTGGTTACCCAGGAATACGTTTGCCAAATCCACTCCATCAGCCACATTGAGTTAAGAGCATTAGAAAGAGGATATTTGCAAAAAATATTTGTGGACGAAGGACAATATGTAAAAGAAGGTCAGCTCATGTTCCAGATCATGCCGATGCTCTACAAAGCCGAACAACAAAAAGCACAGGCCGAAGTGAACTTTGCCGAAATTGAATACCAGAACACTAAATCCCTCGCCGATAGCAACATCGTTTCGAAAAACGAATTGGCGATGGCGAAAGCCAAACTAGATAAGGCAAAAGCTGAACTTTCTCTCGCTGAGGTCCACTTAGGTTTTACCCAGATAAGAGCTCCGTTTAATGGTATCATGGATCACTTCAATGTCCGGTTGGGTAGCCTCCTTGACGAAGGAGATTTGCTGACTTCCTTATCAGACAACAGTAAAATGTGGGTATATTTCAACGTTCCCGAAGCGGAATATCTGAACTATAAAACCAATGTGGAGGAGGAGGATAATATGAAGCGAGTTGACCTGATGATGGCCAATAATAAGAAGTTTGACTACCCTGGCGTGGTGGAGACCATCGAGGCCGATTTTAACAACGAAACCGGAAACATCGCTTTTCGAGCTACTTTCCCCAACCCAAAGAAATTGCTTAGACACGGAGAAACCGGAAATATTCTGGTGACTATCCCCTACAAAAACGCGATGCTGATACCACAAAAAGCCACTTTTGAAGTCTTGGATAAAAAATATGTATACGTTGTAGATAAGAGCAATGTAATCAAATCACGAGAAATTGTTATCGCCGCCGAACTACCCCACATTTTCGTGGTACGAAGTGGTTTAAAAGAAGGTGATAAGATCCTTCTGGAAGGTATCAGACTAGTACGCGAAAACGAGAAAATACACTCAAAATTCATGGATCCTGCTAATGTCTTGTCTCATCTCGAATTATACGCTGAATAATCAGGCATCCAAAAAATTATAAAATATGTTTAGTAAGTTCATTCGCAGACCCGTATTTGCCATTGTCATATCGGTCATGATCGTTTTTGTGGGTACACTAGCGATCAAACAGCTGCCCATCTCGCAGTTTCCGGACATCGCACCCACTACCGTCAATATTTTTATTGCGTATCCCGGCGCTAGTGCCGATATACTCGTAAAGTCTACACTAATTACCCTGGAACAGGCCATCAACGGGGTGCAGGATATGCGCTACATTGCCACCGATGCTACCAGTGCTGGTGAGGCTACACTCCGTATAGTTTTCGAACCGGGCACGGACCCCAACATCGCGGTGATCCGGGTGAAAACCCGGGTGGACCAGGTGATGCCACTTTTGCCCGCGCTCGTTCAGCGGGAAGGAGTTATCATCACCCCCATTCAACCCAGTATGCTCATGTACGTCAACCTCTATTCTAAGACAAAGAGTATTGACGAAAAATTTCTCTTCAACTACGCTACCGTAAAGATGATCCCGGAAATTCAACGGACTAAGGGGGTAGCAAGAGCGCAGATATTAGGTAGTCGCCGCTATGCCATGCGGATTTGGCTTAACCCTGACCGTATGCGAGCCTATCGTATATCAGTAGAAGAGGTGATGAATGCCTTAGGGGAGCAAAGTATCATCGGACGACCAGGTCGAATTGGACAAAGCTCCGGTATCGCCGCGCAGTCGCTGGAATATGTGCTTACCTATAAAGGACGATATAACGAACCCAAGGAGTACGAAGATATTATCATCCGGGCCAATGCCGAAGGAGAAAGTATTCACCTGAAAGATATCGCCACCGTAGAACTAGGGAGCGAGTTTTTCGATATCTATTCCAACCTAGACGGACAACCTTCGGCCGCCATTGTGTTAAGACAGAACTACGGAAGTAACGCCAGTGACGTAATTGCCGAAGTAAAGCATAAGTTAGATGTAATGAAGGCCTCGTTCCCTCCCGGAATGGACTACAAGATCAGCTATGACGTATCAAATTTTTTGGATGCTTCCATTGAGCAGGTAATTCACACCCTACGGGATGCATTTATTTTGGTAGCCTTGGTAGTTTTTATATTCCTTGGCGATTGGCGTTCTACGTTGATACCCATTCTGGCAGTTCCGGTTTCGCTGATTGGAGCATTCTTCGTCATTCAGTTTTTCGGACTTTCGATTAACCTCATTACTTTATTTGCCTTGGTATTGGCTATCGGTATTGTAGTAGATGATGCCATTGTGGTGGTGGAGGCCGTCCACGCTAAGATGGAAGAAGAGCCTCACCTGACACCTTTTGCCGCCGTTAAGAAAGTACTTGGAGAAATCAGTGGCGCAATCATCGCCATCACGGCCGTTATGGTTTCGGTATTTCTACCCATCTCTTTTATGTCGGGTCCCGTGGGTACATTCTACCGTCAGTTCTCCATTACCATGGCCAGTTCCATTGTGATTTCAGCCCTGATCGCCCTTACGCTGACCCCAGTACTGTGCGCCATGCTGTTAAAAAATAACCATGGTAAGGAGCAAAAGAAAAATATATTGACCAAAGCACTCGATGCTTTCAACCGGGGCTTCGAGAAACTAACCGGACGATATGTGAGCTTATTGAAACTGATTGTCAGCCGGAGAGTCGTGACTTTTGTAATACTTATAGCTTTCTGCGGAGGAATTTACTACGAAAATCAAGTCCTGCCGGCCGGATTCATTCCGAACGAAGACCAGAGTACTATTTACGCAATCATTCAGACACCTCCCGGCTCTACGCTGGAGAAAACCAATCAGGTGTCGCAGAACCTTCAAAAAATATGCGAGGAAATAGACGGAGTTGAGTCAGTATCTTCACTGGCCGGATACGAGATCATGACGGAAGGACGGGGCTCCAATGCCGGCACCTGTTTGATCAACCTTAAACCTTGGTCA
Organism: Spirosomataceae bacterium; assembly: GCA_041689775.1. Lineage (GTDB taxonomy): Bacteria > Bacteroidota > Bacteroidia > Cytophagales > Spirosomataceae > JBDNFP01. Next base: position 3,859 of record JBDNFP010000336.1, read on the forward strand.
GAGCGGGACAAGAACGTAAAGGAGATTATGGAAGAACTGGAAGAGGAATCCAGAAACCTGGGAGCTACGGTCGAATTCTTCGAACCACCCGCAATTCCCGGATTTGGTACCTCAGGCGGTTTCTCTATGCGCTTACTGGATAAAAACACGGAAACAAACTACCAGGAATTCGATAAGATCAACAAAGAATTTATGGATAACCTGGGCAAGCGGAAGGAGCTTGCGGGATTGTTTACGTTTTTTGCCGCCAACTATCCCCAGTACGAACTGGAAATTGACAACAAGCGAGCTATGCAGAAGGGTGTATCGATCGGGAAAGCGATGGAAAACCTGAACATTATGATCGGTAGTACCTACGAGCAGGGTTTTATTAAATTTAACCAGTTCTTCAAGGTATACGTGCAGTCTGATCCAAGTTTCAGAAGACTACCCTCCGACTTGTTGAAGCTTTTTGTTAAAAACGACGTGGGAGAAATGGTACCCTATTCTGCCTTCATGACGCTTAAAAAGGGTCAGGGTCCCAACGAAATCACTCGATTCAACCTGTATAATTCAGCCGCAATCCAGGGGCAGCCGGCGAAGGGATACACCACCGCAGATGCCATTAAGGCTATCCGTGAAGTATCCGCCACATCCTTACCCAAAGGCTACGATATCGCATTTGAGGGTCTTTCCTACGACGAATCAATCCGGGGAAATGAATCACTCTACGTATTTCTGATTGTATTGGCCTTCGTATACATGGTGTTGGCGGCTCAGTACGAGAGTTTTATCATTCCGTTGGCCGTCGTGTTCTCACTACCGGTCGGGGTATTTGGCTCGTTCCTGGTTCTGAAACTCATGGGCTTGGAAAACAACATCTACGCCCAGATCGGACTCATCATGCTGGTCGGGTTACTCGGTAAAAATGCTGTACTAATCGTGGAGTTTGCAGTCCAGAAACGACATCAGGGCGAAACTATTCTTAACGCCGCCATTGAAGGAGCGAGGGTTCGTTTCCGCCCTATTTTGATGACCTCCTTCGCCTTCGTGGCCGGACTGATCCCATTGGTTCTTGCTTCGGGTGCCGGAGCTATCGGTAACCGGACCATCGGTGCTTCTGCCATGGGTGGTATGCTATTCGGAACTATCTTCGGCGTAATCATCATCCCTGGATTGTATTACATTTTTGCCCATTTAGCAGATGGACGGAAGCTAATTAAAGATGAAGAAGACGATTCACTATCCGACAACCTGGTTCATCAATTGGACGCTTTTAAAGTAACCGAAGAAACTACTAATCATGAATAAAAGACTCATATATAGTTACCTAGGAATTGCCTGCTTGACTTTTGTTTTTACAGCATGCAAAACCCCGGCTATTATTACCAAAACCGAGAACAGAACAGTACCCGGAGGCTTCAACGCTGCGCTGCCTGACTCCGCCAATAGTATCGCTAACGGATGGAGGGAGTACTTCACTGATCCGTATCTGACGGCCTTAATCGATACTGCTCTGCTGAACAATCAGGAGTTGAATATTACCATGCAGGAAATTGAAATTTTCCGCAATGAAATTCAGACCCGTCAGGGAGAGTACCTGCCTTTTGTGGGCATCCGGGGTGGAATGGGAATTGAGAAAGCAGCCCGATATACCCAACGCGGTTCTAGTGAAGCAACCACCGATATCAAGCCCGGCCGGGAAACTCCGGAACCACTGCCTGATTTTGTGGCCGGAGCCTATGCGCGCTGGGAAGTAGATATCTGGCATAAGCTGCGCAATGCTAAGCAGGCAGCCGTAAACCGCTACCTTGCCACCTCAGAAGGAAAGAATTTTATGGTAACAAATCTGATTTCTGAAATTGCCAGCTCCTACTATGAACTGCTTGCTCTCGATAACCAGTTAGACATCATTAGAAGGAATATCGATATTCAGAATGATGCCCTAAAAATTGTTAAGCTAGAGAAAGAGTCAACCCGGGTAACCGAGCTGGCAGTACGCCGGTTTGAGGCGCAAGTACTGCACACAACGAATCTGCAATTCGGTATTCAGCAGCGCATTGTAGAAGCCGAAAACCGACTCAATTTTCTAACGGGAAGGTATCCCCAGGCTGTGTTGAGGGATGGTCAGAATATTATAAATCTGGTACCTTCCATAGTTCAGGCCGGGATGCCCTCCCAGCTGCTGGAAAACCGGCCGGACATCAGGCAAGCCGAACAGGAACTGACTGCCGCCAAACTGGACGTACAAGTAGCGCGAGCGAACTTTTACCCTTCCTTGGGTCTTTCGGCAAGCCTGGGAGTGCAATCGTTTAATCCCATTTACTTGGCTAAACTCCCACAATCCTTGCTGACTTCGCTCGTAGGAGACATGATGGGACCGTTGGTAAATAAGAATGCAATCAAAGCCACTTACTTTAATGCTAACGCCAGGCAAACACAGGCCGTGTACAACTACGAGCGTACCCTCCTTAATGCCTACGTGGAAGTAGTTAATCAGCTCTCCAACATTAGTAACCTGGAAAAAAGCTACGATACGAAGTCGCGGGAAGTACTGGCGCTTACGGAGTCCACTTCGATTTCAAATCGTCTTTTCAGATCGGCCCGCGCTGACTACATGGAGGTACTGCTTACCCAACGCGACGCTCTGGAATCAAAATTTGATCTTATTGAAATAAAAATGCAGCAACTAACGGCAACGGTCAACATCTACCGAGCCCTCGGTGGCGGATGGAATTAATTTGGTACGTGTAAGTAAAAAGGCAGCGGAAATTTCCGCTGCCTTTTTTTGCTTTAAAGAATGGATTCTCACCTAGATTTTTAGCACCAGCGCCAATTTAAATCAAATTTCTCTTACTTTAGATGCATCATTTGGCTCCTAAACCCTTCCTCCTATGCATCCAGTAATCGGTACTATTTTCGCGCTCATCGTAGGTGTTGTGGTAGACAGTATAGTCAATATGGGTTTAATTATGGTTGGCGGCATGGCCATTCCACCACCCGGAGGCGGGGATATTTCCGACATGGAAAGTTTAGCAACCACCATGCATTTCTTTCAGCCCAAACATTTTATCTTTCCCTTTTTGGCTCACGCCATTGGTACATTTACGGGTGCTTTGGTGGCCGCCCTCATCGCGACTACGCACAAAATGAAGTTTGCCTTGGCAGTCGGGGTATTCTTTTTGGCCAGCGGTATTTACAGCGTTGCGATGTTACCCTCCCCTCGTTGGTTTACTATCCTCGACATCGGGCTGGCGTATATTCCTATGGGGTACCTGGCCGGGAAGCTCGTGGAGGGATAATAGTAAGCATAGTCCCTCAGGTATTCGATTCTTAGGTTCTACTCATGCTTCGTCCAACTTGGTAGTATATCTATGCACAAGGAAGTATCAACGTATGTTTTATATCTGCTCCAAAAGGACCGTGTTCGGCTCGGACTCCCAACCTTTTCTGAGTGAGTATCACCCTCACTAAAAAAATACCAGCGCAGCCTGTAATGATTCTCTGGTTTTGGCCACTAACTAGAAAAAACTGAATGAGTAGCGACTTCTATACAACCTCCATTATACCTCATCAAGCGATTATCATTAAGATATGCCGCGCGTACACCAATTCGCAGGAGGACTTTGAAGATTATTACCAAGAAGTTTGCTTACAGATCTGGAAAAGTAACGACAACTTCCAGCAACAATCAGAGTGGTCGACTTGGGTATACCGCATTGCGCTGAATGTTTGTCTGACTCTTCTAAAAAAGCAGAAAAATAATCCCCATCACTTTGCTTCGGAATTCCTACCGGAACAAGCGATGGTAGACAGTCGAGCCTTTGCGGACGAATCGTTAAACCTGCTCTACGGAGCAATTCGGCAACTCTCCGAAATTGACCGGGCGGTCATCATGCTGTATCTGGAAGAGAAGTCCTATCAGGAAATAGCGGAGATCATGGGGACTAACCCTACTAACGTAGGTGTACGTATTAAACGAATCAAGGAACGATTAAAAAAACTACTCGATGGAAAAGTCAATTGAATCAATTTGGAAAGAAGGTTTTTTGGATAATAACGCCCTGTTAGCCCCGAAGTTAAACGATTTGTATACTAGGAAGTCGATCCACTTTATCGACAAATTTACCCGGCTGTTCAAAATTAACCTGATTGCCATTGCGGTGTTCGCCGGAGTGCTCCTTGTTGCCTCATTCGTCGCGGGTATTCCCTTCGTCGGAGGCTTTTTGTTCTTACTTTTTATGTCTTTAGCAGTAGTGGGAAAGCCTGAAATGGATAAATTGAAGAAAATCGATAAAAACCAGAATAGCTTTCAATACCTATCTGAGTTTGATCGCTGGCTAAAAGGAACCATTCAGCTTTATACCAAAATTTATAAGGTGTTTTACCCCCTATTTTTCCTTGGTTTGGCGGCTGCCATTTGGGCATCTGGTCTGGGAAGTGTTCTCTTGGAACTGGTCACGAAGATCATTCCGGATATGTACCTTTACCGGGGTATCCCGGCTGTTTGGTTGGTAACCATGCTGATGATTACCAACCTGTTGTATCGCTTTGGGGGCACTATTTATCAACTAGATATGAAGCTTACCTACGGAAACGCACTTAGGAAGCTGGATGAAATGCTGGCCGACATGGAAGAGTTAAGGAGTTAATCATCAGGCACAAAAAATCTAAAATGCAGTCCTTTCCTGAACGATTCTGGCTCAGTTTGGTTATACACGTCAAGGAAAACTACAATTGCCGTAACTACTAGTACGACAATTTCATTAAAACATTGAAACATGCCCACAACAATGGAAGCCCCAATTACCGAAGAAATCATCATTTCCGACACCCGAGAAATAACTCTGGAAGACATACTACCTCTTTACGAAGCCAATGAGTGGAGTGCGGCTAAGAAACCCACCCAATTAATCAACGGGCTGCGGAATTCCCACACGCTAATAACTGCCTGGGAAGGAGACAAACTAGTTGGACTAGGGAATGCTATTTCGGATGGCCACCTGGTGGTTTACTATCCCCACTTTCTTGTGCATCCTGAGTATCAGGGACAAGGTATTGGTATCCGACTTTTGGAAAAAATGCAGGAAAAATACGCTGACTTTCACATGCAAGTACTGACGGCCGATGGCGATACCGTTGAATTCTACAAGAAGATTGGATTCAAGCGTGCCGGCGAAACCAAATCAATGTGGATTTACGAAGGCGATGAACACTAAGAATTTAACAATCTGACTTTCGAAGCCGTTTATTTTAAAGAATATAAATACAAACGGGCATGTGGTTAACAGTGATCTGTTGACTACATGCCCGTTTCTTTGTAGATTTACCTTTGTTGGTCAAAGACTTACCCACTGACTTTTATTACCTCTCTTCCTCATGAAGCTATTCATGCACCTCCGGCAAAGAAATCCGCTACTATTTAATGCCGCCGTCCTAAATATGCTAGGAGCGGTCGTGATGGTAG
>JBDNFP010000337.1:0-27656 GCA_041689775.1 Spirosomataceae bacterium
CACTATTTCAAAACAGGAACATATGGCGACTCCGTCGCTGCATGATCAACCCTTTATAGACACTACCGAACTCAAAAACGCGGCGGATGAAAACGCCACCATTCAGGCGGCTTTCCAGCAACTGCAAACCTACAAGCAAACCATCCCCTCACTGTTTCAGTACAACGAACTGCTCATTGCCTCCGACGGCTGGGATGCGCTCTATGGTTCCCTTACGGCCTCACGGCAGTTTTTCGTTCCCTGGAAATCAATAGACGGTCGAGTCGTGGCTGACGAGGACATGCCCCAAATGGAGGTTATGGCCAAGGGGATGCTTAATAAGAAAGTATTGCCCGACCTGATCCGGCATTTTGTGGTGTTTCATCAAAACAAAGATCAGCTCACTAAGATCGTCCCCCGTCACCACCAGTATTTTGCGGTAAATAAGGCCGTAGAAACCACCAAAACCGCCACCGCCGTCGACGGGGATCAGCGGGCCGGGGTGATCTGGCACACGCAGGGCAGTGGCAAAAGTCTGAGCATGGTATTCTACGCTGGCAAGCTCGTGCTGGCGCTCGACAACCCTACCCTGGTGGTACTCACCGACCGCAACGATCTAGACGATCAGCTCTTCGATACCTTTTCGATGAGCCAGGATTTGCTGCGGCAAACGCCGGTACAGGCCGAAAACCGCGACCACCTGAAAGGGCTGCTGAGCGTATCCTCGGGCGGGATCGTGTTCACGACCATCCAGAAATTCCTGCCCGAAATCGAAGAGAAAATTGAGTTGGGCGACGGGAAGTACAAAAACATCAAAGGGCAGTTTGACGAGCTATCCGACCGGAGAAATATCGTGGTCATTGCCGACGAAGCCCACCGGAGCCAGTACGATTTTATGGATGGCTTCGCCCGCCACCTGCGCGATGCCCTACCCAACGCCTCCTTCATCGGCTTCACAGGTACCCCCATCGAAAACACCGACAAGAATACGCAGGCCGTATTCGGCGACTACATCGACGTGTACGATATTCAGCAGGCCGTAGAAGACGGAGCCACGGTCAGGATTTTTTACGAAAATCGCCTGGCCAAGATCAAGCTGAAAGAAGAGAAGAAGTACGAAATGGACGAGCAGTTGGCGTTGGTGGCCGAAGAAATGACCGACTACGGCGAGGAGCAGGAGGGCGTCAGCAAACGCCTGGAAGGCAGCAAAGCCAAGTGGGCCCGCCTGGAAGCCATCGTGGGCAACGAACAGCGACTGGCTTTAATCGCCGCCGACATTGTCAAGCACTTCGAGGCGCGGAATGCCGTGCTGGATGGCAAGGCCATGATCGTGGGCATGAGCCGCCGGATTTGCGTAGCGCTTTACGCCGAAATCATCAGGGTGCGCCCGGACTGGCACAGTGACGACGATAGCGAAGGCGTGATCAAGGTCGTGATGACCGGAGCATCGTCTGACCCACTGAGCTATCAGCCCCATATCCGTAACAAACCCCGCCGTAAAGCCATTGGGGATCGGCTGAAAGACCCCAACGATTCGCTCAAATTGGCCATCGTCCGGGACATGTGGCTCACAGGCTTCGACGCACCGCCTTTGCATACGCTCTACATCGACAAGCCCATGCGCGACCACAACCTCATGCAGGCCATCGCACGGGTGAATCGGGTGTACAAAGATAAGGAGGGTGGCCTGGTGGTTGACTACATCGGTATCGCTACCGACTTGAAAAAGGCACTATCCGTCTATACCGAAAGCGGCGGCAAGGGCAAGCCTACCTTCGATCAGGAAGAGGCCGCTTCGGTGATGATGGGCAAGTACGAGATCGTCGCGCAGCTTTTTGAAGAACAGCCCCGCGATTCGTCTCAAAAGCGCGGATTTGACTACATGGGATTCTTTGCTCTTTCGCCCAAGGATAAACTATATTTTCCGATCAAAGCGGCCAACTACATTCTGGGTCTGGAAAAAGGTAGGGAACGCTTCGTGCAGGCGGTGACCAATCTGATCAAAGCCTTTGCTATCTCGGTGCCGCATCCCTTCACCACCGATATTCGGGATGAAGTAGGTCTTTTTCAGGCTATCAAAGCCCGCATCGTCAAAGTAACGCAACGCGGACAGGGCAAGTCGGACGAAGAACTGGAAACGGCCATTCGACAGATCATTTCGGATGCCATCGTGTCGGACGATGTGATTGATATTTTTGACGCTGCCGGACTTAAAAAGCCGGATATATCCATTCTCTCAGACGAATTCCTAGCTGAGGTAAAAGGGCTACCCCACCGAAATCTGGCGCTCGAACTGCTGAAAAAGCTCCTGAATGACGAACTCAAAATCCGGCAAAAAACCAACCTGGTACAGTCGAAGAAATTCTCGGAAATGTTGGATCAGGCGGTAAAGAACTACCAGAACAACCTGATTTCATCGGCCCAGGTCATCGAAGAACTGATCGCCCTGGCCAAAGAAATCAAAGATGCTGACCGCAAAGGACAGGACTTAGGACTCGATTTCCGGGAGTATGCCTTTTACACCGCCCTGGAAGTAAGCGATAGCGCGGTGGCGGTGCTGGGGGATGAAGTACTACGCACCATTGCCCGCGATTTGGTCGATACCGTGCAGCGCAATACCAGCATCGACTGGACGGTGCGTGAAAACGTGAAAGCCAAAATGCGCATTGCCGTCAAGCGTATTCTCCGCAGCTACGGCTACCCACCCGACATGGAAGCTAAGGCGACCGATACCGTGCTGGAACAGGCCAAGTTGTTGGCGGTGGAGTTGAATGGGTAAGGGGGATAGCTGCAGCTTTGGGTAATTGCGGTGCAAATACATCTTGATTACGGATAATTATTCCAATAAATCCCTACTTTTACCCCATAAACAGGAAATGGTGTCTTCCTGCTGCAACCGCCCCTTGGGGATGATGGCGCCTATTTAAGATCAAAGTCACTTTGTTCAACTAATAGGTAGTACTTCATGTCAGCATCTTCGATTCGTCAAATTTTTACTTCTCTTTTCTGGAAAAACCCGATCTTCTTCTTTCTGATTAAATGGCTGTTCATTTCGGCTGTTATCGGGTTGCTCGTAGGGTCAGCTTCTGCTTTTTTTCTGGTTTCGCTCGAATGGGCTACCAATTGGCGCGAAAGCCACGTCTGGATTATTGCCCTGCTCCCGGTGGGTGGTTTCTGTATCGGCTGCCTTTACTATTATTTCGGAAAGGATGTGGAGGCGGGTAATAACCTAATTCTGGAAAACATACATTCTCCATCGAGGATAATCCCCTTCAAAATGGCACCTTGGGTGCTGATCGGGACTATTGCTACTCATTTTTTCGGCGGTTCGGCCGGACGAGAGGGTACTGCCTTGCAAATCGGAGCTTCTATTTCTGATCAATTAACCCGGTTGTTTCGCCTGCGTTCCCGAGATCGTAAATTGATTTTGATTGCTGGCATTGCCGCTGGTTTCGGGTCGGTATTTGGCACTCCCATGGCGGGTGCGGTATTTGGGCTAGAAGTGTTTCTGTTGGGTAGGTTGCAATATGATGCCATATTGCCGGCTTTTGCCGCTTCGGTGTCTGCCGACATGACTACTACTGCCTGGGGCGTGGGCCATACGCAGTACCAGATTCCGTTTGTGCCGGAGTTATCGGTGAGTTTTGTGATCTACGCCATCCTGGCTGGTGGACTTTTTGGACTTTGCTCCATTGTCTTTAGTGAGCTAACCCATAAGATTGGGGTAGTTCTCAAAAGCAAGATCAAGTTTCCGCCCTTTCGTCCGGTGGTAGGGGGCATTGTTGTAGCCGTAGCGGTATTCGCTATCGGCACCACCAAGTACATTGGGCTTGGGGTACCTACGATTGTCGATGCCTTCTCGATGGACCTGCCCGCTTACGACTTTCTGGTGAAAATAATTTTTACGGCCGTCACTCTGGGAGCAGGATTCAAAGGCGGAGAAGTAACTCCTTTATTCTTCATCGGGGCAACCTTAGGCAATGCCCTCTCTTACGTGCTTCCACTCCCCACCGGATTATTAGCAGGGATGGGCTTCGTGGCCGTTTTTGCCGGCGCAACCAATACTCCCTTGGCCTGTACCATTATGGCCCTTGAATTATTCGGTGTGGAGTGCGGGCCTTACATTGCCATTGCTTGCGTTATAGCCTATCTTTTTTCGGGCCACCGGGGTATCTACGGCTCCCAAATCATCGGTCAGTCCAAGCACCTGATTTACCGGGATGAGGAAGGTAAAAGTATTTCTTCCCTGAAAAATAGGGTTAGGAAGAGGAAAGCCGGGAAAGCATGAGGGAGATTATTGCTAAGGCTACTGATACGATATAACCCAGCAACTATTGAACGATTTTAGGAAGTTTGTTTCTTTGCTTGATTCGTTAATTTTACAAACTCAGAGTTCATCCACTTTCCAAATATACCCGAGGTTTGCCTATTCATAATTTTGACATTAACTCTCAGTACCATGATATCAATTCAACAGTTAATCAATCATTTAGAGTCGGTAGCCCCACCTTCCTACCAAGAAAGCTATGATAACTCCGGTTTGATCGTAGGTAGTTCCGGCACAATAATTACTGGCGTTTTACTTTCCCTGGATTGTACCGAAGCGGTGATTGAAGAAGCGATTGCCAAAGGGTGTAATTTGGTAGTAGCCCACCACCCCATTGTATTCAAGGGGCTTAAACGGTTGAATGGCAAGAACTATGTGGAACGAACGGTGATAAAAGCGATTCAGCACGATGTAGCTATTTACGCTATTCATACTAATCTTGATCATGTATTACCGGGTGTAAATGCCATGATTGGTGAGCGAATAGGATTGCAGAATCTTCGAATATTAGCACCCAAAAAGGAATTACTGATGAAGCTGACATTTTTTGTTCCGCCTCAAAATGCTCAGGATGTACTTGATGCATTGTATGTCGAAGGTGCTGGACAGATAGGAAACTATTCCAATTGTAGTTTCCAAACCTCGGGTCACGGTACTTTTCTACCCACTAATAATGCTAAACCGGTCGTAGGTGAAATCGGGAAACTGGAAATAGTGATCGAGCAACGGGTGGAGGTACTTTTTCCGGCCTATCTGGAAAATCGGATTATGGCTGCCCTCCGGAAAGTCCATCCCTACGAAGAAGTAGCCTACTACCTACAAAAAATTGAAAATGAACATCAGGAAGTGGGGGCCGGAGCGGTAGGGGAGCTACCCGAGGCAATGCCAATTCAAGATTTTCTGGCTCATTTAAAGAAAAGTATGAATGCCTCGGTGGTAAAATATACTCCTTCTTCAAAACAGTTGATCAAGAAAGTGGCGGTTTGTGGAGGCGCGGGTAGTTTTCTTTTGCCACACGCCCTGCGAGCCAATGCCGATGCTTTCGTTACGGCTGACTATAAATATCACGAGTTTTTTGACGCAGAAAACCGGATTGTTATCTGTGATATCGGACATTATGAGAGCGAAGTGTACACTAAACAGGTACTATTCAATAATATTTCGGAAAAATTTGATAATTTTGCGTTTTATTTATCGGAAGTTAATACAAATCCGGTTTCGTACTTTATATAGAAAAGCTTCGGTTTTGTTGTATATTGTTAATGAAGAATTGCGAACAAAAAGATAACAACTGTACAAAAGCCATACATGGAAAACACGATCGCTCAAAAGTTAGAAGCACTCCTGAAATTGCAGGAAACTGATTCAAAGTTAGATAATATCTTGAAAATCAGAGGAGACCTACCCGAAGAGGTGAGTGACCTCGAAGACGAAATAATTGGGTTTGAAACACGAGTTTCCAAATTTGAGGGTGAAATTGCCAGCTTAAACGCCACAATTGATGGTCTTAAAAATGGCCAGAAAGATTCTGAAAAGCTGATCACTCGGTATAAGGAGCAGCAGATGAATGTTCGTAACAACCGTGAATTTGACGCTATTACGAAAGAAATCGAATTGCAGGAACTTGAAATGCAATTGGCCGACAAGCGAATTAACGAGGCCCGCGCCCGCATCCGGTTGGTAGAAGACGATCTTAATACTACCCAAAACTTTCTGAATGAGCGGAAAGAAGATTTGAAAACCAAAAAGCAAGAGCTGCAAGTAATTACCAGTGAGAATCAGGAAGAGGAGAAAGCGCTCGCTGCTGAACGTGACAAGCAAGCCCTCAAAATCGACGAAAGACTGTTGAAGTCTTACCAGAAAATCAGAAATAACTCACTAAATGGACTTGCGGTAGTAACAGTTTCCCGCGGTGCCTGCGGTGGCTGTTTCAGCGTAGTACCCCCGCAGCGTCAGGCTGATATCCGTGAGCACAAAAAACTCATTGTGTGTGAGCACTGTGGACGTATTTTGGGTGGTGTTGAAATGTCAGAAACACCCGTACAAACCACAGGTCGTCGTTAGGCACAAGCCAAACGTTAAACTTACTTTCGGAAAAAAGGTTGTCCTTTGCTTGGGCAACCTTTTTTTGATTTTCTGGTAGGGTAAGAGCGTTTGCTCTTACTTGAATGATAAGGCATGGAATCTCTTTCGTTTCCAGGCACGTATGTTCCTAAAAAGAACTTATCAAATGCATCGTCTAACCGCTTTCATATTATTTTCTGTACTGAATTCCTTATTGCTGCTCCCCAATTCGATCAGGGCTGAGGAAGTGGACAGAGGTTTTACCTTTTCTCCTCGCTTACAAATTGCTTACTTCGAAATTCAAAAACTGAAAATAGAACGGGCGAGAACATTTCTCGCTCAGGAAAAAGCCATTGACCCAACTAATGGAGCCCTGCTTTACCTGGAAAACTACGCGGACATGTACTATCTGCTTATTTCCGAAGATAAAGCTGCTTATAATGCGTTGTTGAAGCAGGAAGATATCCGATTAGAGCAATTGGAAGCTATGTCGGGGGATTCTCCCTATCCAAGGCTATTTCAGGCCGAGATACGATTGCATTGGGCATTTGCCAAATTGAAATTTGGTAACGAAGTAAGTGCCTGCTGGGATATCATTAAGGCCTACCGCTTGTTGGAAGAGAACCGCAAAAAGTTTCCTTCTTTTATTCCTACCCTAAAATCGCTCGGATTACTCCACGTACTGATCGGCTCCGTACCGGAGCAGTACACCTGGGTAACCAAGGTACTGGGTCTTTCTGGTAGTATTGAAGGAGGTTTAAAGGAGTTGCGGTTGGTGCAGGCCAAAGATCCTTTCTATGAGCAGGAGGCCGGTTTGATCTATCTTCTGCTACATGCCTATACCTTACAGCTTAGTCCGGGGCAAATCCAGCAATTGAAAAAGCTACCGGCTGACCAACCTGATAATCTGTTGCTTCATTTTTTTAGTACTTCGGTATTGATGAAAGAGGGTAGGAGTGAAGAGGCTTACGCTATTCTAAAAAAAGCTCCCCGTACTTCCGAGTACATCCCGTTTCCTTTCCTGGACTACCTAAACGCGGAAATTCTCCTGCAAAAAGGTCAGTATGAGAAAGCGTTTGAATATTACTCCCTATTTCAGCGAAATTTTAAGGGCTTTAACTTTTTAAAGGATAGTCACTTTAAGCAGTTTTTATGTTGGTGGCTGGCTGGTCGTGATACCGAAGCTCGTAAGTACATCACCAGAGTAGGGCAAGTGGGTAAAACCATTGTCGAGTCTGACCAATACGCCGACCGGTTTGCCCAAGCCTACCTGGCCAGACAGGTGAAGGACGAACAGAAGATTTTGTTTGAGGCGCGCTACCAAAGCGATGGGGGCTATTTGAGCAATGCCTGGAAGGAGTTGGAGAGTTATTCTGAATCATCATTTACGACCATAGCCAACAGAGCGGAATTTAATTACCGTCGGGGCCGGATATTGCAGAAAATGGGGCAAACCCAGCAGGCACTCCCTTATTTCGAACGATCAATTTTGCTTACCCAGAACACAAATTATTATTTTGGACCATCGTCGGCTTTACAGGTAGGCTATATCTACAAAGACCTGAACAAAAATGGACTTGCCATCAGTTATTTCAAGAAGGCCATGTCTTACAAGAAGCATGAGTATAAAAACAGCATTGACAACAAGGCAAGGGCAGCTCTTTCCGAGCTAGGAGTCTAAGAATATAATTTTGGGACTCTTGAAAAACGATTTATTTAATTTATTTCAAAAACCAACGTAACTTTTCCTTACATTTCGGTCTAATGGTAAAACCACAGACCTTGGAAGACAATAACTATAATCCTCGTAAAATTCTGAGTTGGGCGGAAGAAGATCGTCCACGCGAAAAGCTTTTGTTAAAGGGAAAAGCGGCCTTATCTGACGCAGAACTTATCGCCATTTTGTTGGGTATGGGTACCGTAGATTTTTCGGCCGTAGACGTGGCGAAAAGCGTATTGAGCGCAGCCAATAATAATCTGAATGAACTAGCCAGGATGACGGTCAATGACTTGACTAAATTAAAAGGAATTGGACCGGCCAAAGCTATTACAATCGTATCTGCATTAGAGCTGGGCAGGCGCCGGAAGGAGTCTGAAAGCCTACGCCGCCGCCGGATTACCAGTGCTGCCGATGCCTACGATGAAATTAAGCCCTATTTGCTTGACAAACCCCACGAAGAATTCTGGATTTTATTACTCAACCGAGCCAATGAGGTTATGCGTCCGGTTCAAATTAGTTCGGGTGGCGTCGCCGGAACCGTGGCAGATCCCAAGATGATTTTTAAGCATGCCCTGGAACAATTGGCCAGTTCTATTATTTTAATTCATAACCATCCCTCAGGTAACCTCACCCCAAGTCAGGCTGATAAAGACCTGACCCGTAAATTAAAAGAGGCAGGCCGAATGCTCGACCTGCCCATTTTGGATCACCTGATATTTACGGATAAAAGCTATTTCAGCTTTGCTGACGAAGGTTTGCTATAAACTCATTAACTCCTTGAATCGGATGGCCTGACGGCGGGAAATTTCGATCCTGTCGCCACCTTGCAGCGTAACGAGCAATCCGCCGCTGAACCAAGGCTCTATTTTTTCAATCCATTGCAGATTGATGATATGTTTCCGGTTAGCTCTGAAATAGGTGTGCGGGTCGAGCCTATCTTCCAAGCTATTCAGTGATTTCAGGACCAAAGGCTTCTGGTCGTCAAAGTGAAGCCGAACATAATTGCCCATTGATTCAAATAAACGGACCTTCCCTAGCTTGACAAACCAGCATTTTTCGCCGTCCTTCACAAATATCTGGTCGTTTTCGCCGAGCACTTTCTCGCTACGATTATCGGCATCTGTGGGTTGGTTTTCTTCGTGTAGCGACTGGTTTTCTTCTACTCGGTTAATAGCTTCCTTCAATCGATCGCTATCGATGGGTTTCAGGAGGTAATCAAGGGCGTTAAATTCAAAAGCCTTGATGGCATATTCATCGTAGGCTGTGGTAAATACTACGTCGGGAGATTTCCCCTCAATCGAAGTCAGGAGTTCAAACCCATTTTTGCCGGGCATTTGGATGTCAAGGAAAAGGAGTTCGGGTTGTAATTCTTCTATCAATACCAAGGCTTCTTCGGCATTGGCGGCTTCGCCCACAATTTCAATTTTGTGGTACGGTTCCAGGAGCCTCTTTAACTCGTTTCGAGCTAAGCGTTCATCATCAACAATAAGGGTTCTCATGGCTGTAAGGGGGTCTTAAAAGGTTATAGAAGGTTGAAATATGGAGATCATTCATGTAATTTAGTTAAAATATCCAAGAGTAATCACTCACGCAGAATCTTGTTTGTTAAGTTCCTGCTGTCCAGAAAATCGTTGTAAGCCTTCGGATAAGTTAGGGATCACTACCTCCGCGCATACCATTGCTTCATCTTCTTGGTATATTTTAAAACTTGCTTCTTTTCCATAAAGAATCGACAAACGTTCGGCCGTATTAAGTAGTCCCACACCTCCTGAATCAGTATTTCCGAGCGTACCATTATTATGAATCAAGATACGAATTTTGTTCCCTTCCAGAAGAGTTTCAATTCTGATTTTCCCGCCCTTGGTGACCTTTGAAACACCATGTTTGATCCCATTTTCGACAAGGGTTTGAAGCATCATTGGTGGTACTTGCCAATAGAGCGTTTGGGGCTCGGCGTTAATTACATAGTCCAGACGATCTTCGTACCGTACCTTTTCAAGTTCAAGGTAATCTTCCACGGTTTTTAACTCTTCCCGTAAGTCAACGGTCTTCCGACGGTCGGCGAGGAGTGAATTACGTAATATGTTAGATAGTTTAGTAATGCTACTTTGTGCTTTCTTAGGGTCCTCTGAAACCAATGCCCTGATGCTATTTAAGGCGTTAAAAGTAAAATGCGGGTTCAACTGCGAACGTAGTACTTTGGCTTCTGCCTCGCGCATGGAGGTCTTCAGCATGATCTTCTCTAATTCTGTCATTCGGTTCTGCTCCACGTAGTGATATACCGTGTAGGAAAGAATCCACGTTAAGAGAGTTTTGCACCAGTTGGAGATGTAATTCCAGAAAAGCCAGGGGTTGTCAATAATGTTCTGGGCCAATATCTCGCGGTCCAAGGGCAGATTGGCAAAAGTCATAATCAAACCCAATATGAGAACTGAAAGTGCTACCCGGAAAACTAATCGGTGGATGGGTAATGCTGACCAGTTCCACCTCCTGACAATAAGCCGGTAGATATGGGTAAGCGTAATCGCCAAGAAAATATTGGCAATGCTCAATAAGAAATATTTGATATCAAATTCATACTCCAAGGTGTAGAAAATGAAATCATACATTATAAAGGTAGTCCAACCAACAACCTGTAAGGCCCAGTAAATTTGGGTTTTGGACATGGTAAATACGATTAAAAATACTCTAAAATCTAAACCGAAAGAGGGGAGGGAGACACAATCAGTAGCATACTGATTGTGTGAATCAACTGGCAATTAAAAAAATCCCTTCGGTGTAAATTAAGCAATTTACACCGAAGGGATTCACTAAGTACAAACGGTAAATATCAGTTTTGTGGAATATCCAGCGAGAGCAAATGGGTGATATCATTTGCGGTTTCAAGGGTAAATGTTTGATCAGAATAGTGATACTTGATACGGTAAAGGCAAAGATTACTGTGTTCGTATTTATCCATTTGGGTTAGCTCTTCTTTGAAAAGCAACGTCATCAAAATCCGTATAGCACGACCATGCATTGCCACCAGAATATTACGCTCATGCGGACGGGAAACAATGAGGTCTATCACAGGCTTCTGACGGACCTTTACGTCAGTCGGACTTTCGCCTTCTTCGCAGGGTAGCTCTACCTCTCCTTGTTGCCAGCTTTCAACCAGGTTACGGTAGTATTCATTATCCATAGTGTTGGGAAGACTACCTTCACGGCATCCCCAACTGATCTCATTCAATCCGGCATGTCTTTCGTGCGGTATTCCAAGGTCAATAAACCCCTTAACTGACTGCACGGTTCTTTGAAGGTTTGAGGTGTACACTTTATCGAAGGATACATGCTGATAAGCATCAAAAAAAGCTTCTGCCTGAGCTTTTCCCCATTCATTAAGTTCGGTATCAACTCCACTTCCCTGCACTATACCTTGTCGGTTATAGTCTGTTTCGCCATGGCGGATCAAAAAGATTGTTTTACTTTTCAATTTTTTGTACTTTTTTTATAAAAAATTTGCCTAAAAGGCGTTTTATAGCGTATTTAGCTTACACAAATTTATACAATTTTTAGAATGTTTAACAAGTCTATTTCGCTTGAATTTATCCGGAATCTTAATCCGAAGACCATTTCTACCCAACTAGGTATTGAAATTTTAGAAATTGGTGATGATTACGTTACGGCTCGGATGCCCGTCGATCACCGCACCCATCAACCTTTTGGAATACTCCACGGAGGGGCCTCGGTGGTATTGGCGGAGACGTTGGGTAGTATCGCTTCCCTCCTCTGCCTGAAAGACCCGGAAAAGCAACGCGCCGTGGGGGTTGAGATCAACGCCAACCATATCCGATCGGTGAAAGAAGGGTGGGTATATGGTAAGGTAATCCCATTGCATATCGGTAGGACAACCCAGGTTTGGGACATAAGAATCACCAACGAGGAGGGGAAACTAGTGTGTGTTAGCCGGCTTACCTGCGCCGTAGTGAACGTAGATTGAAAATTGTTGAAACAAATAGATTGTCACGTAGTGTTATCTTGGTATAATTAAATAGTATATAGTAAATTAGCCCGGTGATAGCGGAATAGTATAAATGTTGATATCAGATAATACAGTAGGCATACTAAATGGGACGTATCAGGCAGACGCGCTGTGGAAGGCAGCTTTCATCCTTGGTTTCCCGGCTGCCGTATGGCGATTACCCAACAAAGGAGAAATAAAACTTTTGATTTCTATTCACGATGGTATTCAGTTCAAGAAAGCTGATCTCGAAGACTTGTCTTCCTGTTTCATAATTCACCCGTTTGAAAACTTGGAAAACGACGAAGCCATGGTCTTAGAGGGGGATTTGTTATTTACTTTTTCCGATGACTTGGAATTTCGTCAATTGGAAACCAAACTGGGTGAAGAGCACCCCACCGTAAAGCGTTTAATACAGGAGTCAGACCTAATAGCGGGTAAGACGAATCAGGGAAAAACTGAGTGGGAAGGGTTTTCTACGGAAACTACATCTAACCCTGACGTTGAGACTCATTATAAAGAAACAGTTTCTCAGGCTATCCGTGCCATCAGGGAGGGACACATTGATAAAGTGGTTCTTTCCCGCACCAAAGATTACCCCTACACCGAAAAATTCGACTTATTCAAGGCCTTTCAAAAACTGAATAAGACCTACCTATCTGCCTTTGTTTCACTTATTAATTTACCTGACCGGCAAGAATCCTGGCTAGGTGCTAGTCCCGAAAAGTTGGTTGGAATGGATGCTCAGGGAGTATTCAAAACAACCGCTCTGGCAGGCACTCAAAATGCCCGGACCAAAGACGGGGAGGTAATTCCAGCAAAGGAAGTACGATGGGGACAGAAAGAGATTGAGGAGCAAGCCCTCGTGAGCCGGTATATTATCGAGTGTTTTAAGAAAATCAGACTCCGGGAATACCAGGAAAAGGGTCCTAAGACGTCTCGTGCCGGAAATTTATACCATCTTCGGACCGATTTCGAGGTGAATACGCACGAAGTAAATTTTCCGGAATTGGGTACGGTTATGCTCACACTCTTGCACCCAACTTCCGCAGTATGTGGAATGCCTAAGAAATCAGCATTGAAGTTCATTAATGCAGCCGAGAACTACCAAAGATCTCTATACAGCGGCTATTTGGGCCCCGTAAAAATAGATCAGGAGTCGTCGTTATTCGTGAATTTACGTTGTATGCGTTTCAAGAATGGTACCGCTACGCTATTCGCAGGAGCCGGTATTACGGAGGATTCTGATCCACAAAAGGAGTGGGATGAAACCGAAATGAAATGCGAGACGCTGTTGCGGGTACTTATTTAAAATACTCTTTCCCTATCTTTGCGTTTTGAAAAACAACAGCTATGCTATTTATAGGGAAATATAATAACCTGACCATTGCGCGTCACACAAGTGTTGGTCTTTTTCTGGAAGATGTTCAGGGAGAAGAAGTGTTACTGCCAAACCGCTACGTAACGGACGACATGAAAATTGATGACGAAATTACCGTTTTTGTGTACAACGATTCGGAAGATCGTCCGGTTGCTACCACCGAAACTCCATATATCGTACGAAATGAGTTTGCCTATCTGGAAGTAAAAGAGGTCAACGAACAAGGAGCTTTTCTGGACTGGGGCCTACTTAAAGATCTTTTTGTGCCTTTTCGCGAACAACCCGACCGCATGCGGGAGGGAGAAAAATATATCGTGTTTTTGTACCTCGATCATCAGACCAATCGCCTGATTGCCTCTGCAAAAATAAACAAGTACGTAGACAATGAGCGTCTGTTGGTGGAGGAAAACGACGAGGTAGATTTATTGGTTTGGGAGCGCACTGACTTGGGCTACAACGTCATAATTAATCAATACCATAAGGGTTTAATCTACCACAACGAAATATTTAAGAATTTCAGCGTGGGAGATCAGTTGAAGGGGTATATAAAAAAAATTAGAGAAGAAAATAAGATTGACGTTTCACTCGAAAAGCAGGGGGTTGATCGCTTCGAGCCACTGGCCCAACGAATTATCGATACCCTCAAAGCTAATGATGGATTCTTACCCATACACGATGGTAGTTCACCGGAGGAGATTTCTTCTCAACTCGAAATGAGTAAGAAGAACTTCAAAAAGACCATTGGTAATCTCTACAAGAAAGGAATACTTAATATGGAGGAAAATGGAATCAGACTAGCCTGATATCTTAATACTGTACGCTTTGTAACGCCACAAAAAAGCGGGACCTTCATGGAAGATCCCGCTTTTTTGTGATTAGTATGGTCGTGATTACTCCTGGCCATATTTTTCTTTGTACTTATTGTAAAGTCTTTTCTGCTTGTTGTCCAGATCAACCTTACCACCCTGAATAAAGGCACGCTCCACTACGTTTCCACGCATTTCCATGATATCCCCTTTCGTAACGATCAGGGTAGCTAGTTTGCCTTTTTCCAAAGTACCTACCTTAGAATCAATTCCCATGATCTGGGCCGGGTTTGAAGTTACCATTTGAAGTGCTTCCTCTTTGGTAATCTCGCCAAAACCAGCGGCGGTACCCGCCAGGAAGGGAAGGTTACGCACGCGCCACCATCCATCGTCGTAGCTGAGCGCTACTTTAACACCGGCTTTGTGCAGCTTGGCGGGTAGCTCATACTGCGAGTACACGTCATCATCCTGACGGCTTGGTAGGCGGTGTATTGCATTCAAAACAACCGGTACGTTGTTTTCTTTCAGAAAGGAAGCCACCTTTAAGGCCTCATCACCGCCTACGAGCACCACTTTCTTTACCCCAAAGCTCTGGGCAAATTTTACGGCTTCCACCATGTCTTTGGCGTAGTTGGCCCGAACGTACAAGTTCTTGGTTCCATCATACAACCCTTTCATGGCTTCCAAACGGATGTTGATTACCGATGGGCTGGTGATTTCAGCGTAGGCTTTTGCGTCAGCAAAGGTTGATTCCAAGGCGGTGATAGTGGCCGCCCTTTTCTCATTTTTCTTAACCGAAACTGAAAAATCCTCGTAGTTAAAACTCCGGGCAAGGTAGGATGGCCACGAAAGCCAGATCCCATCATCTTTTTTCAGAACGGCATCTTCCCAGTTCCAGCCATCGGTATTGAATACCGAGGAAGAACCCGAAACGATTCCGCCCTGGGGCACAGCCTGTGCCAACAGTACTCCGTTGGTGCGGAGTGTAGGAATTACTTCTGAATCTGTATTATAAGCAACGAGCGCCCGGACGTGTGGGTTAATATCACCTATTTCTTCGTAGTCGAGCGTAGCACGAACGGAAGCGACTTCCTGGATACCGATGGTAGAACCCATCGCAATAATACCCGGAAAAATGTGTTTCCCTGTGAGGTCGATAACATCTGAACCAGCGCGGTCAACGGTGGTAGCAGCGCCGCCAATTGCGGTTATGACGCCTTTATCAAAGGCAATGATCCCGTTTTCGATTACCTGACCATTACCCACGTGGATAGTGGCGCCGGTGAGTACTATCGGTTTACTTTGTGGCTTTGCCGGAGCCGGATTCTGGGCCTGTAACCCGAAGGGTATCAGTGCCACAAGGGCGATTAAAATCTTATTCATCATATTGGTGATTAGTAAGTGATCTACTATTCCTTCGAGTTAGATGTTTCTATGTGGTTGCCGTGCGACTCGTCAGCGTACACGCCGGTCATATCTTCGCAATGCCACATACGTGGCATCCGGCCGGTTGGACGCTGCGTAGCTGCACCACCCGACTTAGCTGCCAGAGCCTTCTGAATCAAACGAGCCCGTTCTTTGGCGATACTTTCCTGCTTCGTCTGATCAGCCATGTAATCGAAGTAGATAGTACCTTCGATCATCGTAAAATCAGGACGCGCATAGATGGACAAGGGGTGGTTGTTCCAAAGAACTAAGTCGGCGTCTTTACCCACCTTAATACTACCCAACTTGCCGTCGAGATGTAGAAGTTTAGCAGGATTCAGGGTTACCATCTTCCAGGCATCTTCCTCAGAAACTCCGCCAAACTCGACGGTTTTGGCGGCTTCCTGGTTGAGGCGGCGAGCCATTTCAGCATCATCAGAGTTAATCGAAACAACGACTCCTTCGCGCGCCATGAGGGCGGCATTGTAAGGAATTGCTTCTTTTACCTCCATTTTGTAAGCCCACCAGTCGGAGAAGGTAGAACCACCCGCTCCGTGCTTAGCCATTTTATCGGCCACTTTGTAGCCTTCCAGAATGTGAGTAAAGGTATTTACTTTAAAGTTTAGTGAATCAGCTACATGCAAAAGCATGTTAATCTCTGACTGCACGTACGAGTGACAAGTGATGAAGCGCTCCTTGTTCAGGATCTCGGCGAGGGCATCTAGCTCGATGTCCTTACGGGGAGGAGTAACACCGGCTTTGTTTTTCAAAGCATTGTATTCCTGCCATGCCTTCGTGTATTCCTTTGCGCGGATGAAGTGATCAAAAAATACCTGCTCTACCCCCATGCGGGTTTGTGGGAAACGTACTCGGGCCACATCGCCCCAGTTAGACTGCTTTACGTTTTCGCCCAAAGCAAACTTGATGTACTTCGCTTCCGGAAGCCATAGCTGAGCGGGTGCTTCACCCCATTTCAGCTTGATCACGGCGCTTTGGCCACCAATCGAATTGGCCGAGCCGTGGAGCAGCTGAGAAGTAGTAACACCACCCGCCAGCTGACGATAGATATTGATGTCTTCGGAGTTGATAACATCACTCATCCGAACTTCTGCTGAACTGGTTTGTCCACCTTCGTTTACACTGAGTAAGGCAATGTGCGAGTGCTCGTCGATAATACCGTTGGTAAGGTGCTTGCCGGTTCCGTCGATGGTGCGGGCGCCCGCCGGAGCAGCCAGGCCTTTGCCTACTTGAGAAATTTTGCCATTCTGAATCAGCAGATCTGTATTCTGGGCAATACCAGCGGCCTCGTTGGTCCAGATGGTAGCGTTCTTGATCAGAACAGTTTCTGATTTTAGTTTTTCCTCATTGCCAAAACCAACAAAAGGATACAGCAGCTTACCCATTTCGGGGGCTTTTGCCACCCGGCTATGAGCTGAATCAGCCTTGGCAGCGGCTATATAGGTAGCAGTCCATTGGGTTACTTTACCGTCGGGTAATTCACCTTCTCCGGCAAGATTCTTACCGTTGAGCCAGCCGGTAAGGCGGGTAGTTCCGGGTACTTTCTTGTCGGCCTGATAGCTGATGGTAATCAGATTATCGCTGGTACTTACCTTGGGACTGATTTTGGTGGTGTCGTTGAGAGTAATCTGGAAATCGGGTTTATCATCCTTACCCGTTACCATCATTTTTAAGGGAGCCTGACCTTTTACGTTCAGATCGTAGGTACCGCGTAAATCATGGGCCGTCATATCGTTGACAACGTACTTTTTCCCTTGAACCCAGTTTTCGTAGATAATATTATCATCACTAAACAGGTCGCCGGAAGTAATCAGGAAGTTGGCAATCTTACCTTTTTTCAGGCTACCAACCATATCGTCGGTTCTTGCCATACGAGCGGGAGCCAGCGTAATGGCTTCCAAAGCTTTTTCTTTGGGTAGTCCGTACTCGATAGCTTTACGGATATTGGTCCAAAATTCGGCTTTATTTTTTAGTCCATCGGCGGTAAAAGCGAAGGAGATTCCGGCCTTAGCAAGGGCGGCTGGGTTGGATGGTGCCATTTCCCAATGCTTTAATTCTGCTACGGTTACTACATCAGCATCCCACGGGTCTTCCACATCGGGAGCGGCGGGAAAAGTAAGTGGTACTACTAATGAAGCATTAGTAGCCTTTATTTCATCAATTCGCTGGTACTCATCACCACCAGCTCTGATAATGTATTGAATACCGAATTCATCCCCGATTTTATCAGCTCGCATGACTCCGAGTTTATCCGAAGTCTCAAA
The DNA here is from genome assembly GCA_041689775.1 of Spirosomataceae bacterium. Taxonomy (GTDB): domain Bacteria; phylum Bacteroidota; class Bacteroidia; order Cytophagales; family Spirosomataceae; genus JBDNFP01. The sequence goes on from JBDNFP010000337.1 coordinate 17,985, forward strand.
AAATGAGGGTAGTCCTTTTATCTGGTTAAAAGCAGCCAGTGAAAGGTTGGTTTCTACTTTGTTCCCACCTTTGGCAAACCAGTCGGCATCAAAGTAGGTTTGGCGGAGTAATGCCACGCTTCCCATCAAAGAGGCCGGGTACGTTTGGCCGGAGCTTCCTTTGTCGAACGAGTAGTGGGCCGTAGCATTGTCTTTAAGTAAAGCAAGGTTGGCACCTTCATCGGAAACTGCCACCAGCGCGCCGGTACCTCGCACGATACCATCATTTACGTGTACTAATAAAGTACCCCAGCCATTCTTACGCAGATCGGCGGTTTTCTTGGTATCGGGAGCAAACAAATCAGAAGCTTTTACCTCGGGTTGAATTGCCTGATTCCAACCAAATGCTCCTTTCTTATTAGATTCCAATTGCTGAGCAGAACGGCGGCCTCGTTCTTCACGCTTTATCTCCGGCATGCCGTAATCAGAGTTCAGATCAATGAGGGAAGGGTAGAGATATTTACCGGCTAAGTCAGTGACGACGGTTCCTTTGGGAAGACGGACCGAGGTCCCAACTTCTACTATTTTACCATTCTCAATCAGAAGGGTTCCTTTTATGATTGTGGTCTGAGGGTCGACGACAATAGTCGCGTTCGTAAACGCGTAGCGTGCAGGGCGCTCATCATAAGCGCCATTGCGGGGGAACGTCTGCTGAGCATAACTTACCACCGAAAAGGTAAGCACACTCAAAAACGTCCAAACTAATTTTCTCATGTATTGTACAGGTTTTGGTTATAGAAAATAATTAGTAGGTTAATAATTGCTTTAAAAATACGAAGAAATTAGGCGATTTAACAAATTACTAATGGTGACCATAGTTTGTTAATTCATGGTAAGGAGATAGCCCAAATGGTAGGATTAGTAGTATTACCCTATATAGTTTCATTTATCTAACTGGTACTAAGGTTGACGCAAAGTGTGTTTCCCCGTCCTTACTTCTATTGCAATAAAAATTGTATCCAAACTACCTGAACTTCGGCTATCCCTATGAAACCAATTGTTCAAATTTCTCTGGACCTGACAAATATTGACGAAGCACTCGAAACAGCCGCTATGGCTCTGCGAGCGGGAGTCGATTGGTTAGAAGCCGGTACCCCATTAATCCTCGCCGAGGGGCTACACGGCGTTCGAAAACTCCGGGAGGCTTTTCCGGGGATTCCTATTGTGGCAGATCTTAAAACGATGGATGGGGGCTATTTGGAAGCCGAAATGATGGCCAAAGCGGGAGCTACCCACGTAGTAGTGATGGCCCGGGCCCACGCCGAAACAATAAAAGTGGTGGTGCAAGCGGGGAAGGATTATGGCGTAGCCGTTATGGGTGATAATCTGGGATGTCCAGATATGGTGGAAGGAGCAAAATGGTTGGAGGATTTAGGATGTGACTTTGTGATTCACCACATCGGGTACGACGAGCGGCGTGGCATTGCCGCCCAAGGCTTGCGGATGCCTAGTCCGCTTGACCAGTTGAGGGAGGTAGTTAATGCCGTAAAGGTTCCCGTTCAGGCCGTTGGTGGACTTACCCTTGAACAAGCCATTCGGTGTCCCGAATACGGAGCACCGTTAGTTGTTCTGGGGGCTCCGTTGACGATCGACGCCGATTCTTTTAAAACGGCCGGAGGAGATCTGGAAAGCTCACTGAGGTTGATCTGCGAAAAGATTCATGCGTACGGAGACGTAGTTAGGTAGGTTACAGCTTTATCTAACATCGTTATTTTTAGAATAGATTTTAAGATCATAATTTCTAATGCAGAATTAGTTTGTGTTAGAAATTTAGTCAAATTCATGGCTACCATTTTTTACATCAAACACTTGAAAAAGCTAACGGCCGGGCGGCGTTCGGCTAATAGCTACCAGCAACCTATTATCAACCCTTGGATATGAAATCAGCTGCCGTTGTCAACTTTGCTCCTGAAAAAGGAAGTGTAGAAATACGTGAGATAGAAAAGCCAGTCATTGGTGAGGATGAGGTACTCCTTGAAGTAGCCAATGTTGGTGTCTGCGGGAGTGACCTTCACCAATGGACAGCCGATCACAGCTGGGTAGTGAACTATCCGGTAGTGTTGGGTCATGAATTTGGGGGGCACATCGCGGCCTTAGGAAAAACTGTGACAAACTGGAAAGAAGGAGATAGGGTAGTCAGTGAAACAGCTGCGGTTATTAACCCAACGAGTCCACTTTCGCGACAGGGGTTGTATAATCTTGATCCCGCAAGAAAAGGTTTTGGGTATGGAGTAAACGGTGCCATGACGCGGTACGTGAAAGTACCAGCGCGTTGCCTCCATAGGGTACCCGATACCTTACCTTTTGAACAGGCATGTTTGACCGAGCCTTGTTCGGTTGCCTATAATGCAGTGGTCGAAAACTCCCGGATAAAGCCCGGAGACAGAGTGATCGTGATTGGTCCCGGTACTATCGGTATCCTTTGCGCGGCCATGGCGCGACTTTGTGGAGCGGAAGTAGCCATCGTAGGATTAGAGGCCGATAAAGGTCGTTTAGAAATAGCCCGACAGTATGGTTGTGTGCCCATTATTGGTGATGCTACCGCCTGGTCGTTGGAAAGGGACGGATTAGGTGTCGATTGCGTAGTGGACGCGGCTGGCGCGAGTAGTACTTTGAAACTGGCTTTACAATGGGTACGCCCCAATGGGCACATTACCAAGGTAGGCTGGGGACCCCAACCTTTGGGTTTCTCACTCGATCCATTGGTTCAAAAAAATGTGACATTACAAGGTAGCTTTAGCCATAACTGGCCCATTTGGGAAAAAGTATTGGCCCTGTTGACTTCGGGACAACTAGATGTAAAGCCCATTATTGGTGGGGTATGGGCCGTAACCGACTGGAAGCAAGCCTTTGAGGAAATGCATAGTGGCCGGGTCGTGAAAAGTATCCTGAAACCCGTATGACCGTGCGGTTAGCTAATAAAACCATCATTATTACGGGTAGTTGCACTGGTATCGGCCGGGCTATTGCTCGTAGGTGCGCTCAGGAAGGGGCCAATGTGGTAGTGAACGGCCTTGAACAGGAGTTAGGTGAACAGTTGATTAAAGAATTAGGACCTTCAAGATCAGTGCTTTTTATCAGAGATATTACCCTGCCTACTGCACCAGAGGAGCTAATAAATTTGGCGGTAAGTCAATTTGGCAGAATCGATTGTGTGGTAAATAATGCCGCCATGATTGTTTCCTCAGATATTCAAACCACCGACCGGGCCCTCATGCAACGTCTGTTAGAAGTAAATATGATGGCTCCCTTGTGCATCGTGCAGGCAGCATTGCCTTATTTATCAAAAACGAAAGGAGCGGTACTTAATATTGGCTCGGTCAATGCCTGGTGCGGCGAGCCTGACTTGCTGGGGTATAGTATCTCCAAAGGTGCGCTCATGACATTGACCAGAAATCTGGGCGACAGTCTTTTTCGAGCGTATGGAGTGCGGGTGAACCAGATTAACCCAGGTTGGGTACTGACGGAGAAAGAAATTCTGAATAAACGCGAACAGGGTATGAAGGAAAATTGGTACCAAGACCTACCTACTGTTTTTGCACCTTCCGGACGCCTTATTTCGCCCAACGAAATAGCCGAGGCTGCTTTGTATTGGTTATCTGACGCATGTGGTCCCATCAGCGGTCAGGTGATGGACCTCGACCAGTACCCGTTTATGGGAAGAAATTTACCGAAAAATATAATTCATTAACTTACTGGCCATGCCCAAATTAGCGGTTTTTCCAAAAGCCTTCATGCAGGAACTTTGTAAAGAAGGTACCATGAAAGTATCCGAGTGGATTGATATGGCCTCAGAGCTAGATATTGATGGCTTAGAATGGTACGCTGGGTTTCTGGAAATGTCGGATAAGGATAATTGGCCACTTTTTAGAAAGCAAGTAGAGGCACGTGGTAAAGTCATACCCATGCTGTGTTGTTCTCCTGACTTTACCCACCCTGACCTAGCTTTTCGACAAAAGGAAATCGAAAAGCAACTCCATTGGATCGAAATGACTCATATCCTCGGCGGAAGCTATTGCCGGGTATTGTCCGGGCAGCGCAGACCAGAACTTTCAAACGACGAAGGGGTAGCGTTGGCCAAAGAGTGCATTGAGACTTGCCTTCCCCTGGCGCAGGAAAAAGGGATTACGTTAATCCTTGAAAATCATTACAAAGATGACTTCTGGGAGTATCCAGAATTTGCCCAGAAAATGGATGTTTTTTGCCAATTGGTAGACCAAATCCAGCATCCTAATTTTGGGGTAAATTACGACCCAAGCAATACTTTTTTGGCTGGTGAGGATCCGCTTGAATTGTTATACCGGGTATCCCATCGGGTAGTAACCATGCACGCCAGTGATCGCTATTTGATTGAAGGTACGATTGAGGACCTGCGAAAAGAGGAGGGAGGAGCGGTCGGCTACGCTAAACGCCTCCGTCACGGAGAAATAGGGAAAGGCCTTAATGACTATGATGCTATTTTTAAAGAACTAAAACGGGTCGGTTTTGACGGGTGGATCAGCATTGAAGACGGGGTGGATGGAATGGACCAACTTGCGCGAAGCGTTTCCTTTGTCAATAAGAAAGTGCAAGAGTATTGGCCTTCCGTATAAAATATTGTTTATTGACATGGTTTATGTTAAAACGCCCCGGCACTTGCCGGGGCGTTTTTTGTCTAAAAAGTCATTTCTAAATTCTATACCGCCGGGTACTCGTGGGGAAGTGGCTGGTTAACCTGCTCATGCCAGGGTAAGCCCTGCTGCTTCAATCGATCCATAAATGGATCTGGGTTGAGTTGCTCGCAGTTCCAGACTCCGGGCTTCATCCATTCTTTGTTGGTCAACATCAGCATAGCACCAATCATGGCGGGTACTCCGGTGGTGTAGCTAACGGCCTGTGCCTTCACTTCCTTGTAGCAGTTGGCGTGATCACAGTTGTTCCATACGTAGTAGGTTTTTTCTTCACCGTCTTTAATTCCCTTGATCTGACAACCGATGGAAGTTTGACCCTGATAGTTTTCACCCAAGCTTTCCGGAGCAGGAAGTACCGCTTTCAGGAATTCAAGTGGAACAACATCCATTCCCTTGAATTTGATGGGAGTAATACTCGTCATACCTACATTTTCAAGTACATTGAGGTGAGTAATGTAGGTATGACCAAAAGTCATCCAGAAACGAGCTCTTTTGAGGGTTGGGAAGTGTTTTACCAACGATTCCAACTCTTCGTGGTACAATATATAGCTCTCCTTGGGGCCAATACCGGGGTAGTCGATGGGTTTATGGATCGACATGGCAGGAATTTCGATCCATTCGCCGTTTTCCCAGTAGCGTCCGGGCTGGGTAATCTCCCGGATGTTAATCTCAGGGTTGAAGTTCGTGGCAAAAGCCTTTCCGTGATCTCCCGCGTTACAATCGATGATATCGAGGTAATGCATTTCGTCAAATTGGTGCTTGTTGGCGTACGAGGTGAATACCTGCGTAACTCCGGGATCAAATCCACACCCTAGCAGAGCCATCAGGCCAGCTTCTTTGAAGCGCTCCTGGTAGGCCCATTGCCAGCTATATTCAAACTTGGCAACATCCTTAGGTTCGTAGTTGGCAGTGTCGAGGTAGTGAATACCGGTAGCCAGGCAAGCCTCCATCAACGTCAAATCCTGGTAGGGTAGGGCTACGTTGATCAACATGGTAGGTTGAAACTGTTTGATCAGAATGACCGTTTCGGCCACAATATCCGCATCTACCTGAGCGGTTTGTATTTCTACGCCGTGCATTTCTTTTATTTCGGCGGCAATTTTATCACATTTGGCTTTGGTACGGCTGGCCAGCATTATTTCGCCGAACACGTGGCTGTTCATAGCGCATTTGTGCGCTACCACGCTTCCAACACCACCGGCACCAATGATTAATAATTTGGACATGGTTTATTTGGTTGATTAGTGTAGTTTTTTATTCAAAAATCAGGTTAGAGAGCCCTTCGAGAATGTCAATCCTTGTGTAGAATCTGGATGATTTTGGGGCAAAGATAGAAGGGTGAACGCTTTTTTACTCATTCACGGTTAAATATACAAATCAGACATGGACATTTTTTTACTAGGAATCGGGATCGTTTGTTTGTTCGCGGGGTTAGCCGGGTCAATTCTTCCTTTGCCGGGGCCCGGACTAAGTTTTGCGGGTTTACTAGTGCTCGATAGTAGCCACCATGCCTCTTTTAGTTCCTCAGTTTTGGTGACTTTTGGAATAATAACCGTGGTAATCGTTGTCCTGGACTACTACATACCTATCTGGGGTATGAAGAGATTCGGAGGAACCCGTAAGGGGACCATTGGTGCGGTGGTTGGCGGGATTGCCGGTATTTTTGTGATCCCTGCCATCGGCATTTTCCTGGGTACATTTCTGGGTGCCCTGATTGGTGAACTACTGGGTGGGGCAAGTACCAAAAATGCGGTCAAGTCAGCGATTGGTTCATTCCTTGGTTTTATTACCGGCATTTTCATGCAGATAGCCCTTTGCGTCGCCATGATTATTTATGCTGGAATCGGTATTTATGACCAGATATGATTCCATATCACACCGTAAACATCAATGGCTTGTAGGTTTTCAACGCCAAGGGACTTGTCAGTGATGCAAATCGGGTAGTATTCAGGATCTACGGTAATGCTCCCGTGTGAACCTTTAATCAGGCTAGCGTCCAACGGGATAACATCCATCAGGTACCTGAATCCCAACAATTTTCTTCCCAGTTTATAACCGGCTCTCAGTTTGATCAATGGGTTTCTAGGGTCCATGAACATTTCAACCGGATCATAACCCGGCTTGCGGTGGATGTCAACTAGTTTAGCGTAGTCGGGGGCTTTGGCATCATCTAGCCAATAGTAGTAGGTAAACCAACTGTTCGGTTCGGCCACAACGACCAGGTCGCCCGCCCGCTCGTGATCGATATGATGTTCCTTTTTACCCGATTCATCAAGTACCAGCGCTACTCCGGGTGTTTGTTCCAGCCGTTGCTTTACCTTTGCCAGAACTGACTTATCATTTACGTATACGTGCGCAATCTGATGGTCGGCGGTGGCGAAGGCTTTGGAAGCCCCGGCGTCTAACAACTCATACCAACGCTCATTCCGTACGGCTATACAACCTTCTTCCCGCAGAATACGGTTGATATGGATGGGGTTCGACACCGGATTGATTCCATATTCCGAGAGAATAATTATTTTGGTATTCTTTGCTTCGTAATGTTCTACCAGATCTTTTACCAGGGTATCTGCTTCGCCTAATTCCTTCGCTATTTTGGAGAAATCAGGACCGAATTTCTGCAGGCAATAATCAAGGTGCGGTAGGTAGATGAGCGTTAGGGTAGGATCATGTTTTTTGTCTACCCATACAGAAGCGTCCGCTATCCAGCGCGATGATTTAATGTTGGCATTGGGACCCCAGAAACTGAATAAGGGAAATTGCCCGAGTGCCTCCTGTAATTGATCGCGTAAATCGGCCGGGTAGGTGTAACAGTCGGGTGCTTTAACCCCATCGGCGTGGTACTGCGGACGCGGAGTGGCCGAAAAATCGGCGGTAGAATACATATTATACCACCAAAACATCTTGGAACAGGTAAAGGACGAATCTCGTTCTTTGGCCGCATCCCAAATTTTATCAGCCTTCACGAGGTGGTTGGACTGCTTCCAAAACTTCACCTCAGCGTCATCACGATCGTACCATCCATTACCCACAATGCCGTGTTCAGCGGGCCATTTTCCGGTTATATAGCAACTTTGAGAGGTAGTTGTAACAGCTGGAAGGACTGGTTGGATCGGCGTTACTGTTCGCTTTTCGAGGTATTGTTTGAGAAAAGGGGTATGTTCTCCAATCAGGTTGGCACTAAGTCCAACAACATTAATGACGACTGTTTTTTGCATGATTTATTTCAGAATATCCAGAACCCAATTCAATTCCCGGACGATCGATTCGCTCAATGGTTTTTGAAACTCAGCGGGTAGTACCGCCCAAGTATAGGTTTCTACTTCCAAATGATGGGTGAAAGGAGTTTGTTTCTGGATTGCTAAGGTCTTTATGATATCGTCCTGGGTAGAGCCAAGCGCACCATAGGTCTCCGTAAACAACGGAACGTGAAAATGTACTCGCCATTCGTTGGCCTTGGTTGCATCAAAATCGGCCAGTGCCTCGGGTAAATCAGGGTACTTGTGTTGAGTACCATCCTGATCTTTGGCTACTACCTGATGCAAATATACCGGCTCGTTAAAGGACTGAATTGCGGCAATTTTTTCCTCGGTAGCATTTGAAAAATCTATTTTAACCGCCGAACTAATTTGAATTTTACCTACTTTGATACCCACCGTATCAAGTCGGTTCAGTACTTCGGTTGGGTCTTCGTAGGCAACCGCCACGTGACACACATCGAAGCACAACCGGATATGGTCAAGGATCGCTGCTTTGGCTTGCGGGGCCGAGTAACTATACTTTTCCTGCAAGTAGGGAACCCCCATGGGTAGTAGGTGGTCGCGGTACCAACCCACAAACTCAACGGAGTTTTCCAATAATCCATCCGGTTCGGGCTCAATGTCTAGGTGGAGGAGTTTTCCGGTTTCCCGCTTTATTTCGATTAGTTGATCGGCTACCTGAATGATGTTTTGGGTAGCAATTTGCATGGTATTCTCAATTTCAGCGTCTGACTTCCACCAGAAACGGTAGGACAGGGGTGAAGTAGAAACTCCGCCGTCCATTCCGGCTGGCACAAGCTGCGCCAGAATAGAAAATAACCTTTTGGTATATTCCGTACGTTCGGTGGTAGTCCAGTCAGGCGTATGGACATCGTCTTTCACCCTGGTGTTATGAAAACCCCCGTAAGGGAATCCGTTCATGGTAAAGACGTAAAGGTTATTTGCTTCGAGCCAGCTCTCGAATTCTTGCAGACGGTCCGGGTTGCTTAGTTCTATGGAAGCATCGTTAGCTAACCGCAGACCGAGGGCAAAGGGTTCGTCCGGTGCCAACGCGTGCCTAATGATCGGTAAATTGGCTTGTAAGATTTTAAAATGTTCGTCCCATTGTTCTCCGGGGTGTATGTTACTACAATAGGTGAGGTGACCATGGGGAGTTTTCATATTTTGATATTCAGAGGAAACAAGCGTTCGTTAGTTGATAAATATAGGTCAGGCCACGGCCTGATTAGAAAAGTTTTTTTCCAGGTAGTCTACCGAAGAAGCAATTATCTCGTCGTCCATCTCGTGGACCTCGATTCCTTTGCCGATGGAGTCCAGGAGCATAATGGTAAGCTGTCCTCCCAGGTGTTCGCGGAATTCGTGCAAACCGTTCTTTAAATTGATTTTATCATTTTCGGCTAGTTTTGGATGATAGAGATCAAAACCAAGTATCTGGAAAACGGAAAGGATACGGTTTAGCTCAACCTCAGGAAGTAGTCCCTTTTGGGTTGAGTAAATACTATCGAGGGCAATACCAATGGCGACTGCCTCGCCGTGCCGGACCTGAAAATCGGTCAGGTATTCTAGCTTGTGGGCCGCCCAATGACCAAAATCAAGGGGACGGGAGGACCCAAACTCAAAGGGGTCGCCGCTGCTGATATGTTCCGTATGCATTTCGGCACACCGATGAATCAGAATTTCCATCGTAAAAATATCGCGGTTAG
>JBDNFP010000338.1:0-14640 GCA_041689775.1 Spirosomataceae bacterium
GAAGACGGTAGGCTACAATAATAAGCCTTCCTTTTTTTCTTGAAGGTAAATTTTTCATAATATGGGTACGTCCTGGTTGGGATATGCAAGTTTCATTTCCAAACCCAAATAGTAGCTAGAAAATGATTGAACGTAACTACTTAGTATAATTATCATGCCTGACTGAGATGCCCAACTTATATCTAATTTAGGCAAATTCGGGTCAAAAGCCCAATAGTACTAGAATTGTCCAAAAAGTTACCCAAATTATGTAACAGGCTTGATACTAATAATTAAACATAGGTCGTTGAGATTAGATTTTTAGGGTGTTTAGACCACCGCCTCATTTAGTTTTATATCATCTTTATCTTCTACACGAAGACACATGAGTCCGGCAATGATCATGGAAATTCCACCGAGTACCAACGCAAAAATTGGTGCTCCGCCAAAAAGCGATTTAACCAGAAAACCCAGAAGGGCCGCTGCCACAATTTGAGGAATAACAATAAAAAAGTTAAAAACACCCATGTAGTATCCCATTTTATCAGCTGGTAATGACCCGGCTAGCATAGCGTAAGGAACCGACAGAATTGAAGCCCACGCGATTCCGATCCCGATCATGGACACCATCAACATGGTAGGATCCGTTATGAAATATACTGATAGCAAACTAAGTCCACCAGCTATTAAACAAATTAAATGGGTTACACGACGACTGGTCAATCGGGCCAAAACGGGAATACCAAAAGCGACCAAAGCCGAAATACCATTATAAACCCCCATGCAAAGGCCCACCCAGTCCGCTCCATCGTTATAAATTTTCGAAGTCGTATCCGTAGTATTATAAATATGACTGGTAACGGCGGGTGTCATATAAATCCACATCGCAAAAAGCGCGAACCACGAGAAAAATTGGACTACCGCTAATTGTTTCATCGTTGTGGGCATGTTCTGAAAGTCATTCATGATGGTCACGAAGCCATTATTGAAAGAACCTTGCTTTTGTAGAGCCCCTGAAACCATGAATAGTACCCCAGCAATGAGTGTACCTATGGAGAATACGTAGAGTTCTTTGTTGAGGTCCTGCGTAGATAACCATAGTGAAATGGCTGCACCAACCGCGGCAATTACCAGACCTTTTATAATTTGGGACTTCCCGGTTTTCTGATAATCCTCGCTACTGAGTTCTGTTTTTGGGTTGTATTCATTTGCTACTTCTCCATCTTCAAACCCAACTAACACCTCGGGTGGATATTCCTTAGAACGTATTACCGTCCAGAGCACAGCGGCCAAAAAAACGGTTCCCCCCAAATAGAACGACCATTTAACCGAATTTGGGATAATTCCTTCCTCGGCCTGATTAGGCACCCCAAACCAATTGGTGAAAATGTAAGGCAAAGACGAGGCGACAATAGCTCCTATTCCGATAAAGAAGCTCTGCATGGCAAAACCAGACGTCCGTTGCTCAGAAGGCAAGTTGTCTCCTACAAATGCCCGAAATGGCTCCATCGTAATATTGATGGAGGCGTCCATGATCCAGAGCATTCCGGCGGCAAACCACAAGGAAGGAGAATTAGGCATCACAAAAAGGGCCAGGGAAGCAAGTATTGCTCCCACAAGAAAATAGGGACGCCTCCGGCCTAAGCGGGTCCAAGTCCGGTCGCTGAAATACCCGATGATCGGTTGAATGATGAGCCCTGTAAGCGGAGCCGCCACCCATAGGATGGGTATATCATCCACGTTAGCACCCAGCGTTTCGAAGATCCTGCTGACATTTGCATTTTGAAGGGCAAAGCCAAATTGAATTCCGAGAAATCCGAAACTCATATTCCAAATATCCCAAAAATCTAGCTTTGGCTTTTTGTTCGTAACAAAAGAAGGAATGGAAACCGCCATAGAGTTATCTAGGTTTGATTTGAATAATTTTGACTGAGGTAGGTGGCAAGGTTAGGGGTATCCCTTTTTCAATCATTTTACTGCCTTGGATTTCAAGCGAAAACTCAGTGCTGGGGAAAACTTCTGCCAATTGATAATTTTGGTCCTGGGCGAGGCCCATGGAGTCTACTAGGGCGTGGGATGGAATTCTTACTGAGGTGGTAATAGTCCGCTCCCGGTCAAAATTATACACACACAAGAATTGCTGATCTTTCACATAACGGAGGTAGCTATACACTCTGGTCTTATCGTAGTTGGGACTTTGACCATTAATGTTGAAAAATTGAAGATCATAAAATTGCCCGGAATGGATGGCAGGATTTGAGGTAGAAAAATGATTAAGGGATTGGTAGAAGTTTCTTAACTCCACTTGCTTGAGAGAAAGGGCATCACCATCGTATTTTCTTCCGTTTACCCAATTTTGAAATTCTTCCACTCCCCAGTAGTCGAAAATGGTTGTTCGACCATCATTACCCTGGAAACCTTCAGCTTTGGTAGGGTGAACTCCCACTTCCTGGCCGTAGTAAATCATTAAAGGACCCGTATGCAAGGTAGCGCTCAACGTCATAGCCGGAATAGCTACGAAAGGATCTTTGGCAAAAAAATCGGAGGCTATACGTTGTTCATCGTGGTTTTCCAGGAACCGGAGCATGTGTTCCGAAATCGTACCCGACTCATTTTGCCATACTTTGGTTATATCCTCCGCTGAACCGTGACCTTCCATAAGTCGGCGTAGGGCGTCGTATAAACCTACCTTGTCGTATAAATAGGCGAATTTTCCCTGCTTTATGTAATTGACGTACTCGTTTGGATTATAAATTTCGGCAATGAATACTACTTCGGGATATGATTTCTGAATCTCGGGAATTACCCACCCCCAAAACTCGACGGGTACCATCTCGGCCATATCACATCGAAATGCGTCGACACCCTTATCTGCCCAAAACGCAAGGATATCCCGCATTTTTAACCAGGTTGAGGGTATCGGATCAAAGTGCGTTGCTCTTCCGTTCGGGTAGTCAACGCCGTAGTTTAATTTAATGGTTTCGTACCAATCATTAATCGTAGGCTTGGCATTAAAAACATCATTGCCGGTAGCTTTGGCGGGGAATTCCTGGTAAGGCTTGGTGAAAGCAACGGGTGGATTGGTGCCTTCGGGTACTTCAAAAGACTGGTTGGGTAGGTAGTAAAAATTATTTTGAGGATCAAAAATAACCGAGAGATCATCCGCTTCGCCAAAATCTTTTACTCCCTCTGGCTTTTTATCGGATTTGTATTGACGCGATACGTGGTTTGGTACAAAATCAATGACGACTTTAAGTCCCTCGGCATGAGTGCGGTCAACTAACTTCTGAAACTCTTGCATCCGGTTCTTGACGTCTACGGCCAGGTCAGGGTCAACGTCATAATAATCTTTGATAGCATAAGGTGAACCAGCTCGGCCTTTTACAATGGAGGGATGGTCATTTTCAATTCCAAACTCCGAATAGTCCGTCATCGTGGCGTGTTCGATCACCCCCGTGTACCATACGTGGGTGACGCCAAAATCTTTCAGACCTTTGAGTGCCCTAGTTGTTATGTCGTTAAACTTGCCAACTCCATTTTCTTTAATTGAACCATTAAATTTATTTGTGGAGTTTTGATTGCCGAACAATCTGGTAAAAATCTGGTACACAACAAGCTTATTATTTGTGGTAGGTGTTGAATTCATAGTTTTAGCATTATCCTTTTTTGAACAGGTCCCCAAAAAAGCGATAAAAAGTGAAAGAAGTACAAGGAAGGCTATATTCCGCATGGAATTAGTTGTTCGAAAATCAAATGTAAACAGTAAATATTTATGAAAAAATAGGCTTATTGTGTTTATTTGATCTTCAATTATTACCTACTCAGATATGCATAAATCACTTTTTAGGCTCACCTTCTTTTCAATAGTTGCCTTATTTTGTCATTTCACACCGGCGTTTTCTCAGGGGATTGACCTTGAAAGAGTGGAGCCACTTAATTGGTGGGTAGGAATGAAGGACCCACGGTTGCAGCTAATACTTCACGGAAATAATTTGGCCGAGTGTAAAGTAGAAATAAACTACCCCGGCGTAAAAATCGACCGAGTCTCCAAAGTAGAAAACCCCAACTACCTATTTATTGATTTGGTAATAGCTCCTGACTGCAAGCCAGGATCGTTTTCCATTCAGCTGTATAAAGAAATTACGGTTCGTAAGAGTCGGCGGAGAACCTCGGTAGAACGACTTACCAAGGCCTACACCTATGAATTACGCCCAAGATCCAGCTTTACCAAAGCCCAAGGGGTGGACCAGTCAGATTTTATTTACCTATTGCTACCAGATCGCTTTTCTAACGGCGATCCTGCCAACGATAAATTTTCTGATATGGTCGATACCGAATCGGACCGAAAGAATCCATTTTTACGGCACGGAGGTGATCTCCAAGGGGTGATCAACCATTTAGATTATTTCAAGGAGTTGGGGGTAACCGCCCTTTGGTTGAACCCCGTACTGGAAAATAATCAACCCCTTACCGACGAGGGAGGTGTGAAACGCAGCGCGTATCATGGCTATGGTTTTACCGAGCATTATCAGGTTGACAAACGGTTAGGTGGTAATGACGCTTACAAGAAACTGGTGGAAGCATCGCACGCCAAGGGCATCAAGATTATTCAGGATGCCGTATACAACCACGTTGGTATAAACCATTGGCTCGTTAAAGATCTACCCGCAAAAGATTGGTTGCACCAATGGCCCACCTACACTAACACATCCTACAAGGATCAACCATTGGTAGACCCCTATGCTTCCGAAATAGACAGAAAAGTAACTTCCGATGGCTGGTTTGTGCCTTTTTTGCCCGACCTCAACCAGGATAATCAATTCGTTGCCAACTACCTCATTCAGCATGCCATCTGGACGGTTGAATATTTTGGCATTGATGCTTGGCGCATTGATACCTACATGTATAACAATCTGGAATTCATGAATCGGTGTAATTCTGCTTTACTGGAAGAGTTTCCGAAGCTGCATATTTTTGGCGAAAATTGGGTGAATAGTGTACCTAATCAGGCGTATTTTCAGGAAAATAACCTGAATGTACCTTTTAAAAGCAATCTTCCCGGTGCCTGCGATTTTCAATTGCAGTTTGCAATAACCGATGCCTTAAACCAAAATCCTGGTTGGAATGATGGTATTCAGCGCGTGTATCAGGTTTTGGGCCAAGACTACCTGTATACTGACCCTTCCAAAAATGTTGTTTTCCTGGACAACCACGATATGGATCGGTATCTTTCGGTGGTGCAGGAAAATATTAACAAATACAAAATGGGTGTACTTTGGCTGCTTTCAACCCGTGGAATTCCTCAGCTGTACTACGGAACCGAAATTCTGATGAAAAACTTCAAGAACCCTTCGGATGCCGAGGTGAGACGCGATTTTCCGGGTGGATTTCCGGGCGACAGTCAAAATAAATTCGTAGAGGCCGGCAGAACAACGACGGAGAACGATGCCTTTGATTTTGTGAAAAAGATAGCCACATACAGAAAAAATAATCCGGCTTTGCACAGCGGAAAGCTAATGCAATACCTACCCATGGATGGCGTGTATGTGTATTTTAGGTATAATCAGAGCAAGACAGTGATGGTTGTCATGAATTCAAATAACTCAGCCAAGACCTTACCTATGGACCGATTTAAAAAACGTACTGCCACTTTCTCAAAAGCCTTGGACGTGGTAACGGGTCAGAAAGTTTCGCTTGATGTACCTTTAACGTTAGCCGCCCAAACTGCTTATATGTTTGAATTGGGGAACTAGAAGAAGTTATTTTTTTACTTAATTAGGGAGCTGGACTATCTGATAGCTCAAGCTCGTTTTTTTGTTTATTACGATTTTTAATAGTCTTAATTGTCAGGATTGAACACCTAATTAGCTGCATTTCTTATTTTTGTGGCAAAACTCACAATAATTAACCCCCATGTCACAATTAAAAGCGTGTCTTTTTGATTTGGATGGTGTCATCGTGGATACCGCAAAATACCATTATATAGCCTGGCGAAAATTAGCAAATCAGCTTGGTTTTGATTTGTCAGAAGCCGAAAACGAACAATTGAAAGGCATCGGCCGGATGGAGTCTCTAGATATCATTCTAGGGATCGGAAATATAGAGTTAAATGAGGATACAAAAACTAAACTAGCTACCGAGAAAAATGCCCACTACCTTACCTTGTGCCAAGAAATGACCCCCAGTGAGGTACTTCCGGGTGTAAAAGTTTTCCTGGATTCTTTACAGCAAGCTGGTATGAAAATTGGACTAGGTTCAGCGAGTAAGAATGCCCGTTTAATTCTGGAACAAATTGATATGCTGCACTACTTTGAAACGATTGTTGACGGTAATCGAATTACCAAAGGTAAACCTGATCCCGAAATATTTCTGATTGGGGCAAAAGACCTGGGAGTAGAGCCGGATGATTGTGTTGTATTTGAGGATGCCGTAGCCGGTGTACAGGCGGCGAAAGCAGGTGGTATGGTAGCAGTTGGGGTAGGAGAACCGGCCGTATTGACTGAGGCTGATATCGTTATTGCTAATTTCAAGGGCCTTGATCTTCCCGCCGTTAAAGCGTTATTTTCCTAAGAAAGCCACAAATCAATTACCTCTCAGTAAAGATAAATAGATGAAAAATTATATTACTCAGGATGAATGGTGTATCGTGGAAGATACTTTTCATCCTGACTACAACGAAATTACGGAAAGTTTGATGAGCCTCGGCAACGGGCGAATGGGGCAAAGAGGTAACTTTGAAGAGGGGTATTCAGGTAAGAGCCTACTCGGCAATTACGTGGCGGGTGTGTATTTTCCGGATAAAACAAGGGTTGGTTGGTGGAAGAATGGGTACCCTAACTATTTTGCGAAGGTATTGAACGCCTGTAATTGGGTAGGTATTGATATTGAAATTGAAGACGAAAAGCTCGATCTTCATACCTGCACTATTGAGTCGTTTCGGCGGGTGCTAGACATGAAGCGAGGGGTGTTAGAAAGAGAATGCACGGTTGTAATGCCGTCCGGAAAGCGTCTGAAAATTATAAGTCAGCGTTTTTGTAGCATGGTCGATGATGAGTCGGGAGCCATAAAGTTTACACTCGTACCCCTCAATTTTGATGGGGTACTAGCCATTACGCCCTACCTTGATGGGAATATCCGAAACCGGGACTCTAATTATGATGAATCATTTTGGGACGAAGTCAAGAAAGAAACTTCGTTTGCAGAGGGCGTATTAGTTTTAGAAACCAAGCCAAATCTTTACGGGGTAGAACAATTTCAAGTAGCTACCGGAATGCGATTTGATTTAGCTTTGAACGGACAAAGTATTGATTTTCAATCTCAACCCGTACGCGGTGAAAAGTATGTAGCTGGTAAGACTCAGGTGTCTGTTAGTCAGGATGATGTACTGGATATTTTCAAATTTGGAGTAAACCTTTCATCCACAAATTATGAGGATACGGTACTCGCTGAGGAAGCGAAAAAATGTCTTGATAGAGTCACTTCTAAGGGATTTGCTGTCATGCTGGAAGAGCAGGAAAAAGCTTGGGCAGCCAAATGGAAAAATAGCGATATTCAGATAGAAGGGGATAGCGTAGCTCAACAAGGTATCCGCTTTAATATCTTTCACTTGCAACAAACATACACGGGGGAAGATCAACGACTAAACATTGGTCCTAAGGGCTTTACGGGAGAAAAATACGGTGGAAGTACCTATTGGGATACGGAAGCCTACTGCATTCCTTTTTACCTTTCAACCTCTGATTCAAAAGTAGCCCGAAATCTGTTGATATACCGTCATCGGCAATTGGGTAAAGCCATCGAGAACGCCGAAAAACTTGGGTTTACGGGCGGAGCAGCGCTCTACCCGATGGTAACGATGAACGGGGAGGAATGCCATAACGAATGGGAGATTACCTTCGAGGAAATTCACCGAAACGGGGCAATTGCCTACGCTATTTATGATTATATCCGGTATACGGGTGACGACGCGTATCTTTCAGAGTACGGGCTTGAAGTCTTGATTGGTATTTCTAGGTTCTGGAAGCAACGCGTTAATTGGTCAGAAGCCAAGAATCAGTATGTAATGCTGGGGGTAACTGGTCCAAATGAATACGAGAATAACGTAAACAATAATTGGTACACAAATTATATAGCTAGCTGGACCCTCCGGTATACTCTGGAAGCGATTGAGACGGTGAAAGCAGGCGGGAAAGCTGATACAATCTTTGCCGTCACCAATTTTGATTCGGAAAACGAAATGACAGCCTGGCAGCATATCATTGAAAATATGCATTTTCCGTATGACGAAAAAAGAAAGGTATTGTTGCAGCAAGAAGGTTTTCTGGATAAAGAACTTCTAACCGTTGATCAGATCAAAGAACATCGCCCCATTAACCAGAAATGGTCCTGGGATCGAATATTGAGGTCTTGTTTTATAAAACAAGCTGACGTCTTGCAAGGGCTCTATTTCTTCGAAGATGATTTTGACGCAGCTACGTTGCAGCGAAATTTCGACTTTTACGAACCAATGACGGTGCATGAGTCATCTCTGTCTCCTTGCGTGCATTCAATCTTGGCGGCAAAACTAGGTAGAAACGAAAAAGCCTACGAGATGTACCTGCGTACGGCCCGGCTTGATCTTGATGATTACAATAATGATACCGAAGATGGTTTACACATTACCTCCATGGCAGGTACTTGGATGAGCGTGGTAAAAGGATTTGCGGGGCAAAGGGTACGAGATGGTAGGATAGTATTAAATCCCTTCATCCCCACCGAGTGGAAGTCCTATTCTTTTCGGATTGGGTTTAGGGGTATTACGATCACGGTTTCGGTTAATCATGATGTCGTAATTGTTGAAAACTCATCGAGTTCATCGGTTACCATTGAGGTTTTTGGGCAGGATTATGAGGTACTAGGTAAAACCGAAATCAAGACTGTTTTAGCTTAGTTGACGAAAAATGTTAACATCCTTTGGTGAATACCCAAGGGATGTTAACTCTAGCAGACACTCAATAAATAGTGTTTTTTGAACCTACTTAGACAGATAGCAACCCTTAATTCGTTGTAAAACAATACGTGAATCCTTATTGGGGGCATTATTTGAAATTCTGCCAAGTTTCTGCTAGCTTCAAACCACTCCTAATAGAAGAATAAGGCATTCGTTATGATAAAAAAGAACTCTCTCATCATTATACTCCTGCTTTTGCAGTTGGTAGGGGAGTGTGCGCTTGCTCAAGACTTCAAATCTTGTCAAGTGTTATTTGAAAAAGTCTTATCTCAATTTAATCAATCGTTTGAAGAAAATAACTCCTTGATTATCAGTTCGGTTGAATACCGAAGAGATTTAATAGAACTTCAAAAATCACACCAAATTTATCATAAGGAAAACTACAACCCTTCTGATTCAATCCAAAAACTCAACAACGAGGCTGTTCTGAATATACTTTCCGGTAATTATAGTAAAGGACTACGGTTACTACGTTCGATTGATTCATTGGATAGCCAAAGTACTTACTATCTGGGGCTAGTGTATCTTCTGAATGAAAAGTACGATGATGCTATTTCGATTTTAGCTAACTCGGCAGTAAGTAAATCATCCAATATGAATGCCTTGGTAGCCTACGGGAAGTCAGGAAAAGTACATCAGGCTTTGGAGTTAAGCCAAACCCTCACCCATGGTAGTTTGAAAGGTAAGTGGAACTATAACGTAGGTCTGCTTTATAAACTAAATCAACAATATGAAGAATCGGTAACTGAATTGAATACTGCGATCAGGCAGGACGATAACGGTATAGCTTATCGACTGCTAAGAGGGGATGTTCTGATGAAAATCAAGGAGTCAAAAAGAGCTGTCAGTGATTTTGGCAAGGTAGCTAAGAGGCACCCAAAGGCACAAATCAGGTACGCTAATGCGTTAGTAGATCTCAAACGTTTTCAGGAAGCTCAGGTTGTTTTTGAAGAGTATCTGGAAGAAGGGGATCGGACTTTCCGGAAGGATGCGTTCTTGGGCCTTGGGCATACCTACTACGGTTTATCCCAATTTACCGAAGCCCTTCGTTACTATCAATTAGCTTCTTCCATGATTAAGGATAGTCCTGTTGCCATTTGTGGGCAGGCCAACGTATTAGTAACGCAGCACCAATATCAAAAAGCAAAGGTGCTGTATAACAGGATACTGAATGCCGATAGTACCTACCAATCGGCTTGGCTGGGGAGGGGTATTACTCAATACGGCGATGGTAAGTACCAACAGGCCTTGAAGGATTTTAGTAAATCGGCATCTTTATTTAACAACGAAGACAAAACGCTTGCTGATATTTTTGTGTGCCGGGCGTTTTCAAAGTATTATACGAAGCAAGCTGCTGCCGCGTTACCAGATTTTGAGACAGCAATACAATTGGATGGTACCCGATACGAGGCCTTGGCTGGTTTGAGTAGTATTATGATTGATATAAAAAGCTTTCCCCAGGCCGGCCAATACCTTAGCCGCGCTCTGAACTATGAAAAGACCAACGACAAAATGTGGAGTAACTACGGTAATCTTCTGTTGCATTTTGGCATGTATACCAAAAGCTATGAAGTTTTTAGAAAAGCGATTGGTGTAAATCCAGAGAACATTAAGGCTCAAAATGGCTGGGGGGTAGTCATGGTAGAAAACGACCAGCTCAATCAGGCTAAGGTGTTATTTGATAGCCTTGTAACGGCTAACCCAACAATTCCTTATTTAAGAAATAATCTTGGGATTGTGAATGCGTATCATGGTAATCGTTTGCAGCAGCGTAACCAAAAACTAGAAGCCGACGCGTTTTTTCAAACCGCCTTCGATGACTTTAATGAAGCGCTGGAATTAGACCCTTCTAAAAAATTCTATAATGTTAATGTGGGTAACATTTATAAGAGCTGGGAAAAATATGATAAAGCTAAACTCAGCTACCAGATTTACCAGGATAAAAGCGCCATCAATAATCTGGGAGTGCTGTCCGCAGGGCAGGGTAATACCGACAACGCCAAATATTATCTCGGGGTAGCCATGGAATTAGATTCCAACCACCGGGTATTTCAGTTTAATATGAGCCTCCTTGTGAAGGATAATCATAAGGAATTAAAACGGGCCATGGCTTCCAATAGTGAGAATCTTTCTTTTTCCGATATTGGAATTAAGTACAGCCGTGACGGATTTGTTACCATCTTCCTGTACGATTATGAATACGATACCTTGCACTTTCCCGGGCGTCATTACCTGCCGTTGCCAGTGGCAGAATATCAAGAAGACTACTTTATTCCGGAGTATGATTTTAAGCTACTCGCGTACTCCGAAGTTACTAAGCCAAAAGAAAAGAATAAAAAGCCCTCCTATAAATCTCAGAAAGTAAGAATTAAGCGAAAAAGGAGTCGATCAGCCACGGCCTGTCCGGTTTACTAAACCTCTTGTAACGATTCTTTTTCAACGAATTTCTCCTTGTTCATTCTATACAGTCTCACCAATGCGTTAATCGTATGGATGAAGATAAATACCCCGGCTATCGCAATAATTGAATAATAGATTGGATCACTATCTAGTCTTTTTAAAACAATGCCCCCCAATGCCCATATCAATGCCAGTGAGATAAAGCCATTATTGAGCTTGATAGCCGCAAATAAGCCGATCACTCCTCCGATAAATAGTATAATGACCGTCCAGGTATCCTGCTCAAAACCACCAGTCCAACCGATTGCGGTCAGCCAGGCGGTGATATTGGCAATCGTGGCAACGCAAATCCAACCCAGGTAAATTCCGAAAGATGATTTGACCAGTAAGTTGACGCCGCCGGAAAGTTGACCGGAAACTTTGGCTATTTCCAAATTAATCACAATCAGACTTGCCAATAGTAGTAGCATGATGGCCACCGAAATAGGTACAAACTCATAATGCCATGCCACGATCCATAACGCGTTCAGCAGAGAGCTAACCAAGTACCATACACTCAATTGAGTGACGACTGTTGAGGGTTTATTGGGTTCGGAAGAGAAAATGGAGCTTGCCTGGTAAATGCTAAACAGTAACAGCAGCAGATAAATGATACCCCAAATAGAAAAGGTAGCGCCGGTGGGTACAAATAGGTTTTCGTACTTGACGGACAATTCACCGGTAGTTTTACCATTGAGGGGTAAAGAGACGGCCAGAAAGTTCATGAATAGCATCAATGCAAAACCAAGGACGTTAAGCGTTTGTAAAATTCGGGTTGATAGAGTGGGGGTCGATAGTTGAGTTGTGTTTTCCATAGTTGTTTGTATTAATTCTGATTCATGTAGCTACTAATCCTATTCCAGATAATTATGGGTAGGAGAGGAGTATAAATTGGTGATTGTGTGGAATTACGTATACAGTTTATCGTTCCTCACGCGTGTTTTAAATAAGCTCCTAACTATTGATTTTATCACTCAATTAGTTTTCTATCACTCAATTGAACACTCAGCCAACAAGATTTTATAGAGAATAATGGGGATGGAATAACTCTTTTAACAAGTAAAGAAGTACTAATTTTCCCTAAATATGAAATCAAAAAAATTAATTCTGTTTGTTCTATTTTCATTTAGCCTTGTGAGTACGGGTTTCGCCCAAAATAGAAACTTTAAATTTGGTATTAAAGGTGGTGCTAACCTCTCGACACTCAAAGGTGATGAAGTATTTAACACCAACGATCCCACCGTCCGGATTGGGAATAACGATGCCCGCCTGACAGGGTTTGTCGCGGGTGCCTTCATTCGATTTGGCACTAATTTGTTCATCCAGCCCGAATTGCTTCTTTCTCAAAAAGGCGGGCAGTTTAATGTTTATCGTGATGGCATAGGTAGTGGTGAGAAAAAAGTTGATGTGCGATTTACTAATCTTGATGTACCTGTGCTAGTCGGTATAAGAATCGGTGAGGTATTACGCATTAACGGTGGACCCGTAGCTTCACTTCGACTGTCGGAAAATGGTGGACTTCGTGAATCACTCAATGAAATTGGAGCAACAAGCGTCAAAGATAACTACAAACAGGCGGCCATTGGCTACCAGCTAGGGGTTGGCTTTGATATCGGTAATCTTAGCCTCGACCTTCGCTACGAAGGAAATGCTACCAATATAGTTGATGTAAAAAATAATAACTCAAATCTTAATTCTCAGCTGCAACGCAAAAGTAATTTATGGCAAGCAACCGTTGGATTTGTCATATTTTGATGGGTAATAAATTGATTTTTTTAACACTAATAGTGCTATGAGAATAATGAAATTAGGGCTAACGTTTCTGTTACTGATTGGAATAAGTATCAGTGGATGTAAGAACAGTAGGTTGTCGAGGCAAGAGAAAGGCGCCATCATTGGAGTTGGCGCAGGAGCCGCCATGGGTGCTATTATTGGTAACAGGAGTGGTAATACCGCCGTTGGTGCCATCATTGGCGCGGCGATAGGCGGCACAGCGGGCACACTGATTGGCGTATACATGGACAAACAAGCTCGTGAACTGGAACGAAAGGTTGAAAATGCAAAGGTAGAGCGAATTGGCGAAGGTATAAAAATGACCTTTGACTCTGGTTTGTTGTTTGGATTTGATTCTTACAAACTAACGGCTGAAACTCAGTCTAATCTTGATAATTTGGCCGAGGTTATCAAGGAATATAACGATACAGATATTCTGATCGAAGGCCACACGGACAACGTCGGTGCGCAAAACTATAACGTATCTCTCTCTGAGCGACGGGCAAAAGCCATTGCTGATTATCTCCGGGATAAAAAAGTAACGCGCTCGCGGTTGAGAACCGAAGGATATGGTGAAAATCAACCGATTGTTTCCAATGATACCAAACGTGGTCAGGATCAAAACCGCCGGGTTGAAATTGTGATTACCGCAAGCGAAAAGTTGAAAAAGAATGTAATAAAAGAGGTGTCGAAAGAGTCCGCAATACGGTAACTTGTGAAGGTTATTATAGGGAGTACATATAAGTTATACGTCAGGTTGACTAGAAATAATTTAAATGCTCCCTATTTTATTATTTCTATCTTTATAAATGGAAACAACAGTCGTTTTCTTTAAAGGGAGTATCCTAGACTTTTAACTTTTACTTCATTGCTTTTGTAGCTACACAGGATAGCAATGCTCCAAAGCCCGTGAAGCAACAGCCAAAGAATTTTCCTACGCATGGTATTAGTCCGTTAAGATGATTCTAATAGTTTCTTTTTTGTTCGCAAACACAGAAGAACCCTTTAACAACCCAACGAAAGCAATAGATTAGTTATTGGTAGACGAAGAAAACAAAAAATAGATGCAGTACTGTGGCTCAAAGCTGAGTCCCTACATTGCATCTATTTTTGATTAATTTTTTTCTTAAAAAGAACTAGCCATTATCCGAAAATGCGGAATAGAGAGCCGTTCCTCCGTCAACATATACTGTTTCTCCATTGACGTAATCGGAATCATCCGAGGATAACCACGCCATTGCTTTGGCTACATCTTCAGGAGTTCCAATTCGTTTGTAGGAAATTAATTTCATCAATTCAGCTAGTTTAGCTTCGTCGGACGGTAATGGATTATATGGGTTGATTTCGCTATATTGGTGTCATGCTACATACTCATCCGATCCTGTGCCCCCATTGCGATAGTTCCGACACGGTCAAGAACGGCGACCGCCCCAACGGCGACCAGCGTTGGCGCTGCAATC
>JBDNFP010000339.1:0-3826 GCA_041689775.1 Spirosomataceae bacterium
CATCTGAAAGGAGGGTGGCTCAGGCCGGAGGACTACCGAGACGATCAAACGCTCGCATACGCTGTCAACAGATGCTTGGCCAACGTCGGCCGATGTCTGAATATTAATTTTAGCCCATTTAATGCAAAGTAATTTGTCTCTAGTACTTAACATCAATTAGTATGTACCGTGGGTAAAACGGTACTTCACTACAACCTAGCCTGCCTCGACGATGTGTACGCAATGCTCAAAGCGCACGACGATTGGATGGAGCTAGGTAGCGTGGACGAACAAAAGCCCGCCAAAAAGGGTACCGTGGAGGCATGGGACCACGCTGAAGGCAACCCAGCGGGCGGCTGGTACGGACTAAAAAAAGGAGTTTCGCGGCCGCTTTGGCATGTATATCCCTCCTTTGATGGAAGCCCTTGGGCTGGCCGAGGTAACCCACGAAAAGCGGGGCAATAAAATGAGGACCGTATAGCTACGCGGGTAGCCGTTCATTTATAAATTGGTCGGGAAGGCTTATTGTGATATTAATCAGTAATATTGTTTCAAAAAATATCATGCAGATCTGGGAGGAATAACTTGATAAGACTTCCCTCCTGCGCACTTTTAAGAACGTACTAATGCTGCCGGAAAAGAGAGAACATCCCAAAGAAAAGTCCAGTTTACACCCCCGAAACAAACACCGCGAGCGCTATGATTTCAAGCAACTTATTGCCAGTTGTCCCCAACTAGCTCCCTTTGTAGCGCTGAATAAATTTGAGGATGAATCCATTGATTTCTTCAATCCCGAAGCGGTCAAAATGCTCAATACGGCGCTCTTGAAGCACTTTTACGGTATTAACTTCTGGGAAATACCCAAAGACTACCTGTGCCCGCCCATTCCGGGCCGCGCCGACTACCTGCACTACATGGCTGACCTTTTGGGTAGTAGTGCCCCAAAACTCAGGAAGGGCAACCCACCCACGGGGGCTTCTATCAAATGCCTTGATATTGGGGTAGGTGCCAACGGCGTGTACCCCATCATTGGGGTTACCGAATATGGTTGGACATTTGTGGGGACGGAGATTGACCCGATTGCGATTGAATCAGCTACCAAAATAGTAGCCATGAATCCCTCCCTACAAGGGAAAGTTGACCTTAGGGTGCAGTCCAACACCAAAAGTATTTTCAAAGGGAGTATTCAAAAAGATGAACTCTTTGATTTAACGGTTTGCAACCCACCCTTTCACGCTTCATTGGAAGAGGCACAATCAAGTACGGTCCGTAAACTCCGAAACCTTACCCACAAAAAAGTAAAGAAACCGGTGCTAAATTTTGGGGGTCAGAGCAGCGAATTATGGTGTGAAGGCGGAGAGGAGCGTTTCGTTGATGATATGATACATGAGAGTAAAACCTTCGCTACTTCTTGCTTTTGGTTTTCAACCTTGATTTCGAAAGAAGAGCATCTCAAAAATGCCTACCGGGCCTTGCAGAAAGTCCAGGCCATCGATGTGAGAATCCTACCCATGGGGCAGGGCAATAAAGTCAGCAGAATACTTGCCTGGACATTCCTGGATCAGGAACAACAGAAAAAATGGATCACTTCCCGGTGGAATTAATTTACCTGTCTCGGCAAAGGTAGCACCATCTGGACAAACCATTTCAAAACTGCAACATGGCAAGTAGCAGTACCCGGATGATCTTAAAGCCGACCAATAAGGTAAAATAATATCTAATAACCTGTTGTCCAGAAATATACCTAAATAAAGACGGATGTCAGACAGCGAGGAAACGCACTACCTTACTCTACACATCAATAACTTTTGCCCAAAAAGGCGTATTTTGCAAAAAAACAATAAACATGTTTCATTAGTCTCCTAAACTCTCTATGCTCTCCAAATTACAACATCTTGCCATTAAGTCGACCCTCTTTGCCACCGCCTTGGTGGCTGTCATGGCTTGTTCCAAAAATCCAGATAAACTTACTAAGCAGGCCCTTATACCAATACCTGCTTCCGTTACTGAGGCGGAGGGTTTCTTTACACTTACCGATAGCACAACCGTGTATGTACAGGAAGGGGCAGACGACCTCCAACCCATTGGTCAGTACCTGACCGACAAACTCAATCCCTCCACGGCACTGGGTCTGGAAGTAAAAACAACCGCCACCGCCCCCGGACCGGGCCATATTTATCTGGGTATTAAAAATGACGCCCAACTGGGTGAAGAAGGCTACGAACTCATCATCAGTACCGAGGGCGTACAACTGCTGGCCAATAAACCAGCCGGGCTTTTCCGCGGAATTCAAACCCTTCGTCAGACACTACCTGCCAGTGTAGAAAAAGCCGAAAAACAGTCTGATTCCTGGAAAATACCCGCGGGTACCATCCGTGATTACCCGTTGTATGAGTACCGGGGAGCTATGCTTGATGTTGCCCGTCACTTCTTTAGCGTAGAAGACGTAAAACGCTACATTGATCTGATTGCTGCGTACAAAATAAACGTCTTACACCTGCACCTATCAGACGATCAGGGATGGCGTATCGAGATCAAGTCATGGCCCCGCCTCACCGAATACGGCAGCATTACCCAAGTGGGTGGCGGTGAGGGTGGCTTCTACACCCAAGAGCA
Source organism: Spirosomataceae bacterium (assembly GCA_041689775.1). Taxonomy (GTDB): domain Bacteria; phylum Bacteroidota; class Bacteroidia; order Cytophagales; family Spirosomataceae; genus JBDNFP01. The sequence continues at coordinate 2,596 of JBDNFP010000339.1, forward strand.
GTACACCGATATCGTTAAGTACGCACATTTCCAGTATATTACCATCATTCCGGAAATCGACATGCCCGGCCATACCAACGCGGCTTTGGCTTCCTACCCTGAGCTAAACTGCAACGAGAAAGACCCTAATCCAAAGCTGTATTCGGGCATCGAGGTAGGTTTCAGTACTCTGTGTACCACCAAAGAAGTTACGTACAAATTTGTGGACGACGTAGTGCGTGAGCTAGCCGCCCTCACCCCCGGACCCTACCTCCACGTGGGTGGCGACGAGTCGCGCGTGACACCCATGGAGGAATACATTCCGTTTATCAATCGGGTGCAAGACATCGTGCAGTCGCACGGTAAGCAGATGATTGGCTGGAACGAGGTAACGAATGCCAGCTTGAAACCCAATTCGGTGGCACAGTATTGGGCTAAGGCCGAGTATGCGCAGTCGGCGGCTAAGCAAAACGCTAAGGTAATAATGTCGCCCGCCACGAAGGCCTACCTTGATATGCAGTACGATTCCACCACAAAGTTGGGCCTCCATTGGGCTGCCTACATCGAAATTGACAGCTCTTATATCTGGAACCCCGCTACCATGGTACCGGGGGTTACCAAAGTCAATATTCTGGGTGTAGAAGCACCCGTCTGGACCGAAACTATCACCAATATGGAGGAACTGGAATACATGGCGTTCCCTCGTTTGCCGGGTCTGGCCGAGATAGGCTGGTCGCCTCAGTCGGCACGCGACTGGGAAGGGTACCGTACTCGCCTGGGCAATCAGGCCAGGCGGCTCAAAGCTATGGACATAAACTACTACCCGTCCAAACAAATACCCTGGGCTAAGTAATTTGGGCTAAGTACTAATGCATAATTAGTTTGTATTATTAATTTAGTCAAATTACTTTCTAATGTTCTCTATATCAAATATTTACAAAAAAGTAACAGCTACAAGCTAATAGCTATCAGCTACTTATTTCAAGTACTTTGATGCAACCGTCATTTCTTTTGGGAGATGGCGGTTGTATTCGTTTATTGATAAATGGATTACGTTGTAAACGAGTAGCACCCCGATGGGGCGGGATTATACCAGCTAGCTCAGGATAAGCACTAGAGACAAATTACTTTGCATTAAATGGGCTAAAATTAATATTCAGACATCGGCCGACGTTGGCCAAGCATCTGTTGACAGCGTATGCGAGCGTTTGATCGTCTCGGTAGTCCTCCGGCCTGAGCCCCCCTCCTTTCA
>JBDNFP010000340.1:0-3692 GCA_041689775.1 Spirosomataceae bacterium
ACGCAGATCGCTTACGACTGTCAGACAACTGTTTATCAATTGAAATATGGTTTGCTAAGTGATTATTTGCGCACGCAACTGACCCGGCCAACTATTAAATTCGCATGATTTGCGAAAGTCCTATGATTGAAAAGAATGCTCGTAATATCGGTGGTGACTGCCTTAATTCGGGCTGCGTACCAAGCAAGGCAATTATCCACGTAGCCCGGCAATTTGCCCACGGTCGGCAGGCTCAATCCTTTGGCTTGTGGGTGGAAGGAAAAGCAGATTTATCCAAAGTGATGGCCTATGTCCACCAATGGCAGGAGCTGATTCGAGCCCACGAAAATACCGATTATTTACGGAAGCAGGGCCTCGATGTCGTAATCGGACGAGCCCACTTACTGTATAAAGAAACTGTGGCGGTAGATGACGCTACCTACATGGGCAAACGAATTATATTGGCTACTGGGTCAAAGCTTCGTAAGCTTGAAGTAAATGGAGCGGATGAAGCGAACCTCCATACCAATGAAACGGTATTTTATGACCTGCATGCACTCTTGGATCATTTGTTGATTATCGGCGGAGGACCCATTGGGTGTGAGATGGCCCAAGCCTTTCGACGGCTGGGTTCGGAAGTAACCATCGTGGATCGCGGAGAAAGGCTGATGACCAAAGAACTGCCGGAATTTTCCCACATTCTGGAAGCACAATTTGAAAAGAAAGGAATCAAAATTCTGCATGAGGCGGAGGTCACTGCGTTTCCTTCGCCTCATGTGGCCGAAGTCAGTTTCAAGAATCAATCAAAAAGTACAGTCGAGTTTGATGCAGCGCTGGTAGCTATTGGTCGGGAGGTCACGACAACTGGACTGGATTTTGAAAAGGCGGGTATTGAAGTGAGAGATCATAAAATCGTGATCAATGAGTACCTGTAAACCACCAATCCCTGGGTATACACCGCAGGCGACTCTACCGGGCTATACTACTTCTCCCACGGGGCCGAAAAACATGTCCGGCAGTTAATGCGGAATTTCTTCATTCCGTTTTTCAAAAAGAAGCACAGCTACCACGAGCTTTCATGGGTAACTTTTACCGAGCCCGAGGTAGCCACTTTTGGCCGCTCAGAAAAAGATTTAATGGATGAAGGCGTAGACTTTCAAACTATCCAACACAGTTTTAAAGACGACGACCGAGCCGTAACTGACGACTACCGCTACGGAAAATTGGTGCTGTACATCAGTAAGAAGAAGTGGTTTCTGGGTAAACGCACGATTCTGGGCGGCAGCATGATAGCCCTCGGCGCAGGAGAACTGATTCAGGAGCTTTTTACGGCTCAACTGGCAAAGCTGAATACGAATGTCCTTTTCAATAAAGCGTACGCCTACCCAGTCGCCTCCCGAATAAATCAGGCGGCTACCAACAAAGTCAGATACGGTGATCTGACGCCTTCTTTGAAGGTTTTTTTTGGGTGGTTATATCGGCTTTGAGAAGAGATGTATTTATATTCCAGGGTTCTTAACTATATAAAAAAAGGTTTAGCTGCCTTGATGGACAAGCACTAGGTCTCTGTTCCTTCTGAGTAGATGGAGAGCAATAGTAGTACCTATAAGAACCTTATTCCCATTCATCGCGCATTCTTTTATGAGCCTCTAACGGGCCTTCTCTGAGTTTTAAAACGCCAACATATTTTAAAGCATTGAGTTTCCTGGTTCGTTTGAGGAAATACATCTTCTAATCGTTGACCCTTTTTCAGAATAATAGTCATGGTTTGTGTTGTATTGAATAAGTTTAAGATACGAAGCAAAAGTCAATTTTTTGAATCTGTATCACGGAGCTATTCTTAGATTTGCCAATACCGCCCTCTATTTTCTACTAACAGTTTTCCAGGGCAATACTCCGGTTTCTTTTTCCCATTGGGTATACATTCGGGTCATTTTAGTCACTAATTCTGGTTTTTCTTTACTCAGGTCAATGAGTTCGGTCCGGTCATTTTCCAGGTCATAGAGTTCCCACGTATCCTGTGGGTATTTCGACACAAGCTTCCACTTACCGTCGCGAATAGCCCGGTTACCTTCGTGTTCCCAGAATAACGGACCATACGATGGCATTTTCTGGCCGGTCAGGATAGGCAGAAGGCCTTTTCCTTTCAGGGGTAATATATTGTTTCCCTTGAAGCGGGTAGGGTAGGTGGCGCCAGCGAGTTCGAGGCAAGTAGGCATGATGTCCATAATATGGGCTACCTGATGGTCAATGCGGGGCTTTTTAATCATCTTTGGATAGTGAACAAGTAAAGGAGTAGAGATGCCTCCCTCGTGTACCCAATGCTTGTACATCCGGAACGGGGTGTTACTGACATTGGCCCAAGAGCGACTATACGTCGCGAATGAGTACCTCGACCCAATGGGCCTGGTGTCTTTTAATTCTTTCTTCCTGTACTCATGCGTACCTCCATTATCCGATAAAAATAAGATAACGGTATTATCAAGCATCCTCAAAGAGGTAAGGGTACTGATGATATCTCCGATGCCCCGATCCATACATTCGAGTTGAGCTGCGTACACGGACATTCTCAGGTCAAAAGTATCTTTTTGTGATTCGGTAAGTGTATTCCAATCAATGAGTTCCTTGTCTCGTGGTGATAGTTTTGTGTCTGAACCTACAATACCCAGGGTCTTCATTTTTTCAAATCGAGCTTTCCGAATGGCTTCAAATCCTGCTTTGTACTTACCCCGGTAGCGGGCTATATCTTCGTCGTGTGCTTGCAACGGAAAGTGGGGAGCGATATGGGGTAGATAAAGGAAAAAAGGTTTGGTGACTTCCTGTTTATTTTCAGCGTGCTGTCGGATAAACTTTACGGCGTATTCATTGAAAGCATCGGTGGTGTAGAAGGTCGTAGTATCTACCGGAATAGGAGCGTCATTGAGTACTACCTCCCGTTTATCCCGAAACGGATAGAAATAAACGCCCCCTCCCTGCGGGATTCCGAAGAAGTGTTCAAATCCTCGTTGGCGGGGCCAGTATTCTTCTTTGTCCCCAAGATGCCATTTTCCCGACATCATGGTGGTATATCCAGCGTCTTTTAGTACTTCGGCAATCGTGACGCATTGTTTATTCAGGTAGCCTTGGTAGTTGGGGAAACCCCGGTCGTTATTCATATCGCCCACTCCGGCCTCGTGCTGGTAAATACCGGTTAGTAAAGCCGCCCGGCTGGGACAGCAGCGGGAAGTGTTGTAAAACTGAGTCAGGATTAAGCCGTTTTTAGCTAGTTTATCGAGGTGAGGAGTATTGATTTCGGAGCCGAACAAGCCAAGGTCAGAGTAGCCCATATCATCAGCCATGATGAGGACGATGTTGGGTCGGTCGTCTTTCCTGGCATTTTGAGTACTGGTAGGGTACATCAGGAAAGACAAACAAAAAGTACTTGCGGCCATTATTAACACGCCAACGATCAGGATTTTACTTTTTAAAAGTAGCATTAGCCAGAGTTTATAAGGCATCAAGTTCTTGATGATAAGGGATAAAGTATTAGACTTGTTGTATTGGAAATATTTTCGTATATGGATAGGATATGAACTACTCTACCCTACTATTTTTAGGTTCTGATAATGAGATAGTTGCTTTCTTACCCATCGAAACAGGCACATAATTTTAAAAATAAGGTCAGACCTGGCTGTTGTCTGATCGCGACTGATTTCACGGATTAGATTCAGCCC
>JBDNFP010000341.1:0-21124 GCA_041689775.1 Spirosomataceae bacterium
TGCGGCGGCGGAGGACTTGGATGATTTTTTTAATAACTTGCCAACTTGCGGCGGGGAGGTCTGAACTGTATGTTTTGATTCGCATTCATCAATATAGCCAGCCTTCCCGCTTTTTCAAATTAACTCAAACAGCTTCTTAGGCAAAGCGCGGCTCAAAGGCCAGCGTCACCAGGGCGGCTTTGCCGTAGCGTGATACGCCTTCAATCCCTACCTTTTTGGCGTCAACGGCCGGGTCGGTTTCGAGGTAGTCGAGGGCGCTGGCGGCTCCCCAGGCCCAGGCGCGGAGGGCACCCCAGTCGTCGGGTTGGCGGGATTGTCCCTTGTTCACGAGTCCAATAATGCCCCGCGTCAGGCCCGCGCCATTGTCGGCCTGAATGCTAGATGGGTCGATGGTCACGTAGCCCCAACCCGCGGCCAGGAGTTGTTGGGTGGGGGAGGGGTCACCGGCCGGGGGCGGGCCGAAGGTGGGCGTGATGCGCGTAAAGGGCGTATAGGCCGGGTACTGGTCAAAGACCGCTTTCAGTTCGGGATGCTCCTTGATGAGTAATTCTTTCAGGGCATTGTTGATCTGCTCCATGTGGTCGGGGGAGGGCTGGGCGGGGGCCGGGAAGCTGGGTCGCCCAAACATCATCAGCACCGGCACGGGCCCTTTGGCGTTGGCGGGTACCACCACCATCATATTGATGTTAATATCAATCAGCGGGTAGGCGCTGTTGTCCACGTGCCCGATCAGCTGTTTGGCAATCACCGGCGTAAAGCCCACATACTCCCGGTCGGTTATTTTCACCGTCCAGGTTACGTTTGGAATGTTCCTGGGCAAGCGTCCGTACACCTCTCGCCAATCCGATGTTTTTGGACCCTGCAAAAATGGACTACCGGGTGAGCCCACAGTCTCCGGCGGCGAAGTTGGGCTTCAAGAACTTTGTCATGGACAACTTTGGACATACCATGACTCGAATTGCGCCCTTCTGGAAAGAGTTTGAACGACAAACGGTGATTACCATTACGCCCGATCAACGGGGCGGGGCTGTATACTACACCACCGATGGCACCGAACCAACCAGCAAGTCCAAAAAATACACCGGGCCGTTTCCGATTGACCAAAGTACGTTGGTGAAGGCCATCACGGTCAATACCAAAGGGGAGGTTCTCGGGTTTCCGAATGAAACGTTCTACACCGAAGTGGACAAGGTAGTGTATCCCTCGTGGTACCAAACGCTTATTTCGGGTAAGCAAGGCCAAAACATCGCCCGGCAGACCGTCCGCGCCAAAGTGGAGGTAGCGGGTTTGGTACTGATCAATATCAAAGACGAACCTGATTTGATCGATGCTTCGGGCGGATATAATTCGGGATGTTTTATTGATACCATTGACCCGCAAAAAGGAAATCATTGGTTAAAAAGCGGCATTCAAGCCAATATGATCATTCAGGGTATTGAAAACGAAAAAATTATCGATATAACAGGCCTACAAAAAGCTTTGGTAAAATATGCGGGTCAGACCGTATCCGTTAAAACAGTGTCCGGTTATGAAAGCAAAACTTTTCAGGTTCAACTTCCCTAACTCCATGTCTACACGTACCCTTGTAAGTATCCTCCTGCTGGGCATTTTTCTGGTCAGTAGTACTAGCTTTGCCCAGAAAAAAAGACCCAATATTCTGTTTATTCTGACCGACGACCAGTCGCCGTTTGATTTAAAGTCTTATGATGCTTCTTCCACATTAAGCACGCCTAATTTGAGCCGACTGGCCGCCGAAGGGATGGTTTTCGACGGTGCTTACCACATGGGGGCTTGGGTTGGGGCCGTATGTACGGCGTCCCAAACGATGCTCATGACGGGCCGATCGCTGTGGAAACTGCCGAATAAGAGCAATCCGAATAATGACGATCCGGCACTTGTTCCGGCCAATCTGGAAGAGAATTCAATGGCAGCCATCTTTAACCGGGCGGGCTATGCCACCATGCGCACCTGCAAAAGCGGGAATAGCTACCAACCGGCCAATAAGAAATTCACCATCAACAAAGAGAGCGTAAGCCGAACCGGCAACGACGAGAATGGTAGCGCCTGGCACGCCGAACAGGTACTCGATTATTTGAAAGATCGGGAAACGAGTAAGGAAGAAGCCCCGTTTTTGATCTACTTTGGTTTTTCCCACCCCCATGATCCCCGCAATGGGAAAGAAGGCTTGTTGGAGAAATACGGTGCCGTGAATCACACCGACCGCACGAGGGTACCTTTTGTCAATGCCAAACAACCGGCGTTGCCCACCAATTACCTGGCGGCGCATCCGTTTTTTCATGGTCACCCCGAGTTGCGCGACGAAGTCGAGGTTTCGGGCGTTTGGAAAAACCGGGACGAAGGTACCATCCGCAATGAGCTGGGCCGGGAGTTTGCGTGTAGTGAGAACATCGACGATCAGATTGGCCGAGTACTGGATCGGTTAGAAAAAATGGGCGAGCTGGACAATACCTATATCTTCTATACCGCCGACCACGGGATAGCCATTGGCCGTCATGGGCTGATGGGCAAACAAAACCTGTATGAACACTCCTGGCGGGTACCCTTCCTGGTGAAGGGTCCGGGGATAAAGGCAGGGAAGCGGGTAGCGGGCAACATTTACCTGATGGACGTGCTACCGACTTTCTGTGATTTGGCGGGCATTGAACCACCCAAGACAATCGACGCGCTGAGTTTCAAGCCCGTACTTTTTGGTCAAAAACAGCAGATCCGGGAGACGATGTATGGCGTGTACAGCGGAGGAACCAAACCTGGTATGCGGGCGGTAAAAAGGGGCGATTGGAAATTGATCAAGTACGACACCATGGATGGTACCGTGCACGAAACCCAGCTGTTCAACCTCAAAGCCAATCTGCACGAGTTTGTGGCCGAACACCAGAAAAAAGGAAAAATGGAAACCAATTTGGCGGGCAACCCTAGGTACGCCGTTAAATTGAAAGAAATGGAAACGCTGCTCCAAGCACAGATGCAGTATTACCACGACCCCTATACGCTGTGGGATCAGGGGAAGTGAAAGTTTACGTTTTTATACCGCACCTGCTCCTCAGCAATAACTTAACAACAGTCCTTTCCAACAAAACACCGAACCTTAACTACTATGAAATTCATTCACTCTACTGAGCAATACGTATTGATGTTCGTCCTGTTACTGATGTCGGGGCTGGCATCTGCCCAAAACTCAAATCGCACCGGTGGCGCACCCAACGTGGTCATTGTGCTTACCGACGATCAGGGCTACGGGGATATGGCCTGTCACGGGAATCCCTGGATCAAAACGCCCACGTTGGATAAGCTGCACGCGCAAAGCATCCGCTTCACTAATTTTCACTCGGGTACCACCTGTGCCCCCACGCGCGCCAGCCTCATGACCGGCCAAAACAGCAACAAAGTAGGCGTATGGCACACCATCATCGGGCGGGAGTACCTCCGGGCCGGTGAGCCTACCCTAGCCGATCTTTTTAAGGCAGGGGGCTACAAAACGGCAATCTTTGGGAAATGGCACCTGGGCGATAATTACCCCTTCCGCCCGCAGGACCGGGGCTTCGATGAGGTTCTGGTCCACGGCGGCGGCGGCGTAACCCAAACCCCCGACTACTGGAACAACGACTATTTCAACGACACCTACTTCCACAATGGCAAACCCAAAAAATACGAAGGGTACTGCACGGACGTCTGGTTCAGAGAGGCGATAAAGTTTGTGGATAAAAACAAAAAACAGCCCTTTCTGTGCTACATCTCGCTGAATGCACCCCACAGCCCCTACTTCGTAGACCCAAAATACAGTAAGCCCTACGCCAATAACCCTAAGATTCCCAACCCGGATTTCTACGGCATGATCACCAACGCCGACGAACAAATGGGACTGTTTATTGAGGACTTGAAAAAGGCCGGGGTGTACGAAAACACGATCTTCATTTTCATGACCGACAACGGTACCGCCGCCGGCGTTACGTTTGACAAGAACGGAAATGTAGACAAAGGCTTCAATGCCGGGATGCGGGCCCAGAAAGGGTCGCAGTACGATGGCGGCCACCGCGTACCGTTTTTTGTGAGCTGGCCCGCCAAAAAATGGCCCGCCCGCGACGTAGACGGACTGTCGGGGGCCGTGGACGTATTGCCTACGCTGCTGGATCTCTGCGGAGTGGCGCAAAAAACCAAAGCGAGCTACGACGGAATCAGCCTGGCACCGGTACTTAGGGAGAAACAATCGATTGATCCAGCGCGTATTCTGATCACTGATACGCAACGGGGAGGATACTTGGAAGAAGGCAAGGCGTCGGCCGTCATGCAAGGAACCTGGCGGCTGGTCAATGGCAAAGAGCTGTACGATGTAGCCACCGATCCCGGTCAGAAGACTAACGTAGCGTCGGCTCACCCGGACCGGGTCAGGGAGCTTCAGAAAGCCTACGAGCAGTGGTGGCCGGATATTTCCCGACGCGGCGATGAATTCAATCGGGTGATCGTGGGTAGCAGTCAGCAGCCCCTCGTTTGCCTCACGGCCCACGACTTCTTTGCGCCCCAAGAACAACCCTCCTGGAACCAATACATGATCCGGCAAGACAAAGGTGGTAATGGTCTCTGGGAATTACGGGTGGCGCAGGCGGGCCGCTACCGGGTGGCGCTGCGTCGCTACCCTCAGGAAAGTGGCCTGGCCCTCGATGCCACGGCTCCGGTACCCCGCGCCGAGCCAGGTGGTCGATCCTTATCCCGTGGGAACACCACTATCCATCAAAAAAGCAAAGATCAGATTTGGTACGATTGAGAAGGAGATGACAGTAAAGGCCGGTAGTAAATCGGTTGACTTCATTGTTGATTTGCCCGAGGGGGATACCTCCCTCCAAACACTACTGATTGACGAAGGGGGGCAACACTACGGAGCCTTCTATACCTACATCAGCAGAGTACGCTAAAAAAACAGGTATCGGACAAAACCGTCATTATCCTGCGTAAAGGGGCAGGTGCGACCCAAAGTAGGATCATCCATAAACAGCATCACTTGATGAAGAAAAAATTAAAAATATTTCTGGTATTTATCTCTTTGTCTTGGCTGGGTACCATGCATGCATACAGCCAAAAACACCCCAATGTCATCCTGATCATGTCTGACGATCAGGGCTGGGGGGATGTTTCATACAATGGGCATCCCTACTTAAAAACACCTAATCTGGATCAAATGGCAAAAGATGGCGCCCGCTTTACCCGAGCGTACGCCGGTTCCGCCGTCTGCTCCCCTACCAGAGCTAGTTTTTTAACCGGTCGAAATCCCGAGCGCATGGGTATTTGTAATGCCAATTGCGGGCATCTCAAAAAGGAAGAAATCACCATTTATGAACTTGCCAAGCCAATGGGCTACACCACCGCGCACTTTGGCAAATGGCACCTGGGTACGCTATCCAAAACCATCCCGGATGCAAACCGGGGTGGCAACCCCAAATTCCTCGACGATTATTCACCGCCCTGGGAGCATGGTGTGGATGTCAGCTTCGTGACCGAATCAAAAGTACCTACCTGGGACCCCATGAAAACACCCCCGGTTTCGGCCATGGAGGCGGGCAACAAACCCTTTGGTAGTAACTTCGGAACGCACTACTGGACGGGTGAAGGCAAGATAGAAACCCAGAACCTGGAAGGTGACGATTCAAGGGTGATTATGGATCGCGTGCTGCCCTTTATTGACAGAGCATCCAAGGACAAAAAGCCGTTTATTACGGTCATTTGGTTCCATACGCCGCACCTACCCGTGTGGACAGGCGCACGCTACAAAGAACAGTATGCTGGTTTATCCGAAGATCAACAGGAGTTTTACGGTGCCATCAGCGCCATGGATGAACAAATCGGTCGTTTGAGAGCCCATTTGTCAAAATTGGGCCTAGCCGACAACACCATCATTTCTTTTACGAGCGACAATGGCCCGGAAGGAAAACAGCCCACTAAAAGAACCCAAGGGCAAACCTACGGACTGGATGGCCGCAAAAGGAGTTTGAAAGAAGGAGGTATACGAGTACCCGGTATCCTGGTTTGGCCAGAGAAAATCCCAGCGGGTACTGTCATCAACACTCCGGTTTTTACGTCTGATTATTTCCCAACCATCGCCTCTATTTTGAAGGTTGATATCAATACATTCAAGAGACCCTATGATGGCATAGACCTCCAAAAGGTAATCAAGAATGACCACCCCGTTAGTAGCAAAGAGCGGTATCTGTCCTTTTTATTGGGAGGACAAGCCGCTCATATTGGTACACGGTATAAAATCTATCGCGAAAACCTGACGGCCAACTGGCAGATGTTCGATCTACTGGACGATCCCACCGAATCAAAAAACATTGCCTCTACCCAAACAGACCTATTCAATACGCTGATAGCGGACTGGTCTCGATGGGAAGAATCCGTAAAAAATAGTGCGGCGGGGAAAGATTATTAGTGGCGAAAACTCAGAATACTGGTTATTAAACGTTGAAAAACATGCACACAGCAATAAAAAGGGTTCTCTTCATTCTACTGGTTTCACTCCTGACAGCACCGGGCTACGGTCAGGGTAGACGAGCTACCGCTTCTCGACCCAATGTTATTCTCATTGTAGCCGATGATCTTGGCTATGGCGATTTGGCAAGTTACGGTAATACCGAGCATCAGACGCCCCACCTCGACAAACTAGCGCGAGGGGGCATACAGTTCCTTGATTTCCACTCAAACGGGGTGGTATGTAGCCCTACCAGAGCCGCGCTCCTGACCGGAAAATACCCCCAAAGCACGGGAATCACGGGTGTGATTACGGCAAAGGCCCACCGCGATACCGGCTTGGACCCACGTGAGGTACTGATTTCGGAAATTCTGAAAGAAAATAAGTACAAAACGGGCATGGTAGGAAAATGGCACCTAGGCTACGATACCACCTACTCCCCCGTCAAGCAGGGTTTCGATAGCTTCAAAGGGTATGTGAGTGGTAATGTTGACTACATCACCCACTTCGACCAGGTAGATATTTTTGACTGGTGGCTGAACACCGAAAAATCAAATGAAAAAGGATACACCACGGATTTGATTACCCAACACGCCTTGTCATTTATTGATCAGCACAAGAAAGACCCTTTCTTTCTTTACGTAGCCCACGAGGCTCCGCACGCTCCCTACCAAGCGCGGGACAGCCGACCCGAACGCACGGGCGATCCGGATTACAAACCGGAGCCCGAGGAAGACAAAAAGAAGGTTTATGGTGAGATGATCAGGATTATGGACGAGGGAATAGGTAAGATCATGGCGGCCCTCGATGAGCTTAAGATTTCTGAGAACACCATCGTACTGTTTATATCAGACAACGGAGCCAACGAGGTGGGTTCTAATTATCCCTACCGAGGATACAAGAGTCAGGTGTGGGAGGGTGGGCACCGAATCCCCGCGATCGCGTATTGGAAAGGGGTAATCCAACCAAACACCAGTACTGAATTGCTCATGACGATGGATGTTTATCCGACCATCTCAGAATTGACCGGGTCGAAAGTGCCCGCTAGCGTGCGTTTGGAGGGAGTAAGTTTTAGAAATTTACTCCTGGGAAGAAAGTACGCTCAAACCGAAAGACCCGTTTTCTGGGGCATTAAAAACTCAGCCGCCGTACGAAAAGGAAAATGGAAGTTAGTCAGAGAAAAAAAACAGAACTTCCTGTATGACCTAAACAAAGATCCGGGTGAGCTTCAAAATGTAATTTCAGAATTCCCGTCCGAGGCGAAAGTACTCACTGATTTGCTGATGCAATGGGAAAAAGAGAAATCAGCGGTTCCGGCTAAATCCTAAATAGCGTTTATTCATAGGCTTCATTCGATTAAGATGAGCAGTAGGCTCCCTTTCGACTAAGGCAGCCTACTGCTTTGGTTCGATTAGGCGGTTTTACCGTTTAATAAGTTTTCATAAAAAGGCAATTCCTTACTATCCAATTCTGTACATTGATGGATATTTCAGCGCCCCCTTGGGTGTTTCCCAAAGGGTGTGTGGTGAGGTGACAGCTTTACCAATGGCTTATCATACATAGTGTAAAGAGAATAAGGAGGGCACAGGTGCTATGGCACAGAAATAATCTCGAAGCGCCCTTGCGGGGGATAGTTTTATCTTCTTAGACAAACGCGACGGGCTATATACATAATGGAAATAAACGCAACTGGTTGCGTTTGTATGGATGTTAGGCAAAAGCATAAAAGCCCGCCTCAACCTAAAAAAATGCACATTATCACTAACTTTGTTGACAAAAATATAAGGGAATATAAATGGACGATATATTATTATTAGCTGACAAGGTCAGAAATACTCTAATTCTTGGCGAAAGTCATTTTAGAGAATTTAAATCTGCTTTGGATGGACGACCTGACAGCAAAAAACCAAGATTAACTAAATCAATTTGTGCTGACATAGGAGAGGCGTTAGTTTCATTTGCCAACGCAGACGGTGGTGCTGTACTCATTGGCGTTGAAGATGATGGTATTATTACGGGTATTCCTCATTCAGAAGAGGAAATACAAACTATGCTTAACTCTATTCATACTCATATTTACCACAACCAACAGCTTCCTTTAAGCAATGCCAATAAACTCGTTTTAGATAATAAGACAATTTTATATTTTTCAGTTAATAAAGGAACAACGATGATTTATCAACTTCCAGACGGAAGATGTGTCAGAAGAAAAGATAAGTCAACAATGCCGGCTTCTGTTGACCAAATTCAATTTGAAAGACAAGAGATTAAATCCCGAGAGTATGATAGTCAATTTGTAGACGGTGCAACGGTAACTAATTTAGACGTAAGGCTACTTCAAGGTATAGCTGACCAATATATTAAAGGTCTGAGTGTCGAAAGATATTTGCAACAAATTGGATTAGCAGAATATGCTCAAAATGGACTACGACTGAAACGTGCAGCTTTACTACTTTTCGCTACTGATATTGACAAATGGCATCCACGTAGTCAAGTTCGATTTCTAAAAGTAAAAGGAAATATATTAGAGGCTGGTGAGAAGTATAATGTTATTAGTGATGACACAGTTAAAGGAAATATTTTTGAATTAGTAATCAAATCATGGGAGCATTTACGTTCATATTTAGCTTATAAAACTGAATTTGGGACTAATTCACAATTTGAACAAAAATATATATACCCAGAAGACGCTGTAAGAGAAGCTATTTTAAATGCAATTGCACATAGAGATTATAGTATTGCAAATGCTATTGAAATTTATATTTTCAACGACAGAATGGAAATAAAAAGCCCTGGTGCTTTAATTTCAACTTTGACAGTTAAAGATTTATATGAATTAGAAGGATCTCACGAATCAAGAAATTCTCTTATCGCAAGAGTTTTAAGAGAGAATAAATTAATGCGCGAACTTGGAGAAGGAATGAAAAGAATTTTTAGTTTAATGCAAGAGCAAGAACTTGAAAAACCTGAATTATACTCTAATGGACTTTGGTTTCGAGTTACTTTGTCAAATAAAACTATTTTCAGCACGAAACAAGTAGAATGGCTCCAACAATTTGACAAATATAATTTGACAAAAAATCAAAAACAGATTATTTTACTTGGACTTGTTGACAAAGAAATTACACCAAACGATATTTTCAAAGCAATGAATATTAGTAATACTGAAACCGAAAAATTCACACAAGAAGTTACTGTATTGCGAAATCAAGGTATTCTTACTGAGATTATTACTTCACAACAAGTATATAATCTTGCGAAAAAATCAAAAAATAACAAGAAAGATATTCCAAGATATAAAGTAAAGGTACCCTAAAATACCATCGCCTAACAGCACCTACCCAAAAGGCGGGGTTTCGTGCTTCGCAGATACATTTGTGCAAGCCAAAAGTTCAGTTCTCCGAATGAGGTCTTTCGGTAAAAACCCCGCCCTTCGGGTAGTCGAAAAACGTTATGACCGATGCTAAAATATCGACAATTAATAAATTAGCAATGGAAGTAAGACCGAAAATAAAATTAGAACTTACGACAGCGGATAAAACAGTTGAAGTTTTTGGTTGGCTTTTAGTTTTTACCGTTTGGGTTTTGACCATTACAAACTATTCAAACTTACCTGACACTATCCCGATACATTACAATGGGGCAGGACAAGCGGACGGATTTGGCGGAAAAGAGACTATTTTGACTTTACCATTAATAGCCACAATTCTATTTTTTGGCATGACACTATTGAACAAGTTTCCTCACCTATTTAATTACCCAACCAACTTAACGCAAGACAATGCTTTTAGACAATATACTATTGCGACAAGGCTGATTAGGTACCTTAAACTTATCATAGTATTTATTTTCGGACTTATTACTTTCAAGACAATTCAACATTCAAACGGAGAGTCAGACGGGCTTGGTATTTGGTTTTTACCACTAACCATGGGGCTTATTTTTATTCCGATGACTTATTTTTTGATTAAATCATTCAAGACAAAACAATGAGCATAAGACTAAGCACTGGCTATAAAAAACGTTTATGGCAATTGTAACAGTAGCCAATAACATATAAAAATAATGCAAGACATTTTATTTGACTTTATTTCAAAGTACGTTTCACTGACAGAAGATGAGAAGAACGCAATACTTTCGTTAGACTTATTCCGTTCTGTCAAGAAGGGAACTATTTTACTCAAAGAAGGACAGAAGTTGAATGAAGAGTTTTTTGTTCTAAAAGGGTGCATTCGGAAATATTACATCGTAGGCGGAGAAGAAAAAACTACCGAATTTTTTACAGAAATGGAAGGATTAACCCCCCATTGTGTAATAAATAAAGCTCCGTCTGAGTACTATATAAGTTGTGTTGAGGACACTATACTTACAATTGCAAACCCAGATATAGGAGTTGAAATAAATACTAAATTTCCTAAATTTGAACTAATGTGTAAAATATTGTCAGAAGAACTACTAGCTAAAAAACAAATCGACTTTGACGAGTTCAAGACTTCTTCCCCTGAACAACGATATTTGAATTTATTACAATCACGACCAGACCTTGTTCAACGTGTACCACAACACCAATTAGCGAGCTATTTAGGCATAAAGCCACAATCACTGAGTAGATTGAGAGCAAGAATTATGGAAAAAAGCAAAGAGTAGCTTCATTTCTTAACTTAGGTGAACGGTTTTACGTCTATTGCCAATCTAACTTTGCAGCATCGTTTAGCATCAAATAAAAAAGATATGCAAAAGAAGATTTTATGGATTGGACTTGCCTTAGTGTTGGTAAGCAGCTTACAGGTGAATGCACAATACAGCAAACAAGACAGTACTTTCAAACGGTGGTTTGTTGGTAGCACTCTATTTATATTGGGTAATTTGGCCCCCACAAATCCCCCCGACTTCGCTCAACTCAATATAGGCTATCGGATTACTGGAAGAGATGTAATCACATTAGAACCAAAGACTTGGAAATATTCTTGGCCAAATGGTATTCATCCGTTTCTAAACAAATCATACGGAAAGCCGGAAGAAGAATTTCCGGGGTATGTGCGTGAGTATGGCTTATCAGTGTCTTACCAACGATTTTTGTGGAAAGGTTTGTATACCGAGCTCAATGTAATGCCTACTTTGCAAACTTTTGTGAGTGACGAAGGAAACAAAAAAGGTAATGGTTTTCAGATTTTTAACACATACCGTGCTGGTTATCATATCAAACTTTTTAAGGACAGGTTTTTTATTCAACCATCCATTGCAATTACCCACCGGGCTTATCACACAAAAATGCCTGATGGATTTAAACAGTTAGACGATAAATGGCCTAAATTCATCTTAGGAGAACCAGGCTTTCATTTCGGATTCAATTTTTAATACATATTTAATAATCAATCAATTACTACAATGAAAAAGCTCGGCATTTATTCCGTTTTGTTGTTACTCACGGCATTTCTTAGTTCATGTGGCGTCGGCCACGCCCTTGTTGCCAACCTCAATCAAAACGTCACGGAGGTACACCTAAGTGGGAACAACTTCAAAGTGATTGATCAGGTAAGCGGTAGTTCGGAGGCGTCGTATATTTTGGCAATTGGAGGTATGAACCAAAGGCAATTGTACCAAAATGCGTATTCGGCGATGATGAAGAAAGCCAACTTATTGAATGGTTCCAAAGCCATCATCAACGTAATGACAGAGGAACACGTCGGTGGTTTTGCCCCTTTCTTCGTTAGAAGAACTATAACTGTGAGTTCCCAAGTAGTTGAATTTACTAGGTAGGTTCAACTACACCCTCATACCTCCTTCTCCTAAAATAAAACCTCACTCACTCCGCAACGACTTCACCGGATTCATGAGCGCCGTTTTGATCACCTGCATGCCAATGACCAGCGCCGATAGCAGGGCCAGCCCTACACCCGCTTGTACGAAAGGCACCCAGGTGATGGAGGTATGATAGGCATAGTCGGCCAGCCAGTCTGAAAGGAGCCAATATACCAGCGGCCACGCTAGCAGGTTGGCGATGAGGAGCATCCAGGCGTATTCACTGAGAAATAATCCTAGGATACTGGCAATAGAGGCACCCAATACTTTGCGGATACCTACCTCTTTGGTTCGGCGCGAAACAGTCAGTGCCACCAACCCAACAACCCCCAGGAACATAATCAGAATAGAAATCCCAGTGGCCACATACGCGGCTTTTTCCAGCTGTAATTCTGTTGTATACAATTTCTCAATAGTCTGATCGAGAAAGGCATACTCTAGGGGTGCATCGGGAAAAAGTTCGTGCCATTTTTTTTCGATGATCTTAATCTCGGAGCGCACGTTGCCCGAGTTTAACCGAAAGGAAAAGTAGCGGTAAATGGGTACTTGCTGAATATGCCTGATCAGCATGGGTTCGATGGCTTTGTGCATCGAATCGAAATGGAAATTTTTGATGATCCCTACGATTCGAAATGGCTGCGGGTTACCTTGGATCCGTACCATTTGGTCAACCGCCAACTCGGGGGTCTGGTAACCCAAGGAACGGGCAGCCGACTCATTCAACACAATAGCAGCCGTATCTTGTTGGTTTGCTCCGGCCCTAAAATACCGGCCACTTAGGACCTTAATTTGGTAGGTACTGGCAAAATTCTCATCGGTTGTTAGAGCGGCCATCGTCATGGCTTGGGTACTATCCTGCTCCGGCAAATAGACTCTGGCATTTAGTCCGGCGTTTCCGTTTGGGATTTCGTACGAGAGACTGGCCGCACCGATGCCCGGCAAACGCGCAAACTGGTTGCGGGCATCTTCCATGCGCGTGACACCTTTTGCCGACCAGTCGCGGGGCAGCGAAGAGATGGTCAGTAGTGCGTCTTTCTCATAACCCAGGTCGGTGTCAAAGAAGAACGTGATTTGCCGGGAAACGAATACCGCCCCAATAAAAACCAACACCGCAATCGTAAACTGGGCCGTCACCAGTCCCCGTCGAAACCACCGTCCACCCGCCGCCGTACGCTCTTTGCCCTTCAAAGATTCGACCGAAGTATAGGCCGACAAATGCAGTGCGGGATAGCCGCCCGCCAGCAAGCCAACGAGCAAAACTACCCCAAACAATGCTCCGCCGTACCCACCGGGCAGGTCGAGTAGCCTAGGAATCTCCTTCCCCACGACGCTCCCGAACCCTGGGCGAAAGAGTAAATATAGTCCCAGCGAAAGCACCGTTGCTAGCAGGATCAAGACCAGAGATTCGGCCAGAAACTGCGCGGCCAACTGTTGGCGCAGTCCGCCAAGTGCCTTACGAACACCGATTTCGCGCAGCCGCGTCGAAGAATTACCCAAGGAGAGATTGACAAAATTGATAGCCGCCATTAGCAAAATAAAAACCGCCACCCAGGCCAGCGTCCCGATCATCCGACCCACCAGCCCGTTGTTGCTTTCTAGGTAGTAGTCGGTCAGCGGGGTGAGGTAGGCCGTCAGGTTTTTCTGAATGCTGGGTGGGGCGTTAGTGGCAATGAGTTGGGCGAGCGGTTTTTGCAATTCTTCGGGCGAAACGCCCGGCCGCAATTCTATGTAATTGATGATGTAGGCATATCCCCAATCGGTCATGTCGCACCCAAAATAGGACGTCGCGCCCAGCGACAAAAAGACTCCCGCTTCGTCGTTGAAATGATGCGTGATGGAGTTGGGCGATAGCGGTTTCAGGACGCCCGTAACCACAAATTTCTGCTCGCCCGACTGCGGAGTCTCCACCGTCAGCGACTGATTCAGAACATCGGTTTTACCGAAAAGTTTGCGGGCTTTGTCCTCAGTAATGACGATATCGTTCGGCCGCGTCAGGGCCGTGCGCGGATCGCCTTGCAGCAGCTCGAAGCCGTACATCGTCAACAGGCTCGAATCGCCGATCTGTATGGATTCGCGAAAATGGTTGTTGGCGTGAGAAATCGTAGCCGTAACTCCATAAAATGCGTAAGCATTAGCTATCAGCGTCGGGTATTGCGTTTTTAAAGCCTGGCCCATGGGGGCTAAGGTCGTAAATTCCAACCCCTGATTTTCCTGCTGCCACTTACTCTGTATAATGTACTGCTGGTCAGCATTGCGCAACGTTTGGTTCACCCGATATTCGCCCCACACATAGCTACCAATCAGCATAGCGAAGGTAATGCCTGCCGCCAGACCGACGACGTTCAGAATCGAGTAGAACATATTCCGTAGCAGGGCGCGGTAGGCGATTTTGAGGTAGTTTTTCAGCATAACTTTATTGGGGATGTACAGGTACCGTGTGGCTTGATGAACCGGTCGGCAAGGTAGGGTACATTCTCAACATGAGGCCGTTAAATTATCTTAAAAATGGGAGGCGCTATTCGGGGTGTTGGGTGTTTCCATCCTGGCCTGAGTCTCCTCAGACCCTACATATTTCCACCAGTTGCAAACTGTCGGTAGCGGAAAAATACTCGCCTAAGGAATACTCTTCACCTAGGTACTTTGCTGAAAACGTATGTTTGGCTTATTGGTCCACTTCAAAAGTAACAGTCACGTTTCCCGAACCAAGTGCCGATGTTAGGCCTGCCACATCATCTATTGCCCCTAATTTTGTGTAGCTATACGAAGTTGTAAAGGTTTTATAAAATAGCACCAACGTTTTGGAGCCGTACAACATCAAGTCGCCATTTTTTATCGTTCCCGGATTGGCAGAAGCGGTCGGAAGACTGGTAGGTAGGTCATAGTATTTTTCGTTGCCGTTCAGCTCAGTCATATTGATGGTCACAGGCAACATTTCCTTGAATGCTTTTGCCGAATTATTGTCCAAAAGCGTGGCGGTAAAGGTCTGCGAATTTACCGTGATTTTGATTTTTCCGTTTGTCATAGTGCTATCATTTTCGGTATTAAGGTGCTCATCTTTTTTATTGCAAGATGATGCACTGCCTATAAACACTGTCATAAATAGCAAAATCATCAAAGACGAATGTTTCATAACCCTGGTGTTATAGTAAATGCTCTTCAAAGAATAACCCTATCCTATCAAAGGGAATGACCTCAATTTATTGTGCTTTAGCGACCTGTTAGCTTTTCACCAGCTTCTGTGTATCGCGCCCCCTGTACGGTGATTTGTAATGCAGCTTCATTGATTTGACTCAAATCATCAAGATTCAGCTCAATATTCGCGGCTCCTAAGTTTTCTTCCATCCGATGCTGTTTGGTCGTACCAGGAATAGGGACAATCCATGGCTTTTGCGCTAAGAGCCACGCCAATGCAACCTGCGCTGGTGTAGCAGCTTTTTGCGTTGCAATTGTTTTCAGCAGTTCTACCATTACTTGGTTAGCCTTCCGGTTCTCCTCTTGGAAACGGGGTAAGGTGTTGCGGAAATCAGCCTTATCAAACTGCGTGGTTTCATCAATTTTCCCGGTCAGGAAACCTTTGCCCAGAGGGCTATATGGAACGAAGCCAATGCCCAATTCTTCAAGTGTCGGTATGATATCCTCTTCGGGTTTTCGGTGCCATAATGAATATTCGCTTTGCAGGGCTGCTACGGGTTGCACCGCATGTGCTCGACGAACGGTTTCAACGCCGGCTTCAGAAAGACCAAAGTGTTTTACTTTTCCTTCCTGAATCAGGTCCTTTACAGCCCCAGCTACCTCTTCAATGGGCACATTTAAGTCTACCCGGTGCTGATAGAACAAATCAATCGCATCCGTTTTTAATCTTTTAAGACTCGCCTCTGCAACCTTTTTGATATTTTCAGGACGGCTATCCAGTTCGGTCCACTTCCCGTCAGCCGCAGCTTTCCAGCCGAATTTGGTCGCAATAGCCACCTGACCTTTGAACGGTTCCAATGCCTCACCTATCAGTTCTTCATTCGTAAAAGGCCCATATACTTCTGCTGTGTCAAAGAAAGTAATCCCCATTTCAACCGCTTTGCGGATTAAGGCAATCATTTCATTCCGGTCCGGAATGGGGGTATACCCAAAGCTCATCCCCATACAGCCCAATCCAAGGGCAGAAACTTCAAGACCAGCGGTTCCTAATATGCGCTTTTCCATATTAATTTATTTTAATAGTGATTTAGTAGTTAACTCAATCTATTCTAAAGCTCCTGAGCCGTTGGCCGGAAGATAATTTCGTTGATGTCCAACTCCTCGGGCTGACTGATTACAAAGGCAACCAAGTTTGCAAACGAAGCAGGACTGAGGCCAACCGCCCCCACATAATCCTTATTGGCTTGTTGTACATCTACCTCGCTGATGTGATCCAACAGTTCTGTTTTTACGGCTCCGGGAGAAACTATTGTGGTACGTATATTGTAAGGCTTCACTTCCATGCGCAAGCCCTCAGACAAGGCCCTTACTGCAAATTTTGTGGCAGAATACACGGCAGAGCCACTGAATAGCTTATGACCGGCCACCGAAGCCGTGTTGATGATATGACCCGACTTTTGCTCTTTCATGTACGGAAGGACGGCTGCGATCCCATTGAGCACGCCTTTGATGTTGACATCCACCATCCTATCCCACTCATCCACATTTAGACGATCCATGGGCGAAAGGGGCATGATACCCGCATTATTGAGGAGTACATCAACTCGTCCGAATTTTTCCACGGCAGCATCGACCAACTTCTTTACCTGATCCCGCTGGGTTACGTCGGTGGCAATGGCAAGCGCTTTTCCACCGCTTTCCTGAATCTCCTCGGCCAGTTTTTCTATCCTATCGGTCCTTCTGGCGCCAAGTACTACTGCGGCACCGAGCTGAGCCAGATGTTTTGCGGCCGCTTCGCCCATACCACTACTTGCTCCCGTAATGACTATTACTTTTCCTTCAATATTCTTATTCATTTCTATCTCATTTGTTATCTCAATAAATCATCCGAAGCGGATTTATTGAGAATTTATTTAGCATTATACACTTCATCCGTCACAGGCTCAAGCCATGTAACAATTCCATTTTCGGTTTTTGGCAGAATATACATTTGCGTAAGGCTGTTGTTTTCGGTTGCGCCATGCCAATGCTTGGTATTGGCCGGAACCTTGATGACATCACCCTTTTTCATCGTTTGTCTTGGCTGTCCCTCCAATTGATGATATCCTTCACCATCGAGTACAATTAGAATTTGCCCGCTTGGATGTAAGTGCCAATTTGATCTTGCACTTTTTTCGAAATAGACATTTCCCACAAGTGTGTTGTAGATAGAATCATTTTCGACTAGCCCAAAATTGTAGGCATTGCCTGTAAAATTTGTAGCAGGCCCAGCTTCACCCTTAGGAAAAATTGCTGTTTCAGAAGAATATGATTCTGTGTTTTCTTGTTTTTCAACTTTCGTATTGCAGGCCTGACCTAGTAATAGGAGTGAGGCAACTGCGAGTGTCATTATTGTTCTCATTTTCTCTGTTTCAAATTTCCTTGATAATTTTTGCGGGGGTACCCCCTACGATCACATTGTCGGGGACGTCAGCAGAAACCACCGACCCTGCCGCGACCACCGAATTTTCGCCAATGGTTACGCCGTGCAAAATGGTGGCATTTGCCCCAATCCAGGTGTTCTTTTTAATGTGGATGGGTTTTGGTACTAGCGAATGTCTGTTTTCGGGAGCAATAGGGTGGCTTTCGGAAAGCAAGCTGACTTTGGGGGCTATCAGTACGCCATCTTCGATGGTAATCCCTCCCAGATCCAAAAAAGTGCAATCGAAATTGATGAAGACGTTTTTACCGATTTTGGTATGCTTGCCGTAATTGATGTACAAGGGTGTAAACACAACAACGGTTTCGTCAATAGCGCTACCGGTGATTTGGCTCAGCAAATCCCTGATTTCTTTCGGGTCAGTGGCGTTGTTCATCCGCACGAGCAATTTTTTCGTATCGAAGGATGCCTCACGCATTTTATAGGCTTGCGGATCGCTCGGCGGAATGGTTTCTCCTTTCCTCAACCGCTCGAAAATATCGGGTGTATCCATCTTTGTGTGCTTTGATACAAAGGTCGGGCGCTCTCAGGGTTTCTGATTAAAGAAATTCAAACCGATGATTAATAAAATCAAACTTTCTCCAAGCGAACCGAAGAAGGGCTGGTGCCGGTTTGTTTCTTGAAGAAATTATTGAAGTAAGTGGGGTACTCAAATCCCAAAGCGTAAGCAATTTCAGAAATATTCCAGGTGGTGTGCTGCAAAATGGCTTTGGCTTCGTTGACGATGCGCTCGGCAATGTGGGTGCTGGTGGTTCTTCCCGTGACTTCCTTTACGGCCCGGTTCAGGTGATTGACGTGTACCGAAAGATTGTCTGCATAATCTTTGGCCGACTTTAAGGATAGCGGACGTTCGGGACTTTCCACGGGAAATTGCCTTTCCAGCAGTTCCAAAAAAACGGTGGTTAGTCGTTCGGCTGCACTTTTGGCTTGATTGAAATTCTGAGAAGGTTTCAGTTTTAACGATTCGTGCAGAATCAAATCAATGTAGTTACGAATCAGGTCGTCTTTAAATTCATAATCAGACTGTTGCTCCTCGATCATCCTTTGGAAAACATTATTTAAAAACAGTCGTTGACTTTCCGAAATTTCCAGAATCGGGGTACCCCCCATTCTAAATAAAGGAGATTTTTGTAGGATTTCCGAACGCTTTCCAGAAATGAGAAAATCTTCCGAGAACAAAATAGTATAACCAACGTATTGGGTTGATAGTGTTTCCCAGGAATAAGGAATATTCGGATTTCCGAAAAACAATATGGTGCCTTCGGCGTCAAAACTTCTGTCGGCGTAGTGGATACGGCTTTTGCCGGTGGTCAAGCAGATTTTATAAAAATCCTTCCGGCTATACATATTGGTAGCATTGCCGTCATTCTCAATCTGAAAGACATTGAAGCCTTTTAGCTTCAATTCAGTATTGTAAGTTGACAGAGTTCTTGACATACGACAAAGTTAAGGAATTCAAACAAACTATTTTATTTACCCTGGAATAACAATAGCGATCCTATCTGGACTTCGCTAACCCCAATTTACAATCGGGTGTTACAACTCCTCGCGTTTGTATAGGCAGCAGCCCACCGCGCAAATACCCGCCTAAGGAATACTTCACCTTGGACTAGGTATCCTCAGACCCTACCACAAGCGCCTCACTACAATGCTCTATCCCTTATTACCACCAGCTGCAAACTAGCGGTAGCGGGAACGAGTAGGTGGAATAAACATACGTTAGTACCCTCACTCCTGAACTTCTCCCGAACATCATAAAAAAATGACTGACAGAGTTGTCTCCGCCAGTCATCAAGCACCATGACCATACTTACTTTTTAAGGATAGGGTTCAATCTGAAATAGGGGTTTCCCTCGAAGCTTACCTGATAATCAGAACCAAAATGGGTACTTTTCTCATAGTAATCGGTGGTGATGATCTGAGCACCTGATGTACAGGCCGCTTCGAACTGGCTTTTATCGTTCTTTCGCGCCTGTTTCGTATCAGAATCGGCACGGGTGCGGATGATGTAGCCTTTCTTCACCAACTCCTGAATTTTTGCCTGATCCTTGTCAGGATTATTCATAATCAGGATTGCGGCTTCGGGTGTTCCTGGCTCGGCATTGGCAAACAGCACCCGGCCTTTCAGAGAAGGGTGGCCCTGTGTGTAGGTAGCTATTTTTTCGTCTTTCTCATCCAGGACAAAAACAAACTTGCCTTTTGCTTTCTGTAACGTAGGCCAGTTCTGGTTCAGCACAGCCTCCTCTAAGGTACTGTAACTTCCGCGTACCTGGTCAGGGGTGATCAAGTTCTCCTTTCCCAGTTCATCCAGAATAACCTGGTCGAGTGCATCTAATACCTCCGAAGTAAACTTCTCCGGGACGGTAAAACCCTCCCTCTTAATCTCATCGTCTTTGGCATTCATGGTGATAAAGACGGGAGTATGATCAGGATGCTCCTCCGACCATTTTTTTAGGTCTTGCAGGCAACTTTTGAACGTAAGATAATGACTCCGAAAATCGATTTCCTGGATATGGAATATTTTGAAGCCAGGCTCCATCATCTGCTTTTCGGGGTCATACTTGGCTTGGTTCTTCACCCAGTCTAGCCCCTTTGGATGCGCATACTTGCCTCCCTTTGCATCGGCATAGACATCAATTTCCAGGTTAGCCAAGCCCCTGTTCAGTTGTTCTAGTATACTTATATGGCTGTATTCTATGCCATCTGCCATGCTTCCGCTGGTTTGCTTCAGCATCTTGAACAAGGCAGGGTCAATCGCTTGCTTGTAGCTGTTGTGAGACCCAATTACTTGAATTTGATTAAGCCGTAGTTGCCCTGCTTCTTTCTCAACTTTACTACCTGACTTCCCTTTCCGAGCCTTAGTGCCCTGTGCCTCAACGGTACCGATTAACAGGAAACTGGCTAATAGGATGATTATTTCTTTCATTGTTTTGAGCTTAGTAATCTTGATTTTGTAGTCTTGATGGGTGATCGGTCTTTCCAGTCTACTTATTTTCGTATTAACCAAAACGTACCTATTAGTTTCGTCAAAACTCTGCCCAATATAGCTCAAATCCCGATTCACGCAACAATATATCAAGATCAATCGCAGCGCAGAGGATGATAGTTCATAGTCAAGTCGGAGACTTATACTACATCTTAACCACCAATTACAAACTGGCGGTAGCGGAAAACAAACCTACTACGCCTTCTCCTCCTTCCTCCCTTCCTCCTCTAATTTTATTCAGACCGCA
>JBDNFP010000342.1:0-2218 GCA_041689775.1 Spirosomataceae bacterium
GCTACGTCAACTCGCAGACGGTCATCGGCTGGCTCGATGACTTCGCGGCGGGCGTAAAGCAGCCGACGGTGATCGTGCTCGACAACGCGCCCTGGCACCGCTCGAAGCTCGTCGAGGGCAAGATGGCCGAGTGGCAGGCCAGGGGCGTGTACCTTTTTTTCCTGCCCACCTACTGCCCACACCTTAATCTGATTGAGACCTTGTGGAGGAAGATAAAACATGAGTGGTTGCGCCCGAAGGATTTTGAAAACAAGGAGGCGCTTCACATGAGGATAAATCATATTCTTGAAAAGTACGGGAGACGAGAGTTTTCCATCCATTTCTCAATTAAATAAATGTATGTTTAAATACGGCTGACTACTTACTAGTCTATTTGTATTGATATACTTGTAGGAAGCGTAAGGATAATAGCTTTACGCTGAAATAGTCATTCTCACACACTGTAAGTTTTATAATTATTACTACATTCATTTTTCCTTACAAAACACTAACTCTTGCTTAAATTATGGAAACTGACAAAACCAACAGCGTGACCGCCCAAGAGATGCGGAACCAGCTCTCGGATCTTCTCAACCGCGCGGCCTACCTCCGCGAACCCACGCTGGTCACCCGGCAGGGCAAGGCGGTCGCCGTCCTGGCGTAAGTCGAGGACTGGGAGGAGTACCGCCAAATGAAAACTACAGGCGCGAAGCCCGGGCTGCCGGCCAATCGGCGGATATCGGGGAGGAGGAGGCTGCCGATGCGGAGAATAGGAGTGAATATAAAACTCTTTCCTGAAATCAGGGGTATGGGCAACAACCAGACTTTCTGGGATAGGGCCTAGCGTACGAATCCCGCTACCGAAATGCCGGGGCGGGGCGGCTCATTTGGTGGGAAAAACCCATATTATGGCGTTCCGATGTACTCTCCCGAGGGTTTCACAGGTCATCCAAGAGTTACTCAGAATTATTAAAATAAACCAGAGGGTATGCGCAAGAAAACAGAGGGCTTCGCCGGACAGCGCAGCTGCGTACTGCCAGGCGAACTGATTAAACAAATTGCCACCCACTCCCTGTGCGAAAACCTGTATATTACGGACATTGGCTATTACCCCCATGCGGCTCTGCACGACCGCGAACGGCGTAAAGGGAGCCCGCAGCATATTCTGATTTACTGCGTCAAGGGAACAGGCTGGTATTTCTTGGACGACCATAAACACTCGGTCAAACCAAATCAGGCGTTTATTCTGCCCGCCGACGTTTCACATCGGTACGGCACGGACGACGCAAACCCCTGGACTATTTACTGGCTGCATTTTACAGGTTCACGGGCGCAGCACTTCGTAGATTTCATCCGGCAACAGACCGACGCATCCCCCATAACGGTGTCGCCCCAATCCGAACGGTTTGACCTGTTCGAAGACATTCTCTCGCACGTGGAGATGTCGTATAACATGGATAGTATCGTGTATGCCAACAGTAGCCTGGCCCGCTTTCTGGCTACGTTCAACAATGCGGTCTATAACCCAAACCCCGCGAATCCGGCGGAAGACGACCCCATTAGCCGCACCATCACGTTTATGAAAGGAAATCTCAGTCAGTCATTGAGCTTGGAAACACTGGCAGGTGTTGCAGGCATGTCAGCTTCTCATTACTCGGCGGTTTTTCGGGAGAAAGTGCAGAGTGCCCCCATCAATTTCTTTACTTTTCTGAAAATTCAAGAAGCCTGCCGACTGCTCGAGAATACGCAGCTGCGCATCAAAGAAGTAGCTTACGAGATTGGCTACGCCGACCCATACCATTTCAGCCGGGTTTTTGCCAACGTCATGGACGTTTCGCCGCGGGAGTTCAGGAAACTACGGAAGTTGTGAATATGGATTAGATTCCCCCGGCGAGAGGGGCTGAGTCATGGCGGTCCGGCAGCACCCCGTTACAGACACAATTGGAAGGCCGCTCAATTTTACGCTCCTTGACCAAAAGGGAAAAACAAACCATTTTAAAAAAGGCAGACTAATTCTACTTTGTTAAATCAAACCAAGCGTTATTTTATGGTTATGGCTTTTCCGAACTTGGACGAAAAAAAATTGACATCTACGCCGGTACCTACTGGGATCACTTCACTTGCGGGCGCAAGAACAGCACATCGCGCTGCGAGCAGTATCTGAAAGGTCTTTTCCACGAGTGTAAAAGTAATGTAGAGCGTATGCAGGAACGCATCCCCGGCAGTGACTATGAGCAAC
>JBDNFP010000343.1:0-23496 GCA_041689775.1 Spirosomataceae bacterium
AAGCCCGGAAATTGACCATCTTATTTTTTAATCATTCCTTAAATAGCTTCTTAACCATTAAGTTGTCCCCGGATAAAACGCGATAATAGAGGTTAGGGTTCAGGTTGGTGTTCTGTAAAAGGTCTAAAAGACACATGGCGCCGCGTAAGAACGTGGCGCCTGTGTAACCAAACCTATGAAACCCTATTAAAATTGTAGTTTCTTATTTGACAGTCATAATTTTGAATTCAGTCCGGCGATTGAGCTTGTGCTCACTTTCTGGGCAGTTTTCTCCGTCGGTGCATTCATTTACCGGCTGACTTTCTCCGTACCCTTTTGCTATCATTCGCATGGCACTTATACCACGGCGAACTAGGTAATCATAGGCAGCTCTCGCCCGGCGTTCAGACAACCTATTGTTATATTCCTCGGTAGACCGACTATCGGTATGAGACCGGAGTTCTACGGTCATGCTGGGGTATTTTTTTAGCAGAAGTGCCACGCGATCTAACTCTCGGGCTGCATCCGGGCGAATAAAGAACTTATCAAAATCGTAATAAATATTTTCGAGGCGAAAAACATCTCCTTCCCCATAAATACCAACATCATTTTGTACAACTTCACCCCGCTTTCTGGTTTTGATTTGATTTTGATCGCGGGTGTACCGGTCCTTCTCGGTGGTAATCGTATAGTTTGAGTTAGGATCCATGTTAAATTCATAGCTGCCGTCTGGTCCGGTTGTAACGATCTTTTCGGAGTTTTTCTTTTCGTTTCGGAGTGTTACCCGCACGCCGTCGGCTGGTTGCTGATCAACTTCTTTACGAATAACCCCTTTTACGATGGATGCGTTATCATCCCGTTCAAGGTAGATGGAAAGGCCCAAGGTGGGGTTAGCCGATTGGGTAAGGGTTGAAAAACGTAAGCTGTTAGCGGCGTAGCCTTCTTTGATGGCCTTGAACTCATAGTCAGCCGCAGCTTCGAGGCACATACGCACACTACCATCCATACCGGTTTTTTGAAGTTGTTGGTTGACACTACTCTTTACAACCCTTAAATCAGCCGCTTCGATCGGCGCCTTAGTTTTGGCATCGTATACATAAATATTCAACTCTTTACATACCCGGGTAAAGCTGTAGAGGTTATCGTCGGATCCCCCTCTTTTTCGGTTTGAACTGAAATACCCCGAGGAGCGATTGGAGCTTGAAATAAACCCAAAATCATCACCTTCAGAATTGATGGGTGCTCCTACGTTCAAAACCCCTGTTAGTGAGATATTATCTTTAAGTTCAGTCATAAATACGTCGAGTCCGCCGAGACCTTCGTGTCCGTCAGAAGAGAAATAAAGAAGGTTTTGGGCATCTAGGTAGGGGAACATTTCGTTACCTTCGGTATTTATTTCTCTGCCCATGTTGATTGGACTTCCCCATTCTCCGCCGTTGAAGTCTACTACATACAGGTCTGTGCCACCGTATCCACCGGGCATATCAGATACGAAGTAGAGTCTGGAATCATCAGCTGACAGGGCGGGGTGGGCGCAGGAGTAGTCCTTAGAATTGAAAGGAAGTTCCTTTATATTGACCCAGCGACCTTTACCATCCTGCTCTGCGTAGTACAGTTTTAGCTTTCTTACGCCTTCACCACTTTTGCCGGATTTGCCCCGGTCGTCATTGTTTCGGGTAAATATGACTCGTTTTTGATCTGAGAAAAAAGTGATGGGTCCCTCATGGTATTTTGTATTAATTGTTCGGCTAAAAACTTGGGTTTTGGAGAGTGGTCGTTCTGCGGCAACAGGTGCGTTCTCTTCATTGATATCACCACCACTAAGGCTACCGGCCGCAATTTTAGCATCCGACGGAGCGCGTAGCTCCGCGGTATCAGGGTGGAAATATAAATCTAGGAAAGGAGTTTGGTTATAGTTAAATACCCTTTTGATTAACCCGGTTTCATCACGTGCCGACACAAAAACTAGTCCTCCCTGGTAGTACATCGGGCTAAAATCAGCTTGCCGGGAGTTAATGGGTAAGTACTCTACTTTGTAAGAAGAAGAATCCTGATAAAAACGACTGATGTCCATATACGAAACGGTAAATTTCCGTCCCCGAAGATCTTCTTTTTGCATCTCCCCGTACTTGGCATACATTTTTTGAGATTCGCGATAGCGTTTGTTTGCAGCAAGTGACTGGGCGTAATAAAGATACACCTCACTCGGTAATTCTTCGTAATCTTTTACCAACTCTGCGTAGACTCTTTCAGCATTGCGGGTGTCTTGTAAGCGACGATAACTATAACCAAGTTTGATAAGGGCTTCCCGATTTTCAATGGGATCATTACGCCGGTTTAGGCGTAAAAATTCTTCATAGCCCCGCACGGAACTAATATAGCTCATGTTTTCGAACTGCTTGTTAGCAGCCCGTAGACGCGCACTTTGTGCCATTGTGCCCATAGAAATGAGCATCATTGACACTACCAAAAGGAAGGTATGTCGACAGGCTTTCATAGTTTTAAAGTGGTTTCACGGGTAATGTTTTTCAATATGCTTCTTAATACGTACAAATAAGATGCCAGAAATTCAGATCGGCTAAAATAAGTACTTGTGAGGGACATTGCAAACGGGAGTCAGCAGACTACTTGTTCCTGGGTAAGTTGTTATGCGAAATTTTCATGCACAGAACCGTTTCACTATTTTTTTCAATACGAAAGCGCTCATCTGACCTGACACCGAGTACCCATACTATTTGACCCTTGTGATCGAGAAGTACCAGTTGACTACTTTTTTCGGGTAGAGGTACTTTATGGTCGATTAATAAATCGCTCACTTTTTTCCTTTTCCCTTTCATCCCAAACGGGCAAAACCAATCGCCTTGTTGCCACGGCCGGATGGTTAGTGGATACGTAATTTTACCCTTATCGAAGTAGGCTACGGTTAGGTTACGTTCAAACGAAATAGCTTTGGTGGTAGGTAGGATTTCAATGTTTAGTTGAGCGGAGCCAGGTAATTGTACCTCTGATGTCAGCTCTTCTACGAATATATGTTCGGGTAAGTGGGTAGAATCACGGGGAGAAATGATTAGCACTGTCCGGTCTTTTACCAGTTGATGGGAGGGAGAGTAAAAAACTTTCCCACTTTCCGCATTCAAAGCTGCCACAATTTGTTTTGTCTGGGCGTAACTGTAATTGTAGGAGTCAAGAATTGAGTTCAACTGGTAAACAGGTTCTTGGGCTTGCCGGATGGTTTCGATATCGATGTAGCTGCGGTTAGATTCATGTCGTATAATTTGGTGCTGCCAAGTGTTCAGGTAAGAAGCAAGCAGAGCATTGGCTGATCGGATACGTTCAAAGGTCTGACTGAATGTGACTTCTAGCGAAGGGTTGATTTTTTGAAGTATAGGCGTTACGTGGTGACGGATCAGATTACGGCGGTAATAGTTGCTTGGGTTGGAGCTGTCTTCCCTCCAGGCGATATGCTCTGCTCGGGCAAATTCAAGAATCTGTTCTTTTGATGCAAAAAGAAGGGGACGGATAACGGTTTTGTGCGCGATTGAAATACCGGTGAGCCCGGCCATGCCGGTGCCTCTGGTTAGATTTAGTAGAAGAGTCTCGATTGCATCATTGATATGATGAGCCGTGGCTATGAAGTTAAAAGAGCGGGTTTCCCGGAGTTCTTGGAACCATTGATACCGAAGATCACGCGCTGCCATCTGAATAGAGATTCCACTGATGTCTGCTTTTTCTTTCGCGGGTAGATTCCTTACAAATACTTCTACCTCGCGTTCTGAGGCCCATTGGCGAACGAACTGTTCATCGGCATCTGACTCGTTTCCGCGCAGCCGGAAGTTACAGTGAGCGATGGCGAAAGGGAATTGTGCACGAAAAAAAAGCTCGGCCATTACCACGGAGTCTACGCCACCACTTACTGCTAGTAGGGTACGTTTACGGGAAAGATCGGGGGAATGTTCGTTAACAAAAGTTAAAAAAGCGTTTAGCATAGGTCAGGGTGTTACATAAGATGTATTTTTGCGTCATATTATTAACTGTCAAAGGTAGACAGAAACAACAATCGCATGAATTCAGCGAATAAATTAACATCTCACCGCAACCCTTTTAAACGTTCGTGGGTCTATATTGTCAAACAGTCGACAAGGTTGTTTATCTACTTCTTGGTAGTCTTTCCGTTCATTAGTGCATTAGGACAGGGTAGGCCCCAAACCAAAAACAGTTGGGATAATGGACCCACCGAGATGGTAGAATTACTGCCTGGTGCAGATAGCCTGACGATGACTACTGAGAACGGAATAGAAATCCGAAGAGTCATAAATAACGTACGTTTTAAACACAAGGGCTCTATTTTATATTGTAACCTTGCCATCCAAAATGTTTCCAGTAACCTTATTGAGGCGTATGGTAACGTTAAAATTGTTCAGGGTGATACACTTACTATAACGGGAGATACATTGTTCTATTATGGTAACACAAGATTAGCCATCGTAAGTGGAAAAAAGGCCGTTCTGACCGATAAGAAACGGACGATTACCAGTAGGCAATTAGAGTATGATATGGCCAATGGTTTAGCCTACTACCGTACACCTGGGCGTACAGTAGATGCAGAAAATATACTCACAAGTAAAGAAGGTATCTATAACACGCGGACTAAAATTTTCGACTATTACCAAAACGTAAAACTGGTAAATAAGAAATACATCCTTACAACCGATACATTAGTTTACAACTCAATAACGAAGTGGTCCTATTTTAACGGGCCCACAAAAATTGTGAATCAGGATGGTATATTATTAGCAAAAAAGGGGCAGTACAATACGGAATCCGGCGAGTCTAGATTTAGTACCCGAACCACCATTGATAATAAAGATTATACTTTGACAGGTGATACTATAAATTACGACGCGCAGAAAAAAATAGGTTTTGCCAAGGGGAAGGTTGAGATATTTGCCAAAGAGGATAAAACACTGCTCACTGGGGATGAAGGTATTTACCGGGGCGAGGAGGGATTCTCCAAAGTATATGGCCATGCTCTGGTAAAGAGTCTGGTTTCGGAGGATACGCTTTACATACGTGCAGATACGTTGTACTCTATTGAAAATAAGTTGGATAGTACTCGAAGGTTGGTAGGTGACAAAAGTGTCTACATTTATAAAACTGATTTTCAAGGTAGGTGCGACTCCGTGACGTATAATACTGCGGATTCGACAATTCTATTTTTTAGAGAGCCCATTTTGTGGGGAGAAAACTATCAAATGGAGGCTGATTCAATAAGTTCTTTTTTGGTGAATAATAAAGTGAACCGGATGTTACTAAAAGGGAACTCATTCGTGATTTCGGAGGATACCTTGGTCAAGCAATTCAATCAGGTAAAAGGCCGGGTTATCAATGCATTCCTCACGGGTGAAAGTAAATTGAAACAGATACTGGTAGATGGAAACGGACAGAGCGCCTATTATGCCATGGATGACGATGCGAAATTGATTGGATTGAATCGGGTAGAATGCGGAAAAATGAATCTGCAATTTGCCAATAATCGAGTCTACCGGATTGCCTTTATCGGCAGGCCGGATGGAAATCTGATCCCGCCTCAGAACATCAAACCAGCTGAGCGCCAACTGGAAGGTTTTAATTGGAGGGCTGAGGAAAAACCAACGTTCCTTCAAACGACCTGGCAGTTAGAAAAAACGACGGAAATAGAGGAGGGTGTAGGAAAGGATATAAGAAACCAAAAGTGACCACAAACTTTTTAGTATGATAGTTGTTATCTGTTACAAAGTCAACGTACTTTTAGACACGTATCATTAGATTTTAATGAAATTTCAATAATTTACACACAATAATTTTTGAGGGTCTAATTTTTAATGTATATTTTTGCGTGAAAGCAAAGTAATACCCACCATATTTTCAAATTTTGATACAATACCATGAAAAAAACTATACTTTTTATATTTATTCTTCTAATATCGACATGGGCGGGGGCTCAGACGAATGCTAATCGCAGTCGGCTGAACATGGCCTACCAAAAGCAGCCTACTGGTTTGGATCGGCCTCCATTAGTTCAGAAGCCATCTGTAATCGAGTACAAGCCCCTTGCTTTACAGAAACCCCAAGCACTTACTAAATATTATCGTTCGTTACTGTTTGCAAATCCACCTACCGCATCTACTACCGTAGTTGAGAACCCAGTTGCTATTGCCAATCAGGTTGATCGTTCTGACCGCCGCATCACCAGTTTTGAAGAAAAAAGCCGCAGCATTGAGGAGCAATTGTATACAAGCGAACGCATTACTGTATCAAACATTTATCCAAACCCCGCCAGTGAGTTTGCCGAGCTTGATTACTCAATACAAAATTCAGTGCGTGATGCAAAGGTCATCTTCTATAATGTATTGGGATCTCAGGTTGCTGAATTTGTTTTGGACAAATCTGACCGTAAACTTCGTATAAATACTCGCGAGATGCCAACGGGTGTGTATTTCTACCAGCTTGCAGTGGATGGAAAGAAAGTAGCTACTAAGAAAATGCTTGTCCGTCATCAGCAGTAAGTTATTATAAGACACTTTTCAGGCTACCCATTCGTTGTGAATGGTGTAGCTTTTTTATTACCTTTGCAGCCCTATGCGAAAACAAACAATTACAAACTGTTTCTTGCTGATTGTCAGCTTTTTTCTGATTACCTCTTGTAGCAAATTTGCGAAATTGCAGAAGACAGGAACTGATGATGAGAAATACGAAGCAGCTCTCAAATACTATAAAACCGGGGACTTTTACCGCGCCGGTATACTTTTTGAAGAATTAATACCCATTCTGAAAGGAAGTACGGAATCAGAAATGGCTCAGTTCTATTATGCGTATACTCAGTATCAGCAGGAACAGTATAACATGAGCCAATATCTGTTCAAGAAGTTTTACGATACGTATGCCCGTAGCGATTACGCTCAGGAAGCGTTGTACATGCATGCATATTCGTTGTACAAAGATTCCGCTCCCCACACGCTCGATCAGTCAAGTACCATGACGGCCATATCATCTTTGCAGGACTTCATCAACTCGTATCCGTTGAGCCCATTTCGAGATGAATGTACCGGATATATTTTGGAGTTAAGGAGAAAACTTGAACTGAAAGCGTACGAAAAAGCGAAGTTATACTATAAAATAAGTGACTTTAACCTTGCCTCTCTCAAATCAGCGGTAATATCAATTGATAATTTCAGAAAAGATTTTCCTGATTCCCAATACAATGAGGAACTCTCGTATCTACGAGTCGATGCCCAGTATACTTTGGCGAAAAGTAGCTTTGCCGATAAGCAAAAAGAACGGTATCAGGCTACTGTAAAGTATTACCAGGAATTTATTGATAAGTATCCAATAAGTGCTTATTTGAAAGACGCAGAAAAGCTTTACGCCAATAGCGGGGAAGAATTAGACCGGATTGCTGTGCTTGAAACCGAAAAGTTAAAGCGACTCGAAAAGAAAATGGATCCTGCTACGAAGCCAACCAAAGTAACGACTTCGGGTGTTACCAATTAACTAAGATCATAATTACAACAAATAAAAACTATGGCCACGAATCCATCAATTATTACACGCGATGCTGACAAAATTGCTGTTGTAACCGGTAACTTATACGAATCGGTATCAATAATTTCAAAGCGGGCCCGTCAGGTTTCCAGTAAATTGAAAGAAGAGCTCAACAATAAGTTGGCTGAATTTGCTTCTGGCGTTGATAACCTCGAAGAAGTGTTTGAAAACCGTGAGCAAATCGAGATTTCTAAGTTTTATGAGCGTATGCCTAAGGCAGGTAGTCTATCTATTGATGAGTTCATGGATGGTAAAACCTACCATGCTTACCGCGAAATTGAAGAAGGAACTAAATAGCTAGTATACTCTTTCGAAGATACCATAGCCATACGAATTCGGTTCGTATGGCTATTTTTTTATAGATTACATTATGTTGGTTATTTCTAAACTTTTGTGCGGTGTATTTGACTGGTAAAAAAATCATTGTGGCGGTGTCGGGTAGTATCTCGGCCTATAAATCGGCATTACTTATCCGTTTGTTGGTCAAAGCAGGAGCTGAGGTACAAGTACTGATGACAAAGGCTGCTACTGACTTCATTACTCCGCTCACCTTGGGTACGCTATCAAAACGTCCCGTGTACACATCTTTAATAAGTAGTGATGAGGGTACTTGGAACAATCACGTTGACTTAGGGCTCTGGGCTGACCTGATGATTGTAGCTCCAGCCACCGCCAATACTCTGGCCAAATGTTCCCATGGGTTGTGCGACGATCTACTAACAGCCGTCTATTTATCTGCTCGTTGTCCGGTATACTTTGCTCCGGCTATGGATTTGGATATGTATCAACATCCGTCGACTCAACGCTCTATGGAATTATTGCAATCTTATGGCAACCGAATTATTGAAGCAAACTATGGGGAGTTAGCCAGTGGCCTGGCAGGGAAAGGAAGACTTGCGGAGCCAGAAGAGATTGTTCAGGTCCTGGAAAAATACTTTGCTCGCCAATCAGTTGCGGTTGGTAAACGTGTTTTAATTACGGCTGGCCCCACGCAGGAGTCCATCGATCCGGTACGGTATATCAGCAATCATTCTTCGGGCAAGATGGGATACGCTATTGCCGAGGCATTTTCCAATGCCGGGGCGCAGGTAACCCTGGTGAGCGGTCCCGTTGGCTTATCCTTATCCGATCCTACCATTAAATTGATCAAAGTCCGATCAGCCCAGGAGATGTTTGAAGCAACCCAGGATTTCTTTGCGGCAAGTGATCTTGTAATATTTTCGGCTGCGGTAGCTGACTACGCCCCGGCGGAGGTAGCCAAGTTGAAAATCAAGAAAAAGGAGTCAGATTTTCAGCTTGCTATGTCTAAAACCGTGGATATTGCTGGTACGTTAGGCGTTCAGAAAAAAGCTGATCAGTTGTTAGTAGGCTTCGCCTTAGAAACCGATAATGAGCTACCAAATGCTGAGGGAAAACTGCAAAAGAAAAACCTGGATTATATTGTCCTTAATTCTCTGAATGATCCTGGAGCGGGGTTTGCACACGATACCAATAAAATTACCGTTATTGATAGGGAAGGGCTAGTTCGGAAATTTGAACTCAAAACCAAGCTGGAAACTGCCCGTGATATCCTGGAAATCATCTTGGAAAAATGGAGTGAATTATGAAAAAGAGAATTGCGATACACCTAGGAGTACTTTTTCTGGTAGGACTGTTAGGCTCAGCAACAGCCCAAGAGATTAATTGTAGTGTTACCTTGAACTATGATCAGTTATTTGCTCAGCAAAAAACCGACGTTCAGACGATGGATCAGTTGAAAGCATACATCAGCGATTTTATGAACACTAACCGCTGGACTAACGATCAATTTAGTCAGGAGGAACGCATCAAATGCAAGTTGAACATTAACCTGGTTCGGTCGGTAACGCAGGGTAGTTATGAGGCTAATGCACAACTGGTAGTGACTCGCCCCGTGTATAACTCCACGTACGAATCGGTGTTGTTTAGTTTTGTAGACCGTAATTTTAATTTCACGTATCTACCTAATAACCCGATGTTCTTCAACGAGAATAACTACACCGACGAGCTTCCCTTTTCGTTGGCGTTTTATTCCTATATTATCCTCACCTTAGATTATGATTCGTTTAGTAAGCAAGGAGGCAGTCAGTATCTTCAACGCGCTTTTAACCTTACCAACCTGGCTAGAAACAGTTCGCCCTTTCAGAAGGCATGGAATTCAAGTGGAGATACCCGTAACCGGTACTGGTTGGTTGAGAATCTCATGAGCCAGCAGTTTCTTCCATTCCGCGAGGGCATTTATAGCTATCACCGGCAAGGGTTAGATGTGATCACAGAAACGCCCGCACTTACCCGCTCCAAAGTGATGGAAATGCTGGCCACCGTTCAGCAGGTTGCTCAACTTCGGCCGGGAGCAGTGGTAGTCAATGCCTTCTTTGACGCCAAGTCCGAAGAAATATATAATCTGCTACGGGAGGCATCGACCGAAGATCGTCAGAAAGCGTATACGTTACTGTCGTCCCTTGACCCAACCAAAACAGAATTGTATCGCAAGCTGATTCAGTAATCTACTACTTCTAGTACCTAATTATTCCAGGTTATGAGCAAACGTCTTATTCGGGTTTTTGCCCCTCAGCTTACTGAACAAATTCCTACTCTCATTGGTCTTGAAGTTAATGTGGTATTGCTGGACGGAAACACGGCTTTTGGTCGGTTAGAATCCAGTACCACCGGTGACTTGGTACTACGTGACCTCCGCAACCATAAGCATCCGCTGTTACTTTCTGCCATCGAAGAAATTGTGTACGACGAGAGAGTTGATTGATTCAAAGGCGATGTCTTTTCTCAGGAATTATGGTATTCAACACAATCACAACCTTTTTTCTAATATAAGCACTTTTCATTCGAACGTCCTTCGTTTTAGTATTGTTAATTTGTTGACTAACTTCGCATTTCTTGTCAGTCAGCAACTAGAATATGCTTACAAATCTCCTGATAAAAAATTACGCGCTCATTGAGCACCTCGAACTAGCACCTGATCCTCAGTTGAACATTATTACCGGCGAAACAGGAGCTGGTAAATCGATTATGCTCGGGGCTATTGGTTTACTGCTGGGAAATAGAGCCGACACAAAATCTTTGTATGATCCTTCACAAAAGTGTATTATCGAAGGTACCTACGACGTGGTAGGGTATGCCCTAGAACATGTATTTGAGGAAGAAGAACTCGATTTTGCCGAGCATTGCATTGTCAGACGGGAAATAAGCCCCAGCGGAAAATCACGGGCTTTTGTCAACGATACACCCGTTAATCTGGATGTCCTGCGGCGGGTAACCAGCCAACTCATGGATATTCACTCTCAGCACGACTCGATCATGCTGGGAAATAATGAGTTTCAACTTCAAGTTGTGGATACTTATGCCATCAACGAAAACATTCTCAAAAAATATGATAACGACTATCGCAGCTACCGCGAAAAGCGCGAGCATTATGACTCGTTAAAGAAGGATGCGGATCGCTTGCGTCGGGAGTTTGACTATAATCACTTTCTCTACCAGGAACTGTTGGAAGCAAATTTTCAACCAGATGAGCAGGAAGCCTTAGAAAAAGAACTCAATCTGTTGGAGAATGCCGTTGAAATAAAAGAGCGTCTCCAATTTGCCTTTGAATACCTCGATAATCCGGAGCAATCAGTACTTGATCTACTGAAAAACGTGGTGGGTAGCCTTAATCAGGCTAGTCGACTGGTTATTGACTACACTCACTTGCGCGACCGCGCTCAAAGTTCACTCATTGAATTACGTGATCTGGCCAACGAAATAAACAACGAGGGTGGATTAGTAGAAGTAGATGATGACCGTACCCACGTGGTCCGCGAACGTCTCGACTTAATCTATCAACTTCAACAAAAACATCAGGCCAGGACCTTGGGGGAGCTACTGGTTATTCAGCAACAGCTGGAAGGTAAGGTAAGTAAAGTCCTCAATATGGACGACTCACTAGCCAAGGCATTAGCTGATGCCGAAAAGACTCAGGCGCAGATGATGCAGAGTGCCCAGAAGTTATCCGCAGCCCGCCGAAAGGTTACTAAGGCAATCGAGAAAAATATCTGTGATGGATTGGCTGAATTAGGCATGCCCAACGCATCGCTTGGCATTGAGGTGGCTGATGTAGCACCTACCAGTGATGGTATTGACTTTATTTCTTTTCTGTTTAGCGCCAATAAAGGTATCCGTCCCCAGGAACTACGAAACGTAGCCTCGGGGGGAGAGTTTTCGCGCTTGATGATGGTAATTAAATATATTTTGGCAGATAAGCGCCGGTTACCTACCATCGTATTTGATGAAATAGATACGGGGGTATCGGGTGAAATAGCCATTAAGATGGGTAATATGATGCGTCAAATGGCCCAAAATCACCAGATTATTGCCATTTCCCACTTGCATCAGATTGCCGCCCAAGGATCGGCGCACTACTTTGTTTATAAAGATCATTCGTCGGCTAAAACGGTTAGCCGTATTAAAAAGTTAACCTTTGAGGAGCGCGTACTGGAAATAGCCCAGATGATCGGCGGAAATAAACCTACCGAGACGGTAGTGAATAATGCCCGTGAAATCCTGACTAGTACGGCCGGACTAACCACTGAGAAAAATCAGACTAAATTATTTTAAACTACACAATTCCCTCAAAATGAAAATGAAAGGACTTATTTGCCTGCTTCTGACGATTACACTATTTAGTTGTAATCAGGAGGCTGACAAGGTAGCGCAGATGGAAAAAGAAGTATTGGCCATCCATGATGAGGTAATGCCTAAAATGGACGATATCATGTCTTTACAATCCAAATTGGTCAAGAAAATGGCCTCTATTGATAGCTTACAGCAGGAGGGAGTAAGCAGCACTAGATTGGCAGAACAGCGTATCAAGGCATTTGAATTGAACCGTCTACTCAAAACTGCCGATAGCCTGATGATGAACTGGATGTATACGTACCGTGGAGACTCCGCCAAAGGACTTCAACCCGCGGAAGCAATGCTCTATTTTGAGAAGGAAAAAGAGAAAATCGTAAAGGTCAAAGAAACTACCAATAGTAGTATTGACGAAGTAAAGATGTTTTTGAAATAACCTTTCCGAATGAGAAGGGTTATTCAATACAACAACAGTTACCAAATTAAGTGAATAATAGTACCATGTATAAGTCAATAATTAGTAAGAATATTTTAGGGGCATTCATCATAGTAGGCAGCTTAGCTGCCTGCGAAAATAGCCCCAAGCGCTTACCCATATTAGGAGAAAGAGATGCCGTAAGCCACGAAGTAGACGGAAAACCGTGGTGGATACCGTGTACCATACTATCCCGGATTTTTCGTTTGT
Source organism: Spirosomataceae bacterium (assembly GCA_041689775.1). GTDB lineage: Bacteria > Bacteroidota > Bacteroidia > Cytophagales > Spirosomataceae > JBDNFP01. The sequence continues at coordinate 12,893 of JBDNFP010000343.1, forward strand.
AAATCAGAAGGGGGATACCATTACTCAGAATATTGTAAAGAATAAAATCTACGTCACGGATTTCTTCTTTACTTCTTGTCCGACGATCTGCCCGGTGATGAAACGTCAGATGATAAAGGTGTATGAGAAGTTCAAGGATAACCCTGATGTTATGATTCTTTCGCACACCATTGACCCCGAGCATGATACCCCGGAGGTACTTAATAAGTTTGCCGGAGATTTGGGTATTACCGGAAATCAATGGCAGTTTTTGACGGGTCCGAAAGAGAAAATATACGAAATAGGGCAGGGAAGCTACCTCGTAACGGCTAAGGAAGATGCTACCGCTGAAGGCGGGTACATCCATAGTGGGGCCTTTATTCTGGTTGATAAAGATCGCCGAGTTCGTGGTATGTACGATGGTACAACCGAGGAAGGAACAACCAAACTAATGGAAGATATCACGACGCTTTTAGCAGAATACAAGAAATGAGGAGATTGAAAAGTTTCTCATACTTAATGTTCGTAGGGTTTTTCGGTGTCCTTATTTCTTCCTGTCAGGATGCCGAAAAGTTAAAAACCGATCAATACTACGCGGAAGGGTACGCTTTATACACAACCCATTGTGCCAATTGTCATCAGGAAAACGGCAAGGGAATGGCCAATTTATACCCTCCCTTGCAGGGCTCGGAGTATTTGGACAATAAGGAATTATTTATTTGCATTACCAGCAATGGACTTTCCGGAGAAATTGAGGTAGCAGGTAAAAAGTATAATAGGCCAATGCCGGCTAACCCAAGCTTGAAGGATATTGAAATTGCCGAAATTGTTACCTACGTATATACTACTTGGGGTAAGGAAACGCTCTACACCCCAACGGATAGCGTCCATCAAATACTGACGCGTTGTAACACTATTGCCAGGTAATTACTGCAAGCCGGGATCAACATCGAATATACCGTAGGGTTTACGTATACTCATGTAGGAAAAATCTTGGCTTGCATCCAACCCCTTACCTCTGGTGTAGGAGCCTGTCGCCAAATTCTCGATCAGGACATCGGCATCTGTGTACACTTTTTTAGTGATCGGGCTCCAATATAATTTGGTTGTTTTTAATCGCCGCTGCTCCACCTTATTGTATACTATTACTCTTCCCTTGACAATGTAGATATTCTTAGCGTTGTCAAATCGTGCTGAATCAGAGCGAAGAGTGGTTTCTATCTGACCGGAAATAGGATCGAAGAAGTTGATATTAACGGTATCTGGAAAGTACTTATCGTCGTTTTGGTAGCGATATTGAAGCGGGGTTTTTACCTCAATCCGGGTTTGTCCCGACTCGCTATATAGTAATCTCACATCGTGTACTTCCTCCTCCGGTCCCTGATAGACCTCTACGGTTGGATCTGCCTCTTCTTCGCAGGCTGATAAGCTAAGTAGCAGCACAAAAAAGTAAACAGGAGACAACTGAATATCTCCTGTGAGGGTTTTAATGCGCAAAAATAGCCAATTAAGCATTTTATGAGGCAGGTTTGGAACAGGTACCAGTCCTTTAGATCAATATTTTATTAATCGACTTTTTGCTTCTGGAACCAAACATCAGCGAGCGATAATCCCAGCACTACCCGGCCATACCGCTCTTTAATAGACTGATTACTCACGAGCCCACGTTCTCCGCCAACGAAGGTAAGCGAGAATGAATTACCTCCCCGACCGATCGGAAATGAAGCTCCGAAGCTTAGGTTCGTGTCATTTAGTGTAAGTCCAGTTGGGCTGTACGGCATCTTACCGTGACTGAATCCAAGACGATAGGCCGCCAAATCTAAATAACGGGTTGATGTAATACGGGGGATGTAGTCAAGACCTACGTGTATCCGTCCGGCATTATTTAAGCCATCGTTTTTATTGGCAAAGCTCCGGTACTGCGACCAGTTTTGTTTGTCATAGTCCACGGCGATCGTCAATTTATAGGGCCATTCGAGGCTAAACCCTATCCGGTACATCGAGGGTAGCCGTACTCCGCCTTTGGTGTTGCTGGTGAGGGTATCGGGCCTTCCGACAGGGAAACCGTTATTGCTGAGGTTAAAACTGGTGGTTTGGCGGGAGTTCATCTCACTGCCGAGCGTGTAAGTTGCACCCAGATTCAGGTTAAGCTTGTTGTCCTTCTTTAAAGGAATTTTTACCGCGGTTCCCGCTCGGAAAGAGAAATCAGAATAGCTGTTTCGCTCGGTTCTACTCACGAGGTAATCCCGTCCGTCGCCGATGAGAAGCTGGGACTCGGAAGCTCTCCGGACGTTACCAAATAAATAGGACGCTTCTAATCCAACGCTAATATACTTATTGACCTGATAGGCATTGGTAAAAGAGGCCTTGTTAATTGCACCCTTTCCGGAATAGTAGTAATAGGCATCATAAATAGTTCCGGATACCTTTTCGTTGGCCCGACTCTCAAAGTCTACAAAACTATATGGTTTGAGACTAATACCCGATGACCACTTGGGGGCCACCGGAAAAGACAAAGCTAAGTAACCAATGTTAGCACCAAAGTCACGCTGAGAGGCGCTCTCAGAGGTGATTTGCTTATATTGACTTACTGCTCCAAATTCAAAGGTTGTATAACGGTTTTTTACCCACAATGCAGGGTTGAGGTTATTGATGTGGATACCATAGCTGCTACTTACTCCGGCTTCGCCCATGGCAAGATTAGAGGCGAATGCATCACTGTAAGGCTCACCAACGCCCAATACTGAATAGGGGGAGTTTCCGAGGCCCTGAGCGTGAGTAACCGAAAAGTAACCAGATGAAATCCCGGCACTTAGCAGCGCGGCGACGAAAAGCTTATTTTTTTTGTAAAGCGACATTATATTGTAAAATACGGTTCAATCCTATTAACACTAGCTCCGAAACCACAAAGATGGGCGGTTTCAGCAGACTTTCAAAGAAAGGCACATCTCCACCGCAAAGTACAACCCTACAATTAGGTGATTGGCTTCGATATGCATCTACTATTCCATTAATTTCGGCAATCAGCCCGTTCATGACACCACTCTGCATTGCGTGCCGGGTACTTTTGCCAATTAAAGAGGGTACTTCTATTGCCTCAATTAGCGGAAGCCTTAAAGTAAACGTATGCATGGCCTGGAATCGCATACGCATACCTGGGGAAATTAAGCCTCCCTGAAAATGCTCTCGTCGATCTACGTAGTCGTACGTAATGCAGGTACCCATATCGATTACTACCAGTTCTTCGTCCGGAAAAAGAACGGTTGCTCCCACGGCTGCCGCTACCCGATCTGCCCCAAGGGTTTCGGGTGTGTCATAGTCCTTCACCAATGGGACAGGCATAGTACTATCTAGATTCAAAATGGGCACAGATAGTTGGAGAGCTTCTCTAAACTCTTTACTTTCGCGTCCTACTGATGAATACATGATGGATTCAATACTCTCGGTTGCCAGGATACTACCGATGAGTTCTTCAAAAGAAAGATGGGCTTTGTGCCTGACCAAGGCATTATCCTCAAACCAGCCAATTTTAGAAAAGGTATTTCCCGAATCGACGACAATATTCATAATTCCGCAATATTCTTCATTAATTAGCACTAAAACTAGCTTCAAGTAGAATTGTATGTTTGAAAATGCTGTAAAAGCACTTTATCAGAGTTTTCTGGGTAATACTTGGGCCAGCTACTGCTTGACTATCGGTATACTTTTGCTGGGCTTTGCGCTAAAAAAAGTACTTTCCGAAACCATCAGCCGGTTGATTTTTGGGTTGATCAAAAAAAAATCCGAAGAAGTACCTTGGTCTGAGTTTATCAGGTTACTTCGCCCCCCGTTCGAGTTCCTCATAATCTTATTTATTGTTGAGTTAGCTTTTCAGGGGCTTACCGTGCCCGAGTATTGGGGCTGGGCACCCGTTGGAGAGTTTGGGGTAAGGCTGCTTCTAAATAAAATATTCTATACCGCATTAGTTGGGGGAATAACCTGGTTGGGAGTACGGTTCATTAAATTCATAGGATTAGTTTTTAAAGAAAAAGCAGCTAAAACAGAATCCAAACTTGACGATCAGCTTGTTCCTTTTTTTCGGGATCTCGGTATTCTTTTCTTTGTGATCACGATGGGTTTTATCGCGTTAAGCCGGGTATTCGCGGTTGACGTGCTGACCCTGGTTACGAGTCTTGGAATCGGAGGTTTGGCCATTGCCCTTGCCGCTAAAGAAACTCTCGAAAACCTTTTTGCCTCTTTTGCCCTCATGCTAGACAGGCCCTTTACCGTCGGAGACTCAATCAACGTGGGAGGAACGGAGGGTACAATTGAAAAGGTGGGCTTTCGAAGTACCCGTTTGCGGACATTCGATGGTAGTATGGTGACCGTCCCCAACCGATTGCTAACGTCACAGTCGTTAGATAACCTAAGCGAAAGGCGTCTTCGCCGGGCACGGTTCTTTCTACGACTAGCCTATAACACTCCGGGCGAGCAAGTGACAGATGTTGTAAAAGCGATCCAAACGTATATTGATAATCATCCTGAAACGAACAAAGAGCAGGGTGTTGTACGATTTGATAGCTTTGCCGAGAGTTCACTGGATATTCTTGTCATATTTTTTGTTGAAACACCTTTTCCTAGGGAGTTTACGCGAGTAAAAGAGGAAGTTAATTTAATGATTTTAAAAATTATAGAAACTAACGGAGTGAAATTTGCATTTCCTAGTAGGGATTTGTACCTTCGTCAAGACCCTTCCAGTAGCGATTCCTAGCATCAAATCGCCCCTTTAAAATTTCTGGTTTTTTTCGTTCGGAAAAGAAATAAAAACTCCCTTATTGAAAATAAATATTTTTGCGTTATCATTGTGCCCGATTCAGGGCTAGGCTGTTAGTATCCAATCCTTTTTTAGTCTACTTCACACCATACCGTCTTCTTTGAACTTCCTGCCTCATTGTTACCTGCCTGTATTTACCTTTATACGACCTGAATTTTTGAACTACTGCTTTCAAACGAATATTTCAAACATCTTAATTGATCTTAATCACTTATCAAGTAAAGCATAGACTTTACTTATCACTCTTGTATGCTCACAATCGATGAACTGAATTTAAAGCTCCTCTCGGAGCTAAGAACTATTGCGGAAGGATTCGCCATAAAAGACTTCGGCAAGCTTCCCAAAAAGGACTTAATCTACAAAATTCTTAACGAACAGGCCATTACGCCTGCCGAAGAATCCGCAGGCGAGAGCGACGAACCAAAAAAGAAGCGGGTGCGGCGTCCTGTCAGTGCGGCCGCCAGCTCCGACGATAAAAAAGGTACTGCCAAAAAAGTCCGGAGCGTAAAAACATCTGGTAAAAGTGAAAAACTTGTTCCCAAGTTCTCAGGACTATTTGATAGCTCCGCAGAGGTTGGCGAAGACCTGGACCTTTCGGGGGATCTTGGTAATGAAGAGGTAATAGACGAGGTGCCCGAAGTACAAAAGGAAGAAGAAGGAAAAGAGGAGCCTTCTAACCCAAAAATGGAGGAAGATGATGAGTCAGATAAGTCTGCTCGTCAATTAGACCGCTCTGCTTCGCAACAGCCACGGGAAGATCATACCAATAAAATCAAGCGTAATTATAATAACTACGTTCGGGAGTTTGACGGACTGATCCTAAACGAAGGAGTTTTGGAAATTATGCAGGATGGGGGCTATGGTTTCCTTCGTTCGGCGGACTATAATTACCTTGCCAGCCCCGACGATATATACGTATCTCCGTCGCAGATTAAACTATTTGGTCTCAAAACAGGAGACACAGTAAAAGGTCAGATTCGCCCCCCGAAGGAAGGGGAGAAGTACTTTGCTCTTCTACGAGTGGAGACCGTGAACGGTAAAACGACCGAGGAGATTAGAGATCGTGTTCCTTTTGAATACCTTACACCACTATTTCCCGAAGAACGCCTTAACCTAAGCACCCGTCCTGATCAGTACTCTACCCGGGTATTAGACCTGTTTGCCCCCATTGGAAAAGGACAACGGGGTATGATCGTAGCCCAGCCTAAGACCGGTAAAACGGTTCTTCTCAAAGAAATTGCTAACGCCATTACCCGTAATCACCCCGAAGTATTTTTGATTATTCTTCTTATCGACGAGCGTCCTGAGGAAGTAACCGATATGCAGCGCAGCGTTCGGGCCGAAGTGATCTCTTCTACCTTCGATGAGCAGGCTGATCGCCACGTGAAAGTAGCGAGTATCGTGTTGGAAAAAGCAAAACGTATGGTTGAGTGCGGACACGATGTAGTGATCCTTCTTGACTCTCTCACCCGTCTAGCTCGTGCCTATAACACAGTAGTACCATCGTCGGGTAAAATTCTCTCGGGTGGTGTAGATGCCAACGCACTGCACAAGCCCAAGCGTTTCTTTGGTGCAGCTCGTAACGTTGAAAAGGGCGGATCGCTTACTATCATTGCTACGGCCTTAATAGACACCGGTTCAAAGATGGACGAGGTCATTTTTGAAGAATTCAAAGGTACTGGTAACATGGAGCTACAATTAGACCGTAAACTATCCAATAAGCGGATGTTCCCTGCGATCGATGTGATGGCTTCCGGAACCCGTCGCGAGGATCTGCTGCTCGACAAAGAAACCTTGAAGAAAGTATGGATATTGCGCAAGCACATGTCTGATATGAACCCAATGGAATCAATGGACTTTTTGTTAGAAAACATGAAAGGAACTCGTAACAACGAGGAGTTCCTTATATCTATGAACAGATAGTTCCCTTACTTTTTGCAAAGGCCTGCTTTTCAGCGAAAAGCAGGCCTTTTTTTGTGAATATATGACAAGTAACTTTGTTGTTTTGGGGATACAGTCTTATATTTATTGTCATAAACCTTTTTTTTTTAGTCATAAATACCTACTAAAACCCCTAAACACTATGTCAAGTAGCAAAGCACCATGGTGGATAGCTCTATTCGTTTGGATGGGCGCCTCCACGTATTGGCATGTCTGTAAAGTGAAAGAGCTCTGTGACGAACCGGTGACTGCCGCCATTCCCGAAGTAATTATTGAAAAACCTGATCCTCTTATTTTTGAAGATGCTGATTTCAATTTGAGAGCAACCGGTAATTTTAAATTTGCAAAGTCGGGCCCGGATGCTGATTTGGGCATGGTTCGGCCAGAAATAGACTCCCTTGCCTCCTTCCTTTCGTTAAACCCTACGAGAAGACTTGCGATTGTAGGGTCTTATACTTCTACTGAATTAAACTCAACAACTTTTTTTGACCTGGGTATTGCCCGCGGGGAGAGCGTAAAACAATACCTCGTTCAAAAAGGAATTCCTGATAGCGTGATGACGGTCAGTAGCCAGGTGAACGATGCCTTAGTCTTTAAGTCAGATACTATGAGTGGGGGAATCAATTTTGGATTTTCTAAGGTGATACCCAATTCTGAGGAAGGCTTGGCCAGCGCTCAAAAATTTCAGGGATTGTTTAAGGTAATGGACCTCTACTTCCCTCTTGGTAGTGCCAATTATCTTAAAACAGATGACAACGAGAGGTTCATTGAAGAAGCCACCAAGTTCCTCGCTGCCAACAAGGATAAGAAGTTGATACTTACTGGCTACACCGACAGCGAGGGTTCTGACGATGCAAACCTACGCTTGTCGAAACGTCGGGCTGAAGGAGTAAAAAAACAGCTTACCGCAAGAAGTCTAAGGGCCGATCAGATTGAAACCGATGGAAAAGGAGAAGCCGACCCCAAAGAGTCCAACGAAACCTTTGAGGGTAGACGTGCCAATCGTCGGGTAACTATCGTGGTGCAGTAATTCATTTCTTCAACCTAAACGTATAAATACTATGAATATGATAGATATTAACCCCCAAAATCATTCGGATGCCTGGTGGCAGCATTTGTTAATCTTTGCTGTGGCGGGTGTTCTTGGCTACATTATTGGCTACCGTACAAGTGGCGACACAGTGGCTGAGCTCGAAGGAGAACTTGGCAGCCTGGATTCAGATCTTGTTGATTGCCAAGCTTTAAAATCTACTCTGACTTACAAGATCGCTTCTCTTGAGGAATCCTCGGGTGTAGAAAACTTGCTAAAACAAGAAGCGGTTTCAGAAGTGACCGAAGTAGAAGCAACAACTAAGGAGGAAACGATGGCTTCTGTGGGAACTGCCGACTCTGATACAGAAGAAACGGTGGAAGAAACAACGAATCTGGCCGTTGGCCTGGGAATTGCAGCTATTCCATTAGTAGAAACTTCGCTTCAGGTAGCCCCGATCAAGCCAGATAACCTGAAAAAGGTAGAAGGGGTAGGCCCAAAAATTCAGGAGTTGCTCAATAAGGAAGGAATCATTACTTTTCGACAACTGAGCGAGACTTCAAGCGATACATTAACAGAAATTCTTCGGGACGCCGGGACGCGTTTCCAAATGCATGATCCGGGCACTTGGCCTAAGCAGGCACAGTTAGCAGCGGATGGAAAGTGGGATGAGCTGAAAGCTTGGCAAAGTGAATTGGATAAAGGTAGAGCTTCCTAAGCGGAAGCCATCATTCAACAACGTTCAGACCTCTAAATGACTATATCGATGATTCTTTTACAAATAGATTTCCAAAGTCGTCCCGTTGCTATTGCAGAGATTTTAATTCTGATGGCATTGGTGGCTTTCATTGGTTGGCTTATTGCCCGCTGGACCATGTCAGGACGGATCAACGCGCTACGTGAAGCGATTGATGAGCGCCGGGCTGAGCTTGACGAGTGTCAAGCAGAGAATCAGGGTTTGGAGTTCTCCACCAATAAAGTACAAGTACTTATTAATCAGGATATTGCATCCAAACCTACGGCAGAGCCTGCATTGGCTATGCCCGAAGCTAATGCATACGAAATAGCCGTGCCAGAGCCGACAGCTACTCCTGATGTTACTTTGGATATTGTTTCAGGGGCTGACTTTACGCCGGATAGTGCACCCAATATACCCGTACCGGTACCCATTGAGTCGGTGGAGGATAATCTCAAAAAAATAGAAGGAATTGGACCCAAAATTGAACAGTTGCTAAAAGCGGAAGGGATTAAGACTTTCGCAAAGCTTGCTGCTACCAATCCCGATGTACTCTATGAGTATCTGAAAGCAGCCGGACCACGGTTTCAGATCCATAGTCCTGCTACTTGGCCAGAACAGGCGGCCCTTGCCAGAGATGGTAAGTGGGATGAGCTTAAGGTCTTACAGGATAGCCTGAACGGTGGGAAGGTATAAGATTGATTACTTTCAGACTATACACAAGAACGGGGAGCGCAAATTTATATGCTCTCCCCGTTCTTGTCAAGATAGTAATTTCGCTTATTTCAAGCTGTCTACGGTACGTTGAATAAACGTCGTAAGTGCCTGACCGCTTAGCATACCCTGGGAGAGCAAAGCCAGATCATACGCTTCTTTGGCCAACTCTTTCTGCTTAGTTTCATCCTCCGTCGCCAGAATTCTGCTCGTAAGTGGGTGGTTTGCATTTACAGAAACTGTGTACATCATGGGCATATCACCAAACATCGACTTCTGACCCGATGTTGACTGCATGTCGGTCATGCGGCGCATGAACTCCGGGAATGTTATTACCACCGGTAGTTCATCCGTTGGCATAGCTTCTATTTGAATAGTTGCCGTCTTAGTGGTCATCAGCCCTTCAAACAAAGTCTTTGCTTTTTCTTCTTGATCTTTTGAAAGTACGCTTTCGAGCTTGAATTCCTTCTCAATCAACCTGTCGATAGTTTCAGCGTCAACGCGCTTTACTGTAACCTTCTCCTGCTTTTGCTCCACTGTGCCGATAAAGTGCGGATCAATGACTGTGTCAAGTACCAATACATCGTAGCTGCGCTTTTGGGCAGACTTAATGAATGAATCTTGTTTGTTGGCATCATTGGTGTAAAGCCATACCAGATTACCGTCTTTATCAGTTTGATTATCCTTTACTGCTTCGCGGTACTCATCAAAGGTAAAGTGCTTACCTTCCTGATTTTTCAACAAACAGAAATCCTTGGCCTTATCGTAGAATTTATCATCGCTGATGATACCATACTTTACGAATAGACCGATGTCATCAAATTTCTTTTCAAAGCCTTCGCGGTCGTTTTTGAAAATCTCCGAAAGCTTATCGGCTACCTTTCGGGTAATATACCCGTTGATTTTCTTCACATTTCCATCCGCTTGTAAGTAGCTGCGTGATACGTTCAGCGGGATATCAGGGGAGTCAATGACTCCGTGCAGTAGTTGCAGAAAGTCAGGAACGATATCTTTTACCTCATCTGTAATGAATACTTGGCGGCTGTACAACTGAATTTTCTCGCGCTGCACCTGGAAATCATTTTTCAACTTTGGGAAATAAAGTACTCCCGTGAGGTTGAAGGGATAATCTACATTCAGGTGAATCCAGAAGAGGGGATCTTCGCTGTAAGGATAAAGCTCCTTGTAGAAAGCTACGTAGTCTTCATCCTGCAAGTCCGCAGGATTCTTAGTCCAGATCGGGTTTGGGTTGTTTATAATCTTATCTTCAAACTCGATTTCGATCGGAAGAAACTTACCGTACTTTTCGAGGATACCGCGCAAGCGGTAGTCTTCCAAAAACTCCTCCGAATCGGGGGCGATGTGCAGGATGATGTCCGTACCGCGACCGG
>JBDNFP010000344.1:0-26250 GCA_041689775.1 Spirosomataceae bacterium
CACAAATAAGTATTGGTTTCGTGAATCTGGTGCACTCAAATCTGATTTTCGTACGAAAAGAAATACCACGATAGACGATTCTAAGATAGAAATTGTGTTTTTCCAATATAGATCGTTGTACATTTTAATGCGTTTAACCTGTTTTGGATTGGTAATGAGCATATTACACTGATAAATGAATATATCCAGTAAAAATATAATCATTTCTATGTAAATGGTTATATTTATCTTCCAGTTGTCTAATTGTCTAAAAGTGTGATAGATGAAGAAAAATAAATGCGGGAAAAGTTGTTAAAATAATACGGTTCTTTACTTTTATATTCTAACCAAAAGAAACCTTCCTATGAAGCACTGGCTACCTTTTATTCTTCTGTTTGCTACCCAAGTGGCTTTTGCACAGGCAGATTTTCAAAAAAAACTACAAAGACAATTGATTTTGGCTGATGATGGGGATACCATTCGATTAGAGGCTGGTACCTTCTTTCTGACAAGTACCATGTCACTGGAAGGCAAAAATGACATAACCCTGCTCGGAGCCGGAAAAGATCGGACTACACTCAGCTTTAAAGGACAAACCGAAGGCGCCGAAGGATTGCGGGTGAGTAATGGTAAACGCATTGTATTAGAAAACTTTACGATACAGGATGCCAAAGGGGATGCTATCAAGACGATGAATGTGGAGGGTATTACCTTTCGACGAGTAAAGACTGAGTGGACCGGCGAGCCCAAAGCTGAAAACGGAGGTTATGGACTATACCCGGTGCTTTGTCAGAATGTTCTGATTGAAGAATGTGAAGCCATCGGCGCTTCCGACGCTGGTATCTACGTGGGGCAGTCGCGGCATATCATTGTCCGAAACTCGCGAGCCTACCATAATGTGGCTGGTATCGAAATTGAAAACTCACAAATGGCGGATGTCTACGACAACGAAGCTACCGAAAATACGGGAGGTATATTGATATTTGATTTACCCGATCTGGAACAAAAAAAGGGCGGAAACGTGCGGGTATTCAACAATAAGATACACCATAATAACTACCCTAATTTTGCCCCGGCTGGTAATATTGTTGCCACGGTACCGCAGGGAACGGGTATCCTGGTTTTGGCGACCAACGATGTAGAAATTTTTGATAATACTATTACCGCCAACAATAGCCTCGGTACTGGGGTAATCAGCTATTACACCACCGAAAAACCCATAAAAGATCCGGAGTATTACCCATATCCAACCCGCATCTACATTCATGACAATGTGTATGAGCGGGATCGGGTGAGGTATCAGGGTAAAGGCCGGTTAGGTATGCTTTTTCGGTATAAGCTCAGGTTTGGCAAGAAAGTGCCTGACATCGTTTTTGATGGCGTACTTGACGACAGCAGGAAAGGAGTGTTACCTTTGTGCATCCAAAACAACCAAAATGCAAAGTTCGTGAACCTCGATGCAGCCAATGATTTCAAAAATGTTTCTCGTAATGCTACTCTCTACAACTGCACCCTTGATCCCTTGAAAAAAGCAGCATTAACCCTAAATAAATGATACGTTCGATTCCAGTTTTCTTATTCTTAACGTTGGTAGGATTTTTGTGTGCCTTTAAGAGCGATTGGAGTGCCGGGGTGTTACCGGCGGCTCCGAAAGAGACTCTTTCCGAATATAGATTTTTTACCGGCGCCTTGGCCAAACAGGTTCCACAAGATGGAGTTATGCCTTATGCGCTCAATACCCCCTTGTTTTCTGATTATGCCGAAAAACTACGTTTCGTGAAGATCCCGGTTGGTCAGCCGGTTGCTTATAATTCTGATAATGTGCTGGATTTTCCGGTAGGTACCACCTTGATCAAAACATTCTACTATCCGGTTGATGCCCGCGATGCAGCCAAGGGACGGCGATTGATGGAAACCCGGCTATTACTCCATGAAGCTTCGGGCTGGAAGGCCTTGGAGTATATCTGGAACGACGAACAAACGGAGGCTTACCTGGAAGTAGCCGGTGATACCAAACCCGTGGCGTGGATCGATGCCAAGGGACAGAGTCAATCGTTGGTATATTCGATGCCCAACCTGAATCAGTGTAAAGGATGCCACAATAAAAATGAAAAAATGACCCCGATTGGCCCATCCGTACGGCAACTGAACGGCGAGCTGAACTACGGAGAAACTACCGAAAATCAACTGGCGCACTGGCAAGAAACGGGACTGCTAACCTCCATGCCTGCTCTTGAAACGATTCCGAAGCTACCTAAATGGAATGATGCCACGGCCGGAACCATAGAAAGCCGGGCGCGTGCTTGGTTGGATATTAACTGTGCTCATTGCCATAGCCCATCGGGTCCTGCCCGAACCTCTGGTCTGTTTTTGCACTGGCAGGAAACAGATCCAACGCACCTGGGAGTAATGAAAACCCCGGTAGCCGCCGGACGCGGCTCAGGGGGAAGAGAGTACAGTATTGTACCTGGTGAGCCCGATAAGTCTATCCTGATGTACCGTATTTCTTCCGAAGACCCTGGTGCCATGATGCCAGAGTTAGGTCGTAAAACCACCCACCTGGAAGGGGTGGCGCTCGTAAGAGAGTGGATAGAGACCCTTGCGAGGTAAGGTTCTGTAATTCTTTAAAAGAATTAGTATATTTGGTCTACCTAATTAAAAGACTTATCTGGTCCTCCTACCTATGATTTCGAAAAAAGCAAAATACGCACTAAAAGCGCTTAAAGTTCTGGCTGAGCATTATGGAAAAGGTCCCGTCCTGATTTCTTACATTGCAGAAAAGGAGAAAATCCCCAAAAAATTCCTGGAAGCAATTCTGCTTGACTTGCGGAATAATGGCGTGTTACAAAGTCAGAAGGGAAAAGGAGGAGGGTATCTGTTACGTATTCCACCCAGCGAAGTCAAGTTCTCAAAGGTGCTCCGTATTATCGATGGTCCTATTGCACCTACCTTATGTGTGTCGTTGTTTTTCTACGGAAAATGTGACGACTGCGTTAATGAAGGTACCTGTACGCTGCGATCTGTGATGGAAAAGTGGCGCGATGCCAACCTGGCTGTTTTGGATGAAACTACCCTCACCGACCTACTTCCTTCGGATGTGAACGAGTAGGCACGCGATCCTTGCGAACATAGAGCCTTGAGCTGTCAAAAGCACCTAGATAGCTATAGTGATCAGAAACATAGTCAGCTAGGGCGGGGAAATTCTCGTAGCCCTGGCTTTTTACATCCTGTACCCATAGGCTGTTTTTCCCAACGGCATCGATGAATACGGCCGGCTGAGTTCTACGCAGGTCATTAATAAATCGTTCACGGTATACATCGCGTAGCGGATGCTGAAAAATACAACGCTCCGTATGATTCTCGGCGGTTCCCTGCGCGAGTTGAGCCTCCACGTAATAGCTACACTGCCACCCCCATACAACCATCTGATCGTTTGGGTTAGTATACGCTTTCAGTGCTTTCACAACAGGACTTTCTGGTAGAGTGGTAGCCCCTACCGAAACCAATGTATTCAACTGTCTTGTTTTATAAAACGACAGGGCATCCTGTACCCCAAACCACCCCAGTATCAAAGCGGGGACCAGGAAAGTAAGGTACTTATGTTGAGAGAGCCTTTGCACAGGAAATGCGAAAGTTAAGGCGATTGGGTACACGCAGAAATTAAGATAGTGAACAAACAAATGACCCGTCTTGGTTGCTGCGTATATTGCTGCCAGGCCATAGCCCAGAATAAGTAGGGGTAGAAACAGGCTTTGCTCCCTAACCGGATGGGGGGGCTGGCTACGGCGTCCGGAAATAAGGCCTGCAATGAGTACTAGGGTTGCAATGAATAGCAAAGCAGTAAAATCAGGGCTGGTTATAATCAGTTGCCCCAACTGAGTCGGGATATCTCTTAATCCAGCCCCACTGGCGTAGACCACATTGCCGAGAATATAAAAATTAATGAAGTCCTGATAGACTCCGTGGTAGGAGATCCAGACCATAGCCATAGCCGGAAATGAAATTCCCCCTAGTAGTAGTACTAACAGAGGTTTGAAACGTTTTGTCTTTTGGTAGTATTGATAGGTAATGAAAAGCCCTGCCAGCACAAGTATGGCCGCCTGAGGTACCGCCTGTAATTTAGTAAAAGGGACCATACCCGCGAGAAAACCAAGCATGTAGGCCGGTATAGTAGATACAGTTTTGTTAGTATGTAAAATAGCCACCAACGTCAGGCAGGCATTTAACAGCAGTAACGGCAATTGTTCACTGGTATAATTGACAAAGTCTGTTTCCTGTGTAAATGCATAGAACAAAAGAGGTACTAAGAGGATAATTTTGGCGATAGTAGTACTGAACCAGCATCGTAAAGCCACGAAGAAGAACATCAACGAGCCTGCAGTACATAGTAAACCCATGCTACGGGCCGCGGTATAGTCAAGTTGAAACCCTAGCAAACGGGGTACAACGAGCAGATAATTATCAAGGGGACCAATGGTTGTTCCATCCACTGACCTCCAATAGATAGGATCAAGGTAAAGCGTGAGTGCGTGGCTCAGCATTTGACTTTCGTCAGCATTGAGTTCACGGTTAAAGACGATAGTAGGAAGGCGCATCATGACCAACAGACCCACGGCTGCCAGTAAGAATAATGCATTCGGGATACGGTTTTTTAGATTCAACCCAAGTACTACTATTACCAGAGTATAGGCTAAAAACCAATAAACAGTTGGGGATGAATCAAAAGACAGCATAGACTACATAAGTAGCTAACAGCTATTAGTTTGTAGTTGTTAGCTTTTTTTAAGTATTTGATAAATAGAATATTAGCTATGAATTTAGCCAAATTAATAGTACAAACTAATTCTGCATTAGAACTTATGCGATTGTTTCGACACTTTCTACAAAATCACGGTAATGAATCGCTGGTATAAAATGCTGTTGAGTACGGTATTGAAGTACCATAAATACCATAAATAGCGAGATTAGAAACGATTGCATCATCACGATGAGCAGAGTGCTACTCAGCATTGAGGCCCAACCTGGCGTAGCGTTACCGATCAACTTTAAGAATAAAATTATGCAAATTACTGCTAATACCACGCCAGACATGATGATAGAACTGATGAGGATACGTACAGCTGTTGTGTCAATAAGTACCGAAATAGCGCTAAGTCCGTGCAGAATCAGTGACACAAAGTTCATTTTGCTACTACCTGCTAATCTTTTGCCGCGCTCAATCGCTACCCCATCGTAGGGGATTCGTGACCGGATGACACCACCGGGATAATTATTCCATATCTCCGAAACCCGGACAAGGTTTTGTAAGCGACGCTGTGGAATAAGGCTAAAATTGCCGAATGTGATTGCTTTCCCGGTGAGCAGCTTGAAAACAGATTTGTAAACAACGTAGAAGAAACGGAATAAAAAGCTTTCGTGCCTCTTACTGCGCTCGGCGAAAATAATTTTTCCGGGTACCTGAGCAGATCTGGCAAAGAGGGTATTGATATCGTTCGGAGCATCTTCTCCATCAGCATCCATCACTACTACTTTATCGCAGGGGAGTTTCTCTGCGATGTAAGACAAGCCAATAGCGATGGCTCGTTGATGACCCAGGTTTCGATAAAGGCGAAGAACCTGTATGCATTTTCCCTTGAAAGCAGGGAAAGGTGTAGTCCTGTCAATAGAAGAACAATCATCTACGATCAATACTGACGTAGTAGCGAGTATTTCGCTGGCAACGTCAGTATTGATTTTTTCGATTAGAAGGTTTAACGCCTCCCAGTCATTAAATTGAGGCAGTAAGATGATGTACTGTTCAGGCATTGTAAAAAGTGGGATATAAAATTAGGCTATATTCCCAGCCAAACGGGCGGCAATACCATCGTGAATTTGGGTCAGAGTTTCTTCCAGACCGTATTCCCAGTTCCAACCAGGATAGTGAGCCTTGAATTTAGTAAGGTCACTTACATACCAGATATGGTCTCCTACGCGATTCGTTTCTGAATACGAATGCGACAGCTTTTTGCCGGAAATTTGCTCACAAAGCGCTATAGCTTCGATCATGGAGCAGTTCGCGAAGCGTCCACCGCCTGCATTATATACTTCACCGGCGCGAGGGTTCTGATAAAAGTGCCAAAACATACTCACCAGGTCGTGGCTGTGAATATTGTCGCGCACCTGCTTTCCCTTGTACCCAAAGATAGTGTAGTGATTTCCGGTAATGGCGCATTTCATTAAATAGGCCAAAAATCCGTGTAGTTGAGCACCCGAGTGGTTAGGTCCGGTGAGGCAACCACCCCGGAATACTCCCGTCTTCATACCAAAGTACCGGCCATACTCCTGAACCATGATATCGGCAGCTACCTTAGAAGCGCCAAAAATTGAGTGCTTAGTATGGTCAATGCTGTGCTGCTCGTCAATTCCGTTTTTAAAGTATGGGTGACTTTCATCAATTTCCCAACGGGTTTCCAACTCTACCAGGGGTAGGTAGTTAGGGTTGTCGCCGTATACTTTATTGGTAGAGGTAAAGATGAAGACCGCCTCAGGGCAATTGAGCCGGGTCATTTCCAGCATATTAAGTGTACCAACGGCATTTACATTGAAGTCTGTAAATGGCTCGCGAGCGGCCCAGTCGTGGCTGGGTTGCGCTGCGGTATGCACAATCATTTTAATATCGGTACCGTACTCCTTAAAAATGGGTTCCAATTGGCTCACCTCCCGGATGTCGGCACTGTAATGCTTGTAGTTGCTAAAACCTTCCTCCAAGCGGTTTCGATTCCATTCGGTACTGCCGTCGGCGCCAAAGAAATATTGACGAAGGTTATTATCCAGTCCAATAACTAAGTCGAATTTATCGGCTAAAAAAGCGACTGACTCACTCCCAATCAAACCGGCAGAACCTGTTACTAATGCGATATTCATCGTTGATAGTGCTTATTTATAGATGGCTACGTAGAAAAAATACTATTCTTTACTTTTTGTAGGAAGCGTAAAGTAAACTAAAAAAGTTTAATTGTCCCAAAATGCGAGTAGCTTGACTTGCTGAATGGAAGCAGTATTTGAGGTGCAATGGGAATACAATAATGAAAAAAGCAGCATCCGTAAGAAGATGCTGCTTTCTTTATATTATCTAATATCGTCTTAGTTTCCCTTGGCTATACTGC
Organism: Spirosomataceae bacterium; assembly: GCA_041689775.1. Taxonomy (GTDB): domain Bacteria; phylum Bacteroidota; class Bacteroidia; order Cytophagales; family Spirosomataceae; genus JBDNFP01. The sequence goes on from JBDNFP010000344.1 coordinate 7,125, forward strand.
CACTTCCGAACATTTTGTCACGGATGGCATTGACCCGTTTTTCAACATCGGGGTTCTCTTCGTATTTGTTAGCTAGCTGACGAGCAGAAGAGTCAGGGTTTACACCATATACCCACTCGCTTTCGGCGCGTACGTCCAACTGTTCAGCATTATTGTATTTTTGATATTCGCAGGAGGATAACAACGTTACACCTGCTACCAATGCGGCTATCTTTCTGAATTTCATTGTTGTTTTGTGTAAATAAGTTTAGTGCAAAAGTAAAGGCCTTTTCCTGTATCACCAAATCAAATGGGGTTGTTTTTGCCTATGTTTTTTAAATATGACCAGGGTTCGGGTTGCCTTTACAGAATGATATTGCCTCAGAGCAGGGGGAATCGGGATAAATAAAAGTATGCTTGCATACTAATTAAGAGAATTTCTTACATTTGTGGCACTACCCTCACGAAATTGACACCGAAAGGCACTATAAAAGACATGCGGAAAGAAAAAACAATTGACTTCCATATAAAATGGGCGTGGCATTCTATTTCGAGAATGTATAATGCCTATGCTGCACAGTACGATATGACTATGGCGGTTGGCTACGTTCTTCTCAACATTGACCTTGAACACGGAACTCCTGCCACAAAAATAGCTCCCCTGCTTGGTATGGAGCCAAGAAGTCTGGTGCGAATGCTGAAAAATCTGGAAGAAAAAGGGTTAGTACGCCGGGAAGTAAGTGATAGCGATAAACGGTTTGTGAGGATCGTACTCACGGAGGAGGGTAAAGCAAAAAGAGAGCAAGCCCGGGAGGGGGTTATTACTTTCAATCAGATGATCAGAGAAAAGATACCCTTGGAAAAACTTGTTGTATTTTTTGATGTGATTAAGGAAGTTAATCACATGGTAGAAGAAGAAAATCAGAAATTCAAAGCAGGAGACGGAGCCGAAGATCTGTAAAAGAGAACAGTATCACCGCTCTATTTAAAAAGAAGTACCAGGGCAGAATTAGTTTGAATTATTAATTTAGTCAAATCAACGGCTAATATTCTCTATATCAAATATATACAAAAAGATAACAGCTACAAGCTACTCACAATAGTATATACACCCAAAGTATTCCAATCTAACAAACCTAAAAACCAAAAAAAATGAACCGTACCATTCGTAAAGTAGCTGTACTGGGCTCCGGTATTATGGGCTCACGCATCGCTTGCCACTTCGCTAACATTGGAGTCGAAGTACTTCTTTTGGATATTGTTCCTCGTGAACTTACTCCGGCAGAGCAAGCCAAAGGGCTCACGATGGAGCATCCGGCCGTTCGAAATAGAATTGTCAACGAATCGTTCCAGAACACCTTAAAAGGCTCGCCAGCGCCACTGTATAGCACTGATTTTGCCAGTCGGGTAAAACTAGGCAACTTCGATGACAACCTGAAAGAGATCAAAAACTACGACTGGATCATTGAAGTCATCGTGGAGCGGCTTGACATTAAGCAGAGCCTCTTTGAAAAAGTAGACGCGCTGCGCAAGCCCGGTACCCTGATTAGTTCTAACACCTCGGGTATACCCATCCACCTGATGTCAGAAGGTCGGAGTGAGGACTTTCAGAAGCATTTCTGCGGTACGCACTTCTTTAACCCACCGCGCTACCTGCGTTTGCTCGAAATTATCCCCGGCCCGCAGACTGATCCCGCTATTATAGATTTCTTGTTGAACTACGGTGATCTTTTTCTGGGCAAGACGACTGTACTTTGCAAGGATACTCCCGGTTTTATAGCCAATCGTCTCGGTATCTACGCCATGGTACAAACCATTCGGGTGGCCGAAGAAATGGGGCTTACCGTGGAGGAGGTTGATAAGCTGACCGGACCCGTAGTGGGGCGGCCCAAGTCGGGCACATTCCGTCTTTCTGACGTAGTGGGTCTCGATACGACTGTGCATGTAGCGAATAACCTGTATGAGTCGGGAAAAGAAACTGACGAATCACGTGATGCCTTTGTGCTGCCCGGTGTCATGCAGGAGTTATTCAATAAGAAATGGCTGGGCGATAAGTCGGGCCAGGGCTTCTACAAAAAGATAAAAGATGAAAAAGGGAAGTCGGTTATTCTGGCTCTTGATTTCAAGACATTAGACTACAGTCTTTCGGTAAAAGTAAAGTTTCAGACGCTGGAAGGTACCAAAGCTATCGACGACTTGTCGAAGCGCTTTGGCGTGCTACTGGCGGGTACCGACAATGCCGGCGAGTTTTATCGTAAGACGTTTACAGACGGATTCCGCTACGCCACATTCCGTATTCCAGAAGTATCGGACGAACTGTACCGCATCGACCAGGCTATTTGTTCTGGCTTTGGCTGGCAAATGGGTCTTTTTGAAACCTGGGATGCCATTGGCGTGAAGAAGATGATCGGAATCATGGAAGGCCTGGATAAGAAGCCGGCCGACTGGGTATACGAAATGCTTGAAGCGGGCCACGAGTCGTTCTACAAGGTTGAAAAAGGTCGTAAGCACTACTACGATATTCCAACGAAAAGCTACAAGGTTATTCCCGGACAGGAACACTTCATTATTCTCAGTAATCTATCCAACAATGTGGTTTGGAAGAATGCCGGCTCCACGCTCTATGACCTGGGTGATGGCATCGTGAATCTTGAATTCCATTCCAAAATGAATACGTTTGGTGCTGAGGTAGTAGAAGGAGTACAGAAAGGTATCAGCCTAGCCGAAAAAGATTTCAGAGGGTTGGTGATTGGGAATGATTCAACCGAGGCATTCTCGGCTGGAGCTAACCTAGCCATGCTGTTTATGTTTGCTATTGAGCAGGAGTTTGACGAAATCAATCTCATGATTGCGCAGTTCCAGCAAACCATGATGCGAGCGCGTTATTCTTCAATCCCGGTTGTAGCGGCACCCCATACCCTCACGTTGGGCGGAGGTTGCGAGCTCAATCTGCACGCTGACAAAGTGGTAGCCCACTCCGAAACCTACATGGGATTGGTAGAGCTTGGCGTTGGTTTAATACCCGGCGGTGGTGGTACCAAAGAGATGGCCGTTCGTTGCTCGGATATGTACCAACCCGGCGATCCTGAACTGAATATTCTGCAAAATGCCTTCATGAATATAGCGCAGGCCAAAGTATCTACCTCGGCGCAGGAAGCTTTTGCAATGAACTATTTGCAGGAGAAAGACCAGATTGTGCTCAACCGTAGTCGTTTGATCGCGGAGGCCAAGCAAGCCGCCATGGAGCTGGCTGATAATGGCTATACCCAACCTGCTCAACGTACAGATATCAAAGTGCAGGGTAAAACGGGTATTGCGCTCTTTATGGCGGGTGTGGCCCAGATGCGTTTGGCTAAATATATTAGTGCCCACGATGAGAAACTGGCTAACAAGCTGGCGTATGTGATTTGTGGTGGCGACCTCAGCTACCCACAGATGGTATCGGAGCAGTACTTGCTCGATCTGGAAAGGGAAGCCTTCCTATCGCTTTGCGGTGAGAAGAAGACACTGGAACGGATGCAGGGACTGTTGACGGGCGGAAAGCCGCCGCGCAACTAGTATGTGCTAATACAGATGGATTAAAATAGTGATGCCTTCCTCGGTCTGGGGAAGGCATCACTATTTTTCGGGGTTAGAAAAAATCTACCGAAGCTCTTTCACAAACCCCATGCATTCTTTAATTTTCTGCTCCATCCAGTCGTAGTTTTTTTCTTTCAAAACATCTTTCGGGAACAGGTGTGACCCCATACCTACGCAGTAAGCGCCCGCGCCAAACCATTCGGCAAAGCTTTCCTGAGTGGGGCGTACGCCGCCCGTCACCATAATTTTAAGATCAGCCATCGGGCCACGCACGGCTTTCAGGAACCCTGACCCCACTACTTCACCGGGAAATAGTTTGACTACTTCGGCCCCGGCTTGCCGGGCGTTGTATATCTCGGTCAGGGTAGTGACACCCGGTAGCCAGGGTACTCCGGCCGCTACACATACTGCCCCAACGGCGGGATTCAGGATTGGCGTGACAATGAAATCAGCCCCGGCGTCAATAAATTGCCTTGCTTGTTTTTCGTTGTAGATCGTACCAATCCCCATGGCCATGTCGGGCAGGTGTTCGTGGGCGTACTGCACTAGTTTGGTGAAAGTTTGCAGGGCACTTTCACCCCGGTTAGTAAACTCAAATACCCGAAGCCCCGCGTTGTGACTGGCTTTCAGTACTTCAATGGCCACGTTTACATCATCGTGGTAGAAGAGTGGTAAAACTCCTCCTTCGTGTAGTAAGTTTAAAACGGTATCCTTGTCTATATGAGCCATTTTCTTAGGTAGTTAGGTTGGTAGGAAATAGGTTTTTAGGCGGCTAGCTGTTCGCTCATCAGGATTTAAGTAGTCAGGAAAAATTGACAATGAACTACTTGAATTATCTTTTTATTCTTCCTGATATTTCACCCTGACGGATGGCCTCCACTTCGGCTTCGGTAGAGATGAGAGCATCACCTTCAATGGTATGTTTTAGGGCCGACGCGGCTACTCCGAATTCTAAGGCCTTCTGTTCGTCGTTGAATCTAATTAAGCCATGAATCAAACCAGCAATAAAGGCATCACCGCCTCCTACGCGATCGATGATGGGATTAATATCTATATCCTGGGTTTCGAGCATATCTTTCCCGTTCCAAAGGTAGGCCCGGAGTAAGTTGTGGCTGGCACTCAGCGAGGTTCGTTTTGTATCTACTATCCGGCTTATCTGGGGGAAGGCAGTTTGTAATTTGAGACAAGCATCTTTAAAGTCGGTACTCTCAATGCCGAATATGTCACTGATGTTTTCCTGATTTGCAATCACAACATCCGTTCCGGCAGTTAGTGCGGGTAGGATATCAGCCGGGCCTTTACCGTACTTCCAGAGGTTGGAGCGATAAAAGATATCGCCCGAAACCGTTATTCCCCGCTCACGCGCAGCCTGAATTCCTTGTAGACATACGTCGGCTGCTTCCTGCGAAAGAGCCGGTGTAATGCCCGCCCAGTGAAACCAAGTAGCATCTTTCAGTATTTCGTCCCAGTTGTATTCGGCCGGATCGGAAGTAGCAAATGATGAGCTGGCGCGGTCGTAGACAATCTGACTACCCCTCAGAGCGGCGCCTGTTTCCAGAAAGTAGACGGCCATCCGTGGACCTCCGTACAGAATATTTGAAATATCTACGCCGTGAAAGTGCATGTACTGCGCTGCGGCCCGGCCGATGGGAGAGTCAGGAAAACGGGTAACGTGGGCCGTATGATGCCCCCAATAGGCAAGCGCTGAGGCAACGTTTGCTTCGCCTCCGGCGTAGGTGACGTTCATAGAGCGGGCTTGCTCAAATCGGGAGAAACCGGGTGTACTGAGGCGCATTAAAACTTCGCCTAGGGTGATAATCTGAGCCATTGTAGTTACTACAAGTCAATTGTTGGGATAAATCAAAGGTATGAACTTTCGGAATGTTTGAAAACATGGCGAAGGCTCATACCTGCAAAAGAGTTAATAAAAGAAATGTTGTCAGTAGAATCGTTTAGCGGTAGAAACCAAAGTAGTCGCGGGCGTTGAGGTACGAAATATCTTGTACCATTTTGCCCAACCAAGGCATATCGTTGGGTAGCTCGCCATTCTCAATATCCGTACCAATGAGGTTACAGAGAATCCGGCGAAAATATTCGTGACGTGGGTAGGACAGGAAGCTACGGGAGTCCGTCAACATTCCTACGAATCGGCTGATGAGGCCCATGTTAGAGAGCGTATTCATCTGTTTCTCCATTCCGTCTTTTTGATCCTGGAACCACCAGCCGGAGCCAAACTGTACTTTGCCAATTACGCTGCCGTCGTTGAAGTTTCCTACCATGGTAGCAATAACTTCGTTATCACCCGAGTTGAGGTTGTACAGAATCGTCTTTGCCAGCTGATCACTGGAATCAAGCTTATTCATAAACCTGGATAGTGATTGTGCCTGACTAAAATCACCGATGGAATCCCAACCCGTATCGGGACCTAAGGTACTTAGTAAACGAGAGTTGTTATTGCGAAGAGCGCCCAGGTGAAATTGCTGTGTCCAGTCTTTGGAGTGATCCATTTTGGCCAGCTCATACAGCAAAGTCGACTTGTAGGTATTTTGAGCGTCGTTGTCGGGTACGCTTCCGGCCAGCGCCAGCGCAGCGGCGCCGAAAGATGCCTGATCGTCAAAGCGGGTGGCGTAAACATTTTCCAGACCGTGGTCTGAAAGACGACCGCCCATGTCGGCGAAAAAATCGTGGCGTTTGCGGAGGGCTTCCAACAGGTCGTAATAGCTTCCGTTGTTAGACACACCCGCTACGCGGCATATTTTCTCTACATAGTCCTTAAAGGCCGCCGGATCATCGATCAGTAGCATGGACTTATCGGCTCGGAAGGTAGGTAGTACCTTTATCCCAAAACCACTATCACGAATAGCCTTGTGGTATTCCAGCGAATCTGTGGGATCGACGGTAGTACAGATCACCTCCACCTTCATTTTGAGCAGAAGATTCTTTACGCTATATTCTGGTGTACGAAGCTTTGCTGAGCATTCCTCGTAGATATCCCGGGCGGTAGAGGGGTTTAAGATAATGTCAATATCAAAATACCGCAGTAGTTCGAGGTGAGTCCAGTGGTAGAGCGGGTTCCGCATGGTATACGGAACTGTAGCCGCCCACTGCTCAAATTTTTCCCAGTCAGAAGCCTCGCCGGTACAGTACTTTTCAGTAATTCCGTTGGTACGCATGGCCCGCCATTTGTAGTGATCACCGTAGAGCCAAATCTGCGTTAAATTGTCAAATTGCTTGTCTTCGGCAATCTGATCGGGCGGAAGATGGCAGTGGTAGTCAATAATGGGCATCTGCTTGGCGTAGTCGTGATACAGCCGACGCGCGGCATCATTGCGCAATAAAAAATCATCATTGATAAAGGTTTTCTGGGCTTTATGTTGGATAACGGTCATGTGTATTAATTTTGAGTGAGTGAATGATAGAATGAGTGATTAGTTATATTCCATAATTCACTCAATCTATCAATCTATCATTAAATTATGCTCCGCTCGATTCCCATTTCTAGTCCCCGAAGCTCGGCTAGTCCACGTAGCCTACCGATTGCGGTATAGCCTGGGTTAATACGCTTGGTGGCGTTCAGGTCGTCGAGCATGCGGTGCCCGTGGTCGGGGCGGAAGGGTAGGCGTAGATCCGTTCTGCCTTCCTTTTTACGCCTTTGTTGTTCAGTGAGTAAGGCTTTCATCACTCCGTACATGTCAACATCCCCATCGAGGTGGTCTGCCTCATGGAAACTGCCGTCTGCTTCCCGGATGGTTGCTCGTAAGTGTATGAAATGAACACGGTGCCCCAAACGCTCTACCATACCTACCAGATCGTTATCGGCCCGAACCCCGTAGGATCCCGTACAGAAGCAAAGTCCATTGGCGGGTATGTCGCAGCTTTCCAGAAGGGCAAGCGCGTCTTTTTCGGTACTTACTACCCGCGGAAGACCAAGTATAGGATACGGAGGGTCATCCGGGTGAATCGAAAGCCGGATACCTGCTTCTTGGGCCACGGGGGCTATTTCGTTAATAAACTGGTAGAGATGGCTACGTAACTCGGCATCACCAATTTGTTTGTATGTTGCGAGTACATCCCTGAATTCTTCAATTGTAAAGCTCTCCTCGGAGCCGGGTAGTCCGGCAATAACATTACGAGTCAGCCGATGTATACTTTCTTCATCGGCCCGATCGAGCCAAGTCCGGGCCTTGATTTTTTGCTCATAGGAGTACTCTTTTTCTGCTCCTGCGCGCTGAATGATGTATAGTTCGAAAGCGGCAAATTGAGTGGCATCAAATCGCAAGCCCGTAGAACCATCGTGCATGGGAGCATCAAGGTCGGTGCGGGTCCAGTCGAGTATGGGCATAAAGTTGTAGCAAACGGTGTCAATGCCTGCTTTGCCCAGATTATAAAGGGATTCCTTATAATTATCAATGTGCTGTTTATAGCCTTCCGCGCGGGTCTTGATGGTCTCATGAATCGGGACACTCTCCACCACCGACCAACTCAGTCCGGCACTTTCGATGGTAGCTTTCCGAATCATTATTTCTTCACTACTCCAGGTACTCCCGTTTGGTACGTGGTGGAGTGCGGATACTACCCCAGTGGCTCCGGCTTGTCGTACGTCGGCGAGTGAAACCGGATCATTGGGGCCATACCACCGCCATGTTTGTTCTAGTGCCATTTCAAAAAAATTATTCAATAGACTACCAATTTACCTTGTCAAAAGGTAAGACGGGAAAAAACAGTTTTTTACCGTAATCAGGCTACTAATCTATTTTCTGGCACACGCTCACGTAGTACCTTTAGGGCTCGCCCCATCTGGGTCTCAACGGTCTTGATGGAGATTTTGAGACGCTCGGCAATCTCACGGTAGCGTAGTCCTTCTTCCCGGCTCATGCGGAAAATAAGTTGACACTGCCGGGGTAGGTCATTGATATGCCCCTCAACCCGCTCGTAAAATTCGTTAAATACTACCTCTTCTACCGGCGTATGGTGGTTAGCGTAGGCAATATTCCACTGAATACTTTCGAGAGATTCCCTCTCGTACACGCGGTGCATCCTGAGTTTGAGATAATCGAGCGATTGATTGCGTACGGCCCGGTACATGTAGGCTTCAAACGAGGTATGGACTTCAATCTGCTCGCGGTTTTTCCAAAGTTTTACAAACACGTCAGAAACAACTTCTTCTGCCACTTCGCGTACTACTACTACCCGCATGGAGTAGGTGCACAAAGCACGATAGTACCGGGTAAATAGCTCCCGATAGGCTGCATAGTCACCATCCTGAACTACCTTTTTAAACAAAACTTCCATTTTACTCGGGCACGTTCGGGCGGTACCGATGGGCTTAGCTACGACGATTGCTTTCATAATTTTGTGTGAGGTAATGAATAGTAAATTAATAGGAATAAGAACGGTTTATACTTTCAAGTTTTTTGCGATTGAGATTTGAGTTTAGTTATTGGTTCGTTGATTAGCAAAAAAATATCTTGAAAAAACGCAATATATTTACGCAACCGTTCCCGGTACCGTTCCCGAAAACTAGATTTTTACCGGGAATTGTTTGATTATTTTATAATTTACAAAAAGTTTCCTCATTTACTGCTGTTGGTAAACGGGTGCTTTCCTTGTACTTTTCTAATATAAGTCCATCATTCAAATCATGAAACGAGTTTCTGTAACGATCAAAGAAATAGCTAAACAGCTAAATGTTTCAAAATCAACTGTTTCAAGAGCTTTACGTGACAGCTCCGAGATTAGCGAAGAGACTAAGCAGCGGGTTTTAGACTTGGCTCGGGAGCTCAATTACTCTCCCAACCCCATCGCGCTTAGCTTATTGAAAAACCGGACCAGAACGATTGGTATCATTGTGCCAGACATCGACAACCCGTTTTTTTCCATGGCGATTGGCGGTGTGGAAGACGTTGCGTACAGCCAAGGTTACCACGTGATGATCTACCAAAGTCATGATTCCTACGACCGGGAAAAGATTGATGTACGGCATATTGCTGATCGCCACGCCGATGGGCTTATTGTATCGGTAGCAAGTCGTTCACCTAATCACGGTCACTTTCTTGAATTACAAGAGAGCGGAATCCCTATCGTATTCTTTGATCGGGTCAGTAGTGAGGTAAAGACCCATAAGGTATTGGTGGACGACTACGAGGGGGCTTTTCAGGGTACGGAGCATTTGATTGAGCAAGGGTGTCGGCGTATAGCGCACATATCGGGACCGTTGAGCCTGACCATTAGCCGCAATCGCTATAATGGATATAGAGATGCGTTGATCAAACATAACCTATCCTTACGGGATGAATGGTTGGTATCGGCGGAGTATAACCAGGAAGAAGGAACTGAAAGGGCGTATCAGCTTATGGCACTACGTGAGCGTCCGGATGCCATCTTTGCTGCCAGCGACCGCATAGCTATTGGGGTACATTGGGCTCTGCGTCAGCTCGGGTACCGCATGCCGGAAGACGTAGCCTTGATGGGCTTTTCGAATCTAGCGATCTCATCTTTGATTGAGCCTCCGCTGAGTTCGGTGGCTCAGCCGTCTTTTCAGATGGGGCAGCAATCGGCCGAGTTACTGCTGGATTTGATCGAAAACAAAAAAAATACCCCGGAATCTTTCGAAACCAGGGTGCTCAAAACAAATTTAATCATTAGGGGATCAAGCCTAAAAAAATCAGCTTATCCGGTCTAGCTTCCGCTGAAACTCCCGAAGAATCTTATCCTTCATAGCGATTTTGCGTTTCTGAATATTCAGTCGACCCAGCATCCGCTTATCTTCGTCTTCGTTGCCAGTAAGGCTGCGGTCTACTTCTACGGTAGCGATTTCCAGATCACTACGCTCACGGTTTACCAGCCACTCCATTTCTCTGATTTGAGTGCGGAGTTGCTCTTCTTCGCTTTTCATCTCAAAAGCAGGGTACTTACGGCTGATCACACGGGCCAGGTAGCTAAGTTCAAAAATCTTATCGCAGGTAGAGCGGAATTTCTCCGCTAATTCTTTGTCAGCTAGTTTATAAGGAATCCTGATATCTTTCCACTTACTGAGCAGCACTTTGGCTTTTTCAGAGGCCAGTACGATGTTGTCGTTCCGTAAAGCATTGTCGGCTTGTTCGAGCAACTTCTGTTGTTCCAGAATCCGGGGGTCCACGCGTACCTTAGGTTCGATACCTTTGGCTAGGTTATATTTATCGTAGAAGAGTTTCAGGAAGTGGCGGTAGGCCTTATTGATCTTGAAAAACTTCTTTGGAGGAACCTCACCAACGGCGTTCCAAGCATTCCGGATTTCACGGGTCTTGTTGTATGCAGTATCGAGGTCACTACTCCATGAAAGCTGTTTGACCAGTTTGATGATGCGCTCATATTCATCCACCCGGGCTTGTGTAATTTTGTTCTGCTCGGCAAAGAACTCTCGGCGTCGGTGAAAAAAGTCATCGAGTACTCCTTGAAACTGAGTATCTACTTCTTCCTGAAATTCGTTGTCGACCGGTCCGGTCCGGATCCATTTGGACTTTACTTCCTGAATGGTGTCGGTGGCTAGCTGCCAGTCTCCAATAGCGGCGGCTAATTTGGCATCTTCGATCAGCGCACGCTTGATTTCAAGGTTTTTGAGCTGATTCGCGAGGATTAACTCCGTGAGGTAAGCCTCTGCTTTGTCAAGTTTTTCAAGTAAGGGAACAAAGTCGCCTATGGCATCAAAACCGATTAACTTGCGACGAAGTTGGATCAATTTGGTGAGATACGAACCCTTGTTTTGGGCATCTTCAATCTCATCTTCCAGTAACGCTACTTTGTTGTCGGCAATGGTGAATCGATTCTTAAAATAATCAATTGCTTCTTGTTCTGTTCTTTTTACCTCGCCAATCTGTCGGGCTGGAAAGTCGAGGTACCCTTTTAAAAATACTTTGCCATCTTCGACGTAGCCGTATTCTTTCGTTTGTTGGGCATTTTCCATTATTTCACTTTTTATCTGCTGGTATAGGGTTAATTGACGATATTTGCCAAGCACAAATTAACTAAAAAATGAGTAACGAAACCATTATTTTCTCAATGGCGGGCGTTAGCAAGGTAATTCCCCCCAATCGTCACATCATAAAAAATATTTACTTATCCTTTTTCTATGGCGCTAAAATAGGTGTTTTAGGATTAAATGGGTCAGGAAAATCTACCCTTTTACGCATCATTGCGGGCATTGATAAGGATTTTCAGGGTGAAGTTGTATTTTCGTCCGGTTACTCCGTCGGTATGCTTGAGCAGGAACCAATTCTTGATCCCGCTAAAACTGTCCGTGAGATAGTGGAGGAAGGAGTACAGGAAATAGTGGATCTACTCAAAGAATTCGATCAAATTAACGAAGCATTCGGAGAACCTGATGCAGATTTTGATAAACTTCTTGAGCGGCAAGGAGAAGTACAGGAGAAACTAGATGTCACGGATGCCTGGAATCTGGACAATCGCCTGGAAATTGCCATGGATGCTTTACGGTGCCCACCTTCTGATTCATCGGTAGCCAATTTGTCCGGTGGAGAGAGGCGCCGAGTTGCCCTTTGTCGCCTATTATTGCGTCAACCGGATGTCCTACTACTTGACGAGCCTACCAACCACCTCGATGCTGAGTCGGTACTATGGTTGGAAGAGCACCTGCGTCAGTACAAGGGTACGGTCATTGCCGTAACGCACGATCGGTATTTCCTTGACAACGTGGCGGGCTGGATTCTGGAACTGGACCGTGGCGAGGGTATCCCCTGGAAGGGAAACTATACTTCTTGGCTGGAGCAAAAGCAGGAGCGCCTGGCCAAAGAGGAGAAGCAGGAGTCGAAGCGCCAGAAAACGCTGCAACGTGAGTTGGAGTGGGTACGCATGGCACCGAAGGCGCGTCAGGCCAAATCCAAGGCACGCTTGGGAGCCTACGAAAAAATGCTCAGTGAAGACGGCCGCGAGAAGGAAAGTAAGCTGGAACTCTTCATCCCGCCCGGACCCCGTTTGGGGAGCAAGGTCATTGAAGCCAATAATATCATGATGGCTTATGGCGATAAGCTACTGTACGAGGACTTGAACTTTACCTTACCTCCCGCCGGAATCGTCGGAGTTATTGGCCCTAACGGTGCTGGTAAGACTACTCTCTTCAAGCTTATAACCGGACAGGAACAACCACTCAAAGGAAACTTCGATGTAGGTGATACCGTACAATGGTCCTACGTGGATCAGGCGCACGACAACCTTGCTCCTGAGAAAACCGTCTTTGAGACTATCTCAGAAGGTAGCGAATGGGTCATGCTGGGTGGAAAGCAGGTGAACGCCCGCGCTTATGTGAGTAAGTTTAACTTTGCGGGTTCGGACCAGGAAAAGAAGGTAGGTAATCTTTCGGGTGGAGAGCGTAACCGGGTACACTTGGCCATGACCCTGAAAGAAGGCGGAAACCTGCTGCTACTTGACGAGCCTACCAACGATCTCGACGTGAATACGCTCCGGGCGCTGGAAGAAGGTCTCGAAAACTTTGCCGGTTGCGCCGTGGTTATTTCCCACGACCGCTGGTTCCTTGACCGCATTGCTACCCACATTCTGGCATTTGAAGGAGACTCGCAGGTATACTGGTTTGAAGGTAACTTCTCCGATTACGAAGAGAACCGCAAAAAACGCCTTGGTAATGACGCTACGCCGAAGCGGATTAAGTATAAGAAACTAGCCTAGGAATATTGACCAACGAAAGCCAATCCAGGTTATAGAGTATAAATTATAGAAACAGGCTGCCTTCCGGGGCAGCCTGTTTCTTTTTGCCCCCCCCGCTTCACGTATACTCCTATTTGCAAAACGACACCCCTGATCGTATTTTTGGATCTTATTCGATTTATAACATCCATCAACCTATTCAAATGTCTAAATTCTTGCGGCACCTTTTTTCTGGTCTTGCCCTACTCATGGCACATGGGCTGTCGGCTCAGGAAGCCCCTACCTGGATGCGCTATCCAAGCTTGTCGCCGGATGGCAAAACCATCGTTTTTACCTACAAAGGAGATCTGTGGAAAGTGGCCGCCTCAGGCGGAAATGCTACCCCTCTTACGCTTCACGAGGCCCAGGACTTTATGCCCGTTTGGTCGCGCGATGGTAAGTCCATTGCGTTTGCGTCGGATCGCTTCGGGAATTTTGATGTATTCCTGATTCCCGTGGAGGGAGGAGAGCCCAAGCGCCTGACCTACCATTCTGCCGACGAGTCTCCCTATGATTTCACGCCCGATGGTAAGTCGGTGATATTTGGGGCCGCCCGTCAGGACCTGGCCGCCAACCGCCAATTTCCGACGGGGTCGCAGCCGGAACTCTACTCAGTACCGGTTAAAGGTGGTCGCGTAGCGCAGTTGCTAAGTACCCCCGCGGAAGACGTGAAATATAGTAAGGACGGCACCAAGCTAATTTACCACGATAAAAAAGGGGGCGAAAACGCCTGGCGTAAGCACCATACTTCTTCCATCACGCGTGATATCTGGGTGTATGACGTTAAATCCAATAAGCACACGAAGCTTACCACCTTTAACGGCGAGGACCGTACCCCAATTTTGGCCGAAGATGGTAAGACGATCTATTTCCTGAGTGAACGTTCCGGCTCGTTCAACGTGTACCGTATGAACATGGATACACCGGCTACCGCCGAAGCCCTGACTTCCTTGAAAAAGCACCCCGTTCGTTTTTTGAGCCGGGCCAATGATGGTACTCTGGCGTTTGGTTACGACGGCGAGATTTATACCTTGAAGCCGGGTGCTAAACCCCAAAAGGTGGCTATTCAGATAGCCTCCGATACTCGTACTAACAATGAGAATATACTGGCCGTTAATAGTGGCGCACGTGGTATGGCCATATCACCCAATGGAAAAGAAGCTGCCTTCATATTTAGGGGAGAGGTATTTGTAACGTCCGTGGACGGTAGCATGACCAAGCGAATTACCAACACACCCGGCCAAGAGCAAGGGGCAAGTTTTTCGCCCGACGGAAAATCGCTGTTGTATGCTTCTGAGCGGGGTAAAAGCTGGAATATCTACGAAACCCGCGTCAGCCGCAAGGAAGAGCCCTTCTTTTACGGATCAACGGTACTGAAGGAAACCGTTGTGATTGAGAATGGTAAAGAAAACTATCAGCCAGTTTACTCGCCCAATGGTAAGGAAATCGCCTACATCGAAGACCGCATGACGCTGAAAATCCTGAATTTGGTCACGAAGAAGACCCGTACCATCCTGACCGATCAGGAGTTGTTTTCTTCCCGCGACAACGATCAGTACTTTGAATGGAGTCCCGACAGTAAGTGGATTCTGTTTGATTACAGCGTACCGGGTATTGCGCCCGGTGAGATAGGCCTCATTGCCGCCGACGGTAAAGGAAAGGTCATCAACCTGACCGAAAATGGTTTTCGTGATTACCGCCCCAAGTGGGCGCAGGGTGGTAAGGTAATGCTGTGGTTCAGCAACCGCGACGGACTACGTAGCCAAGCCCAGAGTGGTAGTTCGCAGGCGGATGTTTACGCCTTGTTTATGACTCAAAAAGGGTTTGATGACTTCAATATGAGCAAGGAGGATGCCGCGTTGGCCAAGGAACTGGCCAAGAATGCCAAGGGTGATTCAACTAAAAAGAAGACTGTAGCCAAGGATTCTCTCCTGACTTTCGACTGGGAAGGTCTAACGGATCGCAAAGAAAAACTGACCATTCATTCATCGAGCCTTTCGGATGCACTGCTGAGTAAGGATGGCGAAACGTTGTACTATCTCGCCCGTTTTGAAAAAGGTTACAACCTGTGGAGTACCAACCTCCGCACCAAGGAGACTAAGCAGCTCATCGGCCTGAATTCTGGTGGAGGCTCCATGGAGTGGGACAAAGAGCAGAAGAATATTTTCTTGAATACAGATGGTAAAATTCTAAAAATAGATCCCGAGAAATCCAAGCAGGAGAGCGTGAGTATCAAAGGAGAAATGACGCTGGACGTAGCGGCAGAGCGGCAGTTTATGTTTGAGCACGTATGGCGTCGTACCAAGGAGACGTTTTATACCGCCAGCTTTCACGGAGTCGATTGGGATAGCTACAAGCCCGACTACGAAAAGTACCTGCCCCATATTGGTACCAACCACGAGTTTGCTGAAATGCTGAGCGAAATGCTGGGCGAACTCAACGTTTCCCACAGTGGAGCGCGGTATGGCTCATCAAACCCTACCGACGACGTTACGGCTGCCTTGGGTGCATTTTATGATCCAGCCTATACAGGTAACGGGGTACGTATCGAAGAGGTGATCAAAGGCGGACCGCTGGACAAAGCGAACCTGGCCGTAAAATCCGGGGTAATCATCGAAGCCATCGACGGTGAAACCATCACACCCGACCTTGACCTAACGCAGTACCTCAACCGAAAAGCGGATAAAAATACGCTGTTGACGCTGGCAGAAGGCACTGCCCGGCGTGAGATTGTGGTGAAGCCTATTACCGCTAGCCAAGAAAATCGTTTGTTGTATACCCGCTGGGTGAAGCGTAATCAAGAAGAGGTAGAGCGCCTGAGCAAAGGTACCCTCGGCTACGTGCACATACCGGGAATGAACGATGGTTCCTACCGCACTACCTACGAGGAAATCATGGGTAAGTACGCGGGAAAGAAGGGTATCGTGATTGATACCCGTTTTAACGGTGGTGGTGATTTGGTAGCGGACCTCGCCATGTTCCTGAGCGGAAAGAAATTTTTAGATTATACGACCGATACCCGTAGTAATGGCTACGAGCCCAACTTCCGCTGGACCAAACCTAGTGTGTCGCTGGCCAACGAGGCAAACTACTCCGATGGGCATTGCTATGCCTTCATGGTGCAGGATCAGAAGATCAATAAGTTGGTAGGTATGCCCGTGCCGGGTACTTGTACCTTTGCGGGTTGGGAGTCGTTGCAGGATAACAGCATCCGCTGGGGTGTACCTCCCGTAGGTGTAAAAACCATGCAGGGCCAGTACCTTGAAAACGCCCAAACTGAACCCGATGTGCTTGTATCGAACGACTACGAATCGGTGATCAAAGTAAAAGACGCTCAGCTTGAAAAAGCAGTGGAGGTACTTTTACAGGAAGTAAAGTAAGAAATAGGAACGATTACTGAAAGGTTTGTCCTCCTCCGGAGGGCAGACCTTTTTTGTTGTCTTTACGCTATACCTTGTTTGATTTCTTCAAACTGCTCTTTGGTAATTTCGCCTTTGGCGAAGCGTGCTATTAGAATATCGAGGGGAGTTTCTTTGGCCTTGCTACCAGATAGCGGTGAAGAGTTCTTGAACATAAAATATATCATAAGACAGACTAGCAGGAAGAAAAGCCATACTCCCCAACTCATATTCCAATAGTTTTCATGCATCATGGCCGTATACTGTTTAGTGCAGGTAAGTTTACGCTTACTCTACGGGCTAAACAATGATTCTCGTCATGCTTTAAGATGTTCCTTATCAGTGGAGTATAGGTAGTTTTGTTAAGAGTAACTCATAAATAAATGCCAATCACCAGCGCAGTAGCGCACAGTACGAACAGCCCAATGAGAAAGGGGGAATAAACCGAAGCCATACTTTCACACTAACGTTGACCATTGCCAATACGGTTAGGATCATGCCAGTAGGGGCCACAAATAACATTATACCCATTCCGTACAAGTAGGCATTGACGATTTCTCGTCCGGGAATATTGATAATAATGGCCAGGGTACCCATGATGGTCATAGTAAGTACTGCCATACCCGAGGCAGAGCTGATAAAGAGGATAAATGCTAGAAAAAATACCATCACGATGACGATAAATAATGCCGGTGATATTCCCTGAATTACCTGAGCGGTATAGTACAGAATGGAGTCAGTAACCTGCCCCTCGTTGAGTACAATGGTGACGCCCGGGGCCATCCCTACCACAAAGGCAACGGGGAGCAGGCTTTCGGCTCCTTTGATAAATTCATTGACAAAAGCTTTTTCACCCATATGTATTACTACCGCCAGTAGTAGCGAAAAAGCCAGAAATAACGTAGACATTTCGAGGGTCCACTAGTCGAGTACTACTACCCCGAAAATCATACCTACAAAGGTCAAGACGTAGATAGAAATAGTAGCTTAGTTTTCAGGTCGAGGGGAGGAGGGGTTGCCTATTGATCAATTGCTATTTCGTAGGGAGGTTTTACGTGGCCGTCGAGCTGGTACACGAGGGAAGTCGTGGGGTCTTTCCTGACCATGGCGGCGTACCGCAGGATATAGGTAATCGGGAAAGCGTTAAGAATCACAAAGAAGATCAGTCGTTCGTAGAGGCCGTCCATCCAGTTGATATCGGCGGCGTTGGAGGCAATAATGGTAGAAAACGGGTTAGAGAAGGCTACTACACCTCCCAATGTAGTACCGCCAAAAATAATGGCGAAAGGTACTAACAGGTCGTAACCAGCAGCCAGGAATAACGGGACCAATAGCGGGTAAAAAACCAGACTTTCAGCGTCCATTTCGAAGGTGGCACCCATCAGCGAAAATACCAGGGTAAGAACAGCAATCAGCCAGGGCTCGTGGCCGCGCATGGCGTAGGTCAGGGAAGCAATACCCTTGAACATGGCCCCGTGGCGTTGAAGATATACATGAATCCACCGATGAGCAGAATGAACAGCACAATATCAATGGTATCGATAATCCCTTTGATGGGAGCCTGTAAAATTTCGAGTATACCCTGTGGGTTTTGTGCACTTTTATGGTAGGTGTCGGGCACTGATACCTACCGGTGGATGTCACCATTACAGAATTTATCAACCGGAATTTTCACCGAAAGATCGTCCAGAGTATTCTGGGTTAGGCGTACATCTCCTTCGGGGGTAGTCATCACAAACGCTTTATTGTCGTCCACCAGGAGTTTGCTATATGTTCCGGCGGGTAGCAGCCAAGTACTGATTACCGCTAGTACGATGACCCCCATCAAGATCGTAAGAGGTTCGGGAAACATCTTGAGGGTAAACATTTTGGGTGCTGCCATACTTGCCGCCAAGGTAGTTTATAGGTACTTGAAGATAAAAATACTCCGTGTGTACCAATGATGTTATACTACCTCTTTTCCAAAAGGAGTAAATGACAAACTCATGAGTTTGAAGTGCTGCCGGGCAAAAGGTAAGCCAATAATGGTAATGGCGAGTGCTATACCGAAGGCCAGATGCGTGAGGGCTATCCAGATTCCCCCTACCAAAATCCAGATGATGTTGAACAGAGTAGCCAAACCGCCGGTACTACCCGAAACGTCGCGTACTTCCCGGCCGAAGGGCATTAGACTGAGTACGCCTATCTTGAAGCATCGCATGCCAAAGGGAATCCCCACGATCGTCAGGCAGAGAATAAACCCCGATACCATGTATTCGAGAAAGATAAACAGGCCACCAAAAATCAGCCAGATGATATTGCCCAGAAGGTTCATGTCGGTAGGTTTAATACTGTGGGTGTATTTCAGTTTTGCAAAATAGGGAAAAAAAGTTGAGTTTTGAACTCACCCAAAACCTGCCCCCCCCCATGACAGAATCAGAATTCGTGGCCCTTGCCCTCAGCAAGTACGAGCAAATCAAGTCGCTGGAAAACTC
>JBDNFP010000345.1:0-1857 GCA_041689775.1 Spirosomataceae bacterium
AACGCCAGCATACACACCGCCAAGATCATAAGGGCCAGAATCCCGATCTGGCAGAAAAGGGGACTTTACTTGTTCTGTCTGCCCACCTACTCGCCTCAGCTGAATATCGCCGAGACCATGTGGAGACATCTGAAAGGAGGGGGGGCTCAGGCCGGAGGACTACCGAGACGATCAAACGCTCGCATACGCTGTCAACAGATGCTTGGCCAACGTCGGCCGATGTCTGAATATTAATTTTAGCCCATTTAATGCAAAGTAATTTGTCTCTAGTACTTACACATGAAAAAAACTATACTACACATGAAAAAAGATACTAGTCTTGCCAAGGGAATGGCACTTAGAGTTACCATTAGAACAGCCATAGGAGTGGCAACGGACAATGTGGCTCTGTGACTCAGATTTAGGGATTGCCATGGGTGCCGTCCTGGGAACATCGCTCACTAAAAAGGCCAAAAAAGAGAAGGGTGATGAGCCTTGATTCCTCCCCTCCAGCCAATTTTAAGACCGAGCGGGAAGCGTTCCTCCGTTGGCCGCTCATGAGTGAGAATAACACAAGTCTTTGACTTGAATACCTAAAACGTGCCGCCCACTCTTTATATCTTATTCGGACGATCTCATGCTTCTACTGAAGCACCATCCTTCTGGGACTGAGTCTATATATCCACCGATTTTAAATTCCCCCGCCAATCCGGGCTGATCCCAATTTGTAATTGGAACGGTCACCCGCCAAGAATCGTCTCGGTTTCATCAAACCGTCATGGTTCAAGCTGCTCCTTACATCCCCCATTCCCGCTGGTTTCACCTCCATCTTAGTACCTCAGGCCCGGCAAAAGTACCCACAACAGCATAGACCTCTCAGTCGAGGTTCCTCAAATGCTCCGGCAACTCCAAAACCACACTACCCTTATCGGGTACGGGGGTGAGGCGCTGGGCAGGTATTGGTATCAAGCCCGACCAAATGGGTAGGTCCTGATCCACTTCGTCGTCGGAGGGCATACCTACCCGCACCTTCGCCGATGCTTCTGTGATTTCGAAGGAAAGTAACATCGTTTTATCAACCTCTGACTTTTTCATGGGGCGAAGGTAGTCCCAGCTATCGGGCACCATCTTTTCGGTCAGTTCTTTAAAAAAAAGAGCCTTTTGATCGTAGTCATCAACCTTTTCGGCGTTGGAAAAGATGGTCACCGAGCGGTAGTTCACCGAATGATTAAACGCCGACTTCGCCACCACTAGGGCGTCGATCAGCATGACGGAAATACAGACAGGAATACCCAATTCAATCCCACGCAGGAAATGGCTACCCACCGAACCGTGTATGTAGATTTTGTTCTCTTTACGGACAAAACAAGTCGGAATCGCGAAAGGTTGATTATCGATGGAGTAACTGACGATACAAAACAGAGCTTCGTCCAGTATCGCATGGATGGTTTCTTCTTCGTAGCGCATCCGCTGATTGGCGTAACGACTTGGCGTAGTGCGTGAGGTTAATTTCATTGGGCAAATATCTAATTCAGAACTATTCCAAAAGTACCAATTTTCAGAATTCAAACATTAAACGCCAAAAAGAAGTTAGGCTGAACTATCTAAAATAAATGCAACCAAAATAATCAAACTAGCGACTCGTGCCCCTCCATCATCTCCCCGATTCTGATAAATCCTCAACTTTTAATATTAATACTGTGAGCAGTTTTCGCTTTACTTATGCAGCCTTACGTCGCCAGAACTGGCACTGCAAGCTGTCAAATTGATTAACGTCAACTAATCCTTCCAGGCCGAGTTGGCTATAAATAACCTGCCAAATGCGTCGGTCCGTCATGCGTCTGACCAAAGCGTTCATAGAATTGTGTAGCGACTCAT
>JBDNFP010000346.1:0-5713 GCA_041689775.1 Spirosomataceae bacterium
TCACCGAGCAGAGAGTTAACGAAATAGTAGACATCTTAAACCAAAGACCCAGGAAGAGATTCGGGTTTAGATCACCCGAAGAAGTTTTTCAAAACGCTACTCTAAATAACGAAGGTGTTGCGTTTATAACTTGAATCCGCCTGGTTTATCATAAATATGAAGATAAATTACCAGCTGATGTTAAAAAAGAGCTTGAAGTATGCCTAATTCGCACGGCAAAAGGGGCATTGATGCGAAATGTAAACCCCGATTATAACAATATTTCTATCATGAGTTCATTTATGATGGAATATGTCGGTTCTACATTTAATATTCCTGAACTGCAAAATGCAGGTATTGATAAAGCCAAGGCGATCTATAACAACTTCCGTAAATACAACACATTGTGTGAATACAATACACCTACTTATTATGGGGTCGACTTTGTAGGTTTGGCATTTTGGCGGGAATTATCTTCTTCTCAAGAAATGAAAGAGATGGGTAAAATTTTAGAAAAAGAATTATGGCTTGATGTGGCCGCTTTTTACAATGCCAATCTGCAAAATATGTGTGGTCCATATTTGAGAAGCTATGGTATTGACATGAAAAAATACAATGCCATAGTAGGAATTTGGCTCACTGTTGCTATTGATAATCCTAAAATATCAGATTTGCCTTATCAGCATGGTGTGCATGACGAGTGCAATTTCATAGTGCCAATTGTAGAGTTGGGTATTTCGATGCCTACCAAAGCACTCAATGAATTTAAGGAATTTAGCGCACCTCGTTTTATTACTCGGACAACCTCGAATTATTACGAAGGTGATCGATTGAAAAAAGTAACTGCTGCAATACATAAAGATTGGATGATGGGAGGCTTGTGGGGCAATCGTAAAGTGTCCCATATTTTAAAAACGGGAACAATGCACTGGAACTCTTCAGATGGAGATATTGGATGGCTTTTTGTTCCAGGGGAGGGAAAAACAAACATAAAAGTAGACGAGCAACAGATGGAGATTTATTTGGCTGATAATGAAGCCAAAACATTTCAGATTTATGTTTATTCCAAAAATAATATCCTCGAAAATTTCAAAGGTAATAGTTGGAAATTAGCTAATATGAGTTTAAAAATAAAAAGTAATTTAAAAGATAAAGCTTATATTCTATCCGAAGAAATGATTGATTCAGAAGGTATTGGTTCAAGAGATTATCCTTTCATTATTCAAGTCGTATTTACTATCCCTGTTGATTGGAATATGAATGAACCCTTAGTAATCATAGAACCAAAATATTCAACAAAAAAAGATTTTAAGTGAAACTAGAATGTTTAAAATACAGGACTATTACCTTAGAATCATTGATTTGTAGTAGTACTATTGCTTTTTAAGAAGAAAACTAAATTCTTACTTATACATTTAGTGAGAAAGAGACCTTCATCGTTCTCATTAATGGATAAATTAAGTCGTAATCTTTTTTAGATTGCTTTTGTGAGCGTTAAATATAAACCATCGGACTAGGAATTACTGCTGCGAGGAGTCTAGAAAAGTGGACTGGAACCGGACCGCCGATGCGGCAGAAGGACATAGCTTTAACCTTGGTATTGACTGAGGGCTGGGTGAGCTGAATGTTAAGAAAATACCGTAAAGCTCTAATTTTTGAAGAAGCATTTTCCGAAAAAAATATAAAGTTATCAAAGCAATTTCTAATCCGCCTAAACGCCAAAAAGAAGCGGTCTTCCTAAAATTTTATCAAAGTCTCGATAATGAGTAAATTGCCAAATTAATGGATGTAAACCGGTAATCAATGGCTAACCTTCTTCATAAATCCATTCTCAATCTACATATTTCTTTCGATCAGTATCACTACCTCCTCATTGCTGTTTTTTTAATCTAAAAATAGGGTAACTATCTATTAATCAGTACATGTAGAAAATAGTATCTCTTTTTTATTAAAAAATATCTTTAAAAAAGAGTATTGCAAGGTACTTTCTGCATCTGTCAGGAGATGTAAGTTAAAGAGTTAGTCGCCCCTTAGTGCATACTTTTTATTAAGTAGTATAATTATTTTAATAAAAAGTATACTCAAAATAGTAACTAAACTACTATTAACCACTAAATCCACAGTAGTTTAGTTTTTAAGTAACAGTTTTAATTCTACGCTGGACAGAGATTTTATTATAAGAAAGATTATGATTAATTAACAAGTATTAAAATAGGATAATATTAAAGAATAGGATGATTTTTTTCTGGATAAAAACCTTTTTTGCTGAGGTTATACTTTTAGTGTGGGCGGAATTTATACTTAAAATTGGAGATAAGTGGTCACAGTCTTATTGATAAAAAGTAGTAATATTTTACTACTGATAGACACCTGAAACGTACTCAGTAGTGGGTTATTGAGTACATTAATTTAGACTCTGATGGGTAATCTTATGAAGAAATACTGATGAATTTTTAGCCATCATTGATAATAATTTAATTTCTGCTGTCCGCGAACTTGATAAGCCAATCTAAAACTTCATAGTAGGTTAATGTACCATCTTTATTGATATGCTTTAATCGTATCGTATCGTTAGTGCTGAATAATCCGGAATTAGTGAGAAATAAATATAATTTTAATTTAATTAAAATGAGAAAATCAGGACCTATTATAATTGTATCAAGTATTTGTTTGATGCTTTTTACTATTGGATGTTTAAATCTGAGAACCTACCCAATAGTGCGTGAAAAACAACCTAATATTATACTCATTATGGCCGATGATATCGGTTTTGAAACTGTTGGTTCTTACGGAAGTTTAAGTTACAGTACTCCTCGAATTGACCAAATGGCTCAACAAGGTGTAAGGTTTGACCAGTGTTATGCACAACCACTTTGCTCGCCGTCTAGATTAAAAATAATGACAGGGAAGTCAAATTTTAGAAACTATGAAAGGTGGGGATATCTTGACCAAAACGAAACAACTTTCGCTCATGTTCTAAAATCGAATGGCTACGCTACCTGCATCGCTGGGAAATGGCAATTACGGGGGGATGAATATGCTCCCTACAAAGCTGGTTTCGATGAATACTTATTATGGAATATTATGGATACCAGCTCTACCTATAATGAACGTTACAAAGATCCTCGAATAGTGGAAAATGGGATAAAGAAAAAGTACAATAACGGCGAGTATGGCCCACAGTTATTCGTCAATTTTATTAAAAAATTTATGGAAAGAAAAAAAGATGTGCCTTTCTTGGTGTACTATCCCATGGTCTTATCCCATCGCCCATTCATTCCTTCACGGGACTCCAAAGATTATGACACGTTTAAAGTGGTCAGTAAAGGTGATTCAGGAGGCTCACGTTCTGATACAACTTATTTTAAAGATGAAATGGCCTATTTGGATAAAAATGTGGGCGAAATAATCGATAAGATCCACGAATTAGGCATCAGCGAAAACACGCTCATCCTTTTTACCGGTGATAATGGTACTGGAACAGGAATTGTTTCTAACATGAAAGACGGCCGAAAAATTCCGGGGATGAAAGGGCAAACAAATGAATATGGAACACACGTACCTTTGATTGCCTATTGGGACGGTAAAATAAAACCAAATCAAATAAATAGTAACTTAGTCGATTTCTCAGATTTCTTACCAACGATGTGTGATGCCGCAAAGATTAAACTGCCCGAAACTTTTATAACTGATGGAATTAGTTTTTTGCCGCAAGTGCTTGGTAAGGAATATTTGCCAAGGGAATGGCTGTTTTGCCATTACGATCCTCAAAAGGGTGGTTTTAAAAAAAAGAGGTTCGTTCATAACCAAGAATGGAAACTTTATGAAACAGGAGAGATTTTTGACGTCATTGACGACCCAATGGAAAAAAACAGGATTACTGAGGCCGATTTGAATCCTGAACAAAAAAAGTTGATAGCTACATTTAGTGGGGTGTTTTCAAAAATGGTAATTCCACCGGTACTTGAAAAACTAAAAAAAGTGAAAGATAAAGGGAAAGATGACGATGATTTATAGGTAATTATAGTTTGGTGTACCCTTGTTCAATACATTCAACTCATTTGAAAAAATGAAGAAATACCGATAATCATGGATTTTTTTAAACCACTAATTGCAGGCATCTTTTGCTCCTTATTTACATTAGAAGCAACAGTTGCTTTTACAATACAAAAAAGCAACGAAACACATCATCAATCAGTTTCTGAAATTGATTCAGGTGGTGGACAATCTAACCCTGTCTCTAAGTATGATTCATTAACTTATTTTGCTGATAATGGTTTCGGCCAACCATTGCAAACGATACAGCATCCGTCGGGTGAATATTATGAGGGAGTCACTTATTTAGCCTATCAGGGGCCTAAAGAAGACCCCTATATTTGTTCTTATAATCACCAAACAAAGGAATGGATTGGGCCAATAAAGGCAGGGACGAGTGCACTGGGTAAGACTCTAAATTTGAAAAATCCTGACAAGGTTGATAATCATGGACGCCCTGCACTGATTGTTGACGGGAATGGATATATTCATTTGGTTTTTGGCGGACATGGCGGAGATAGTGATCAGGGAGATAATTCCCTAGGATCATACGGCAGCGGTAAGCAAACTCACATAATTTCAAAAAAACCAAGAGATATTTCTTCTTGGGAGATTATGGATAACATTCCTTCTTTCGGGACTTACAGCCAGTTTATTAAAACACCGAATAATAGCATCTATTTATTTTATCGTCACGGGCCACACAGAAGCGACTGGGTATACCAGAAATCAACTGACAATGCCAAAACCTTTGCCAAGCCAGTATCCATTCTCAGGCATAAACCACAAAATGGTAATCCCGATGTCTATGATACTTGGTATGCTTGGTTTCAGGAGGGGCCTAATAAAACTGTAATTGCTTCCTTTAATTATCATCCATGTGCTCCGAACAGGACAGTTCATAATTCCCTTAGAATAAATGAATATGCTATGAAGATGAATACCGTAGATGATACCTGGGAAAATGCAAAAGGTGAGAAACTTACGATGCCCTTAACCAAAGAATATGCAGATTCTATGACAATGGTATTTGATTCAAAAGGAGAAAAAACACGTGTTGGAACTAATCTGGCAGATTCCCTTGGAAATCTACATTTATCTTTTCGATATAATTCAAAAAATCAGGTAATTTATTATGTAAATTGGACCGGAGGGCAGTGGAAAACCTCTCAAATAAATCCGCTAGAATACACCTTCAATAACGGAGATATGTTCATTGAAAATAGAGATATAATACGATTCTTTACTTCATACCGTCATCAGAATATTAGCCATGCAGGTTGGTGGAATTCTAATGATATTGGATTAACGTGGGAAAAAGAAATACCCATGCTTTCATCTGTAAGTGCGAGTTTTGTAATGAGTGCATTAATACGAAATGCTCATCCCGACGCACGGGTAATTGTAGCTGAAATCCCGGATAACCCAAACGAAAAACACAGTAAACTATATTTGCTTGGGAATTCTGGTCCGGTAAAAAGAAATCATGTAAGATAGTACAGGATTGACACAAGCTAATAAAGCTTGCTAATGAAATAAATAATTTTTTAATGTTTTCGGATTCAAGTAATAAACGCAACATTGGTTTAAAAAAGCCCGGCTTCAGAAAACTTCATACTTTTGGGTCGCCAAACTCAAAATAAGTATGAATCATCTCACGCTGGAACCAAGGTATCAAATTTGTACCTTGGTTGACACA
>JBDNFP010000347.1:0-2069 GCA_041689775.1 Spirosomataceae bacterium
AAATAGCCCAGCAGGTACTCGAATTCGACCACTGTCAGGCTGGTCAGCGACAGGAATTTGCTCTCGTGTTTTTTCTGATCTTCGTAGTTCATGCCGTAAAGTTCGCCGGCGGGCGCGTTATTTTAAATAATTTATCCAAATGAAAGTCTATTAAACAGCTTCACTATTATTATCTCACTATGGGACAATAATACGTTTAAAATATTTTTATGAAGCGAATCCTTATTTCCATGACTCTTGCCCTTAGTAGTACATCAGGGAGTTATGCCCAGAATACCAATGCGTTTGCGGTTCAAACCAAAATTGAACACGGAATCATCGAAGGCGACTACGATACTAAGACCGGTATTCAAACCTATTTTGGCGTACCCTTTGCTAAGCCTCCCATCGGTAACCTACGCTGGAAAGCGCCGCAGCCACTCAATACATGGACAGACGTAAAGCAGACCAAGGCATTTGGCCCGCGTCCCATGCAAAAGCTCATCTGGGGAGATATGAACTCCCGCTCCAACGGGGTCAGTGAAGACTGCCTCTACCTCAACGTATGGACACCGGCCAAACGCAACACCAAAGACCTGCCCGTTCTGGTATATTTCTTCGGTGGTGGCAATATAGCGGGCGACGGCTCCGAACCTCGCTACGATGGTGACGCAATGGCCAAGAAGGGAATCGTGGTGATTACCTGTAACTACCGCCTGAATATCTTCGGTAACTTCGCTCACCCCGAATTATCTACCGAGGCCCCTTATAAAGCATCGGGAAACTATGGCTACCTGGATCAGCTGGCGGTATTGAAGTGGGTACAGAAAAATATCGCGCAGTTTGGCGGCGATCCTAAAAGAGTGACTATTGCGGGTGAATCGGCGGGTTCCGTAGCGGTAAGTTATCAGATGGCATCACCGTTATCGAAAGGTCTTATCGCCGGAGCCATCGGTGAAAGTGGCGGCGGTATTACTCCTACCATGGCTCCGGTACCCCTAGCCGAGGCAGAAAAACAGGGAGCAGAGTTTGCGAAAAACGCCGGAGTATCTACGCTGAAAGAATTACGAGCATTAACTTCCCGTGATCTGTACGAACTATATGATGAATCGAAGCGCTTTGGTTTTCCCGTAATAATGGACAGCTATTTTTTACCCAATTACCTGCCGCAGATTTTTGCCGCTCGTGAGCAGGCTCAGGTACCTTTGTTGGTGGGATGGAATTCGGCCCAAATGTCCGCCGGCACGTTCATGTACGGACAATCTACTACTCCCGAAAACTTTATCAACCGCGTAAAAGCAGAATACCCCGATACCCACCAAGAAGTTCTGAAACTATACCCACATAATAATGAGAAAGAGGTGGAACTTTCAGCCACCTCCCTTGCCTCCGACCGCTTCATTGCCTATGCTACCTGGAAGTGGGCCGATCTGCACAGTAATAACTCTTCGCAACCCATCTATCGCTATTTGTACAGTAAGTTACGTCCAGCCCTGGTTAACCAAACCCTGATGTCGGGATTAGCCAGAGGAACTTCGAAGAAAACCTCCGATACTCCCGAAGCACCCAAAGCCGTGGGCGCACCACACGCCTGCGAGATTGAGTACTGCATGGGCAACCTGCACCTGACCAAGGAATACGCCTGGACCGCCGACGACTATAAGGTATCCGAAACGATGTCGGAGTACTTTGCTAATTTTATCAAGACAGGGAATCCAAACGGAGGAAAGCTACCAAACTGGCAGATAGTTAAAGCAGGAGATGTCATGCCTGCCGTGATGATCATTGACACGGAGTCGCGCACCGAGAGAGCGAAGTACGAGGCCCGCTACCAGTTCCTGGATAAAGTCTATAAGAATCGGTAATGAGTTAAGCTACGAGATTACTGGCTTGGGGAAAAGCGTAGCCTACCGGAAAGATTAAATCTGATATTCCGTTGGTTTCTTTTCTTGGTAGTCCTAAAATTGTAATGATATGTTGTAATGTGTGATCACGAATTTTATCGATTTTACGTGTCGATCAAGTTTTTTCGAGAAAGAGAGGCTCAGCCTCACCAGTCTCGAGCACCGTTGCCGAAGCGTGCAGAAGAA
>JBDNFP010000348.1:0-12818 GCA_041689775.1 Spirosomataceae bacterium
CATCCACCCGAAAATAAGAGTCGAGGGAGACTTGGGTTACCAGGGTAAGATACATGAAAATAGTAAAGTTCCGCATAAGAAGCCGAAGAACGGGGAGTTGACCAAGAAACAGAAAAGACAGAACAAGCGGTTTCGCAAGAGAAGGGTGAGAATCGAACATACTAATCGGCGGTGCAAGTGCTTCAGAATTGTCAAGGAAACTTACAGGAACCATCTCAGGCATATTGAGGAAGTTTGGATTATCGTCTGCGGACTTGTCAACATAAATCTTTGAATATTTATATTTATTTAAGAAAGTGATCTAAGAGATAATGTCCATGCTGCTCTTTAATCGCGCAATGCGATATGTTTATGACAGTCCATAGCATCAATAGTGGCAACCGCATCTGTGATATCTAATGATTTTATCAACTTGGGAAGGGCATCCAACTCATTGCTCCTGTCCATCACTTTTCTTGACCAACGCATATTTTATTTTCAGCTACCCAAGCATTCACGATATAAAGTCCATGATTACCTCGGCTTTGAGGACTAACTCCCCTACGTTTTTTACCATCAAAACAAATCCGTTTTTCGGCTAAAACATCTACAATCTCTTTGCCATACGCAAATAGATAGCCTCTAAGAACCTCACAATCAAGTGTTTGGAGAACTATATTAAAGGTGTCGTGAGAGGGAATACCATTCGATAACCTTAGTAAATCAGGCAATACATGACCCTTAGTTTTGGCAAAGATTACCATGTCTTCATAGTCTTCCCCATTACTTAAATACGTACACAAACCAATCAATAAAATATCCGATAATTTGTGTTGTACTTTATGCTGCTCGCCAGTCTATATATTTAGAAAATACTCGTTTATCTTTGTCATGTACTGCAAAGATAAACATTCTTTCAATTGACAGAATTCTCATGCGTTTGCCCTGGATCAGAAAGAGTACTCTAAAAGGTTCTCAGAAATATTTTGGGGCTTCAAATAGAGTATAAATTCAATTTCTGTATGGGATATTAACCAAAAAAAGGGTAATTAGCAACTTTCATCAAGCCTAAAATCATATGTCTCGGATAGCATTAATAACGGGTGCCACCTCTGGTATCGGAAAAGCCACCGCCGAAGCTTTTGCCAAAAGTGGTATCGATCTTATTTTATGTGGTCGCCGTCAGGATCGACTGACAGAATTAAGCGAAGTCTTATCGTCTTCGGTAAAAACTACCACGTTGATTTTCGACGTTCGTGACCGCGAGGCCGTCATGGGGGCCATCGGATCTTTACCCACCGAATGGCGAAATATTGATATTCTGGTCAACAATGCTGGTAATGCCCACGGCTTTGACCCCATCGACACGGGTAATACCGACGACTGGGACGCCATGATCGATAGCAACGTAACGGGATTGTTGTACGTCAGCAAAGCCGTAATTCCGGGTATGGTGGAGCGGGCTAAGGGGCATATTGTCAACATCAGCTCCATTGCCGGAAAGGAAACTTACGCCAACGGAACGGTCTACTGTGCTTCCAAAGCAGCGGTAGAGGCGTTGAGTAAAGGTATGCGCCTTGATCTGATTCAGCACGGAATCAAGGTGACCAATATTGCCCCCGGAGCCGTAGAGACCGAGTTCTCGGTCGTAAGGTTCAAGGGTGATGAAGCCCGAGCCGATAAGGTATACGCGGGTTTTGAACCACTAAAAGCAGAAGATATTGCTGATAGTATCGTATACGCGGTAAATGCCCCGGCTCACGTGACAATTGCGGATGTCACCATTTTGGCGGGAGCACAAGCAGCCGCTACCACGGTTCACCGGAAATAAATAGGATGGAGCATTTTGGTAGTAGGTACTTATCAACTCCCAAAATGCTCTTTCAGTACATCCGCGTCAATAGTATGTCCCCCGGCGTAGCCCATTATTTTCAGGTCTGGTATTTCGGCTTGGAGTTTATCAATGTACTCTTCTACGTTTAGTTGGATCAGGAACTCGTCCTCGGTGCCGTATACAAAGTGCGTGTTATTGGCAGGCAGGCGGTCTGACGAAATCAGATCGAGTAAACCATTAGCAAAGTATCCTCCCCACAAGATCAGGCGGTGGCATGTAAAATGCCCCGCGTTGACCCACCGGCTGGCGGTGGCGGTACCCTGCGAGAATCCTACGACCGTAATCTGGATTTTTTCCGGCGCTATTTTTCCAAGAACTGCCTCACGAACAGTATCTAAGTACGCTACGTAATCGTCAATTTCGCTTTGTCGTTCTTCCTTAGTCATCCAGGAAGCACCCACCCGCCCGAAATCACCTCGGGAGTAAAAACGGGATAAGGCCTCCGGAGCCACGATAAGGGTATGCTCATCGTGGATCTTCTCAAACTTACGGATAAAGTACTCGGCTAGTTGTCCGTAACCATGCAGCACAAACCATACTTTACGGGTATTTTCGGTCAATTCTCCCAGGGTAACATACCTTGCGGTACGAGAAACGGCAATAGTATGTGATTGGGCGGTGGGTTTATTCATTCTTGATCAGTTCGGCCAGTACTCCTTCTTTTAAGGCGTAGGTTGACACTTTAAGGTTTTGGATTTTGTGAATTCTTAGTACGTAGTCAATCAGGCAAACGGCTACCACAATCATATTAACCCGTAGCGTAACCATGCCGGGAATGGCCATGCGCTCGTCGTGATTGCGGGTGATGAGCTGCTCAAAGGTACGGTAAAACTCTTCAAGGGGTAGGTCAAAACCCGTTTGGTCGGGGGATGGCCCGGAGCCGGTACGATGGTAGTAATCCATTTCGACCAGCGTATCAAATGACCCTGAGCAACCAACGATCGAAGTAGGAGCGTATTGGTGAATGGCGTTGGCCAGCGGAATAAGCTGTTCATCAAAATAATTGTACAGTCGTCGTCGGTCGGTATCAGATAGCGGATCGGTGCGCATAAACTTTTCCATGAGCCGTTGTCCGCCAATCTCAAAGCTTTGTTTCCAATAGATTTGTTGCTGATTACCGATAATGAACTCCACGCTGCCGCCCCCGATATCCATAATCATCGAGGCCTCATCTCCTAGGTCGAGTGCAGAACGGGCGCCGGCGTATATATAAAACGCCTCCTGATTTCCGTCAATTACCTTGATATTAATATTCGTTTCTTTTTGGATTGTGGCGCAGAAAGCTTCGCTATTTTTGGCGTTTCGGATAGCACTCGTGCCAAAAGCAAAGGTATTTTTGGGTGCTACCTCGTATTTATCGAGGTTCTCGCGAAAAAAGCGAAGTACGTTCAGCGCCCGCTCGGTGGCTGCCTCCGTTATCGTTTTTTGGTTGATTCCCCCTTCGCCGACTCTGGCCGCCTGACTTATGTGAAAAAGCGTGCGAGACCCGGCAGTGGACCGTTCCACTATGAGTAAGTGAAATGTATTGGTGCCTAAATCAATGATACCTAAGCGGTCATTCATACAGTCGTAGATAAGGGTAGAATGGTTGATGTTTTCTTGAAAAACCAAAAATAGTTAGATTTT
This sequence comes from Spirosomataceae bacterium, assembly GCA_041689775.1. Classification (GTDB taxonomy): domain Bacteria; phylum Bacteroidota; class Bacteroidia; order Cytophagales; family Spirosomataceae; genus JBDNFP01. The sequence continues at coordinate 3,500 of JBDNFP010000348.1, forward strand.
AGATTACTTATCTCTTGATTTTCTGCTAAATGTACGTTTTCTTTGCACTCCGAAATTTTGAAAAAAACACAATATAAAAGTATATAGCTCCTATGCTTATCATTAACATTAAAGACAACGAATCCATTGATCGCGCATTAAAGCGTTACAAGAAGAAATTTGAAAGAACCGGTACTATGCGTCAGTTGCGTTCACGAACGGCTTTTACTAAGCCCTCCGTAAAGCGCCGCCATGAAGTATTGAATGCTATCTACAAGCAGCAAACATACGGTCACTTGGAAGATTAGTCCTGCGTGGAATTAATCTTCTAATTGATTTAGATAGAAAAACTATATCCTTTTCATACGAAAAATTAAAAGAGGTCGTCTTGAACAAGACGACCTCTTTGCGTAAGTTCGAGCCATGATAACTGCTTTTCTTGATCACATGCGCTACGAAAAGCGCGTCAGTGTGCATACCCTTACTGCGTACGGCAACGACTTGGACCAATTTTCCAAATACTTGCTTTTTCAATACGAATGTGATGCTCCGCAGACCGCCACGGCTCCCATGCTTCGTTCTTGGGTGGTGAGTTTGGTGGAGGAAGGCATGAACCCTACCTCCGTAAACCGCAAGATGGCGACTTTACGCTCCTACTTTCGCTTTTTGCGCCGCCGCCAGTTGGTTACCAATGATCCTACCCGTAATCTCCACTCCCTGAAAACCAAGCGTAAGCTCCCGGCCTACGTGGAAGAAAAGGCCATGGAACTTCTTTTTGGCGAAGAGACTTTTACCGAAGACTTCTCCGGACTTCGGGATCGGGTTATTCTGGAATTGCTGTACGGAACCGGCATGCGCCTGTCGGAGCTACTAGAATTACGGATTAGCAACATTGATATCGAAGCCCGGATGGTGCGGGTGCTGGGCAAACGCTCCAAAGAGCGTTTGATTCCTATCACAACCTCATTAGCCCAATTACTGACGCGCTACATAGAACTCTGGGCTCCCGAAGAGTCGACCGAATGTCTCATTCTGACCGATTCGCTCAAGCCTGCCTACGCCGTTTTTATCCAGCGAACGGTAAAAAAATATTTGTCGGCCGTTACTACCCTGGCCCAGAAAAGTCCCCATGTTTTACGGCATACCTACGCCACCCACCTACTCAACCGGGGGGCAGACCTGAACGCCATTAAAGAGCTTTTGGGTCATGCCAATCTGGCTGCTACTCAGATATATACGCACAACTCCATTGAGAAACTTAAAAAAACGCACCAACAAGCGCACCCAAAAGCCTGAAAACATTTTTTTACGGTATATTTGTCAAGCAAAATAGATTCAAAATTAAATTTTGTTCCATATTCATGAGCCACATTTTTCAGGACGCAGTTGTTACGAAGTACAATATTTTTAATAGCCTGTTTTTGAGTTTGCCTTACCGGGGTGTTTTCCAGACCGGATCATTATTACCCCTGCTAACTCAGAAGTGTGAGCAAGGTTTTGACGAGGGAAAGTCACCCCGTCAGATTATTGAGCACTTTTTTGAAGAGTTATTGGTTGAGGCCACTCCCAAGGAGCGCATGGACCTGCTTTTTGCCTTCATTCAATATATCGAAAGACAGGTAGTATTGTTTGACTCGGTTGAGGATGCGGCGTTCGACCTGACCCACGAAATGAACGGAAAAGGGTCGGTAACGTATCTCGGGGACCGCCTCGACAATGAGGCGATGCGTGAGAAACTCCTAGATAAGTTACAGGATTTTAGCGTACGTATAGTGCTTACAGCGCATCCTACCCAGTTTTATCCGGGAAAAGTGCTGGGTATAATCAATGATCTGGAAGAGTCAATCCGGGTCAATGACTTTGCCTCAGTGAATCACCTCATTCTTCAATTAGGTAAGACAGCCTTTATAAACCACTCTAAGCCTTCGCCTTACGACGAAGCGGTAAGCCTGTGTTGGTTTTTGGAAAACGTGTTTTACGATGCTATTCCGGCGATTCTTAAAAAGTTGATTGATAACCTGGGTATGTCGGCCCACGACTGGGCGTACCCCAACGTCTTTAGGTTGGGCTTCTGGCCCGGTGGCGACCGTGACGGTAACCCGTTTGTCAATGCAGATATAACGATCAAGGTTTCCGATAAACTCCGGGATTCGCTGCTACGCGGATACTACCGTGATATTCGGGTACTCAAACGCCGTCTGACCTTCAAGGGTGTGGAAGATACGATCTCCACGATGGAGCGGAAAATGAACAGCACAATTTTTGGCCCGGAAGCAGAAGGCTACCAAAATGCCGAGGAGCTGATGGGAGAATTGCAGCAGGCCCGGCAGGTATTGGTAGACAAGCATCAGGGTTTATTCTTGGAAATATTAGACATTTTCATTCTGAAGGTGAAGCTGTTTGGGTTCTTCTTCGCCAGCCTTGATATTCGTCAGGATAGCCGGAAACACCTTAAAGCTTGGGAGGATATCCTGAAAAGACTGGAAAGTAAAATCCCCTTGTTGAAATATAAGGAGTACCAGGAGTGGGAGGAGGCCAAGAAAATTGATCTGTTGCTTTCTCTGAATATACCTCTTCGGGGTGATGACTATACCGATGAAACGACCAAAGATATTCTGGGGTCGATGCGGACCATTGAAAAGATACAGAAACGGAATGGTGAGCCGGGAGCCCACCGGTATATTATCAGTAATTCGAGGAGTGCCCTGGATGTGATGGGGGTGGTGGCACTGGCCAAAAACCTGATTGCGAACGAGGAAGGTCACCTTAAACTTGATATCGTACCTCTTTTCGAGACCATAGACGACCTCGCGAATTCGGCCGAAATAATGCGTACCCTCTACGAAAACGGGTACTATCGTGACCACCTGGGACGTCGCGATAATCATCAAACCATTATGGTAGGTTTTTCGGATGGTACCAAAGACGGAGGTTATTTACGCGCCAACTGGTCCATTTACCAAGCGAAAGAAGATCTAACCAAAGTATCACGCGAGCATGGTATTAAAGTTACCTTCTTTGACGGTCGCGGAGGCCCTCCCGGCAGAGGAGGCGGAAACAACCAGAACTTTTATGCCTCATTGGGTAAAGATATTGAGGACAAAGAAGTACAACTAACGGTACAGGGGCAGACCATCAGTTCCAATTATGGTACTGTTTCGACGGCCATGTATAACCTCGAACGTTTGTTTTCGGCGGGCTTGGAAAATAACCTGTTCAGCTCCGCTCGCAAAGAAGAGCAACTGACGCAGGCCGATAAAGATCTGATGGAAGAGCTGGCCGAAGCTGCTTATCAGTCGTATCTTGATCTGAAAAACCACCCGGCTTTTGTCGAGTATCTCGACAAGAAAACACCGCTGCGATTCTACGGACAAACTAATATCGGTAGCCGCCCGACCAAGCGGGGAGCCGACGGTGAAGGGTTAAAGTTTGATGATCTGCGTGCGATTCCTTTTGTAGGATCGTGGGCCCAAATGAAGCAGAACGTCCCCGGATTCTATGGGTTTGGCTCGGCCATTAACCAGCTGGGTAAGAATGGAAAGCTGGAAGATGTCAAAAAGTTGTACAAGAAATCGCTTTTCTTCCGTACCCTGATTGAAAACTCCATGCAATCGCTTTCGAAGGCATTTTTTCCGGTTACGGAGTACTTGCGTGACGAGGAAGACTACCGGGAGTTCTGGGATAAGATGCACGAAGAATTTATTCGTACTGGTAAATTGTTGTTGGAAATATCCGGTCAGCAGGAGTTACTGGATAGTAACCTCGTAACCAAGGAGTCAATTAAAATACGGGAGCGCATTGTGTTACCCTTAATTACGATTCAGCAGTATGCCTTACAAATGCTTTCCGAAGCTCCCGAGAACCGGACCATGGAGGAAGAAACCCTCAATAAGCTGGTGATGCGTGCCATGTTTGGAATTATCAATGCGGCGCGAAATTCGGCGTAGTGAAATAATTACCTAATAAAAATATACGATCCCGGAGGCTTAAGTCTTCGGGATTTTTTTGTGCCCTCTCATCCAGAATAAAGTTGAGTCACTTCTTTAAGCGTGACTTATGAAACAAAAAAGTCCTATTATTTGTTGAAATAATAAATTGTTATTATAATTGTTGCATAAACAACTAATTAAGTCAAGTTACACTTCATTCTTTAAAAATGCCGATTTATCACCGACTTGGAGACATACCGCACAAACGCCACACTCAGTTTGAAAAACCTGGGGGTGGGCTGTATAACGAGCAGGTGTTCGGCACGGTGGGTTTCGAGGGCATGTCGTCTCTCTTGTATCACGTCCATCGGCCTACACAAGTGAAGGAGGTTGCTCCTCCGCAGGATGTGAGCCCGCAAATTGCGGTAGCTAACAACCTGACGATGCGTAAGCTCCTGGGCTTTTCCGTAAAGCCGGAGGACGATTTTCTGGATAGTCGCGTGCCCTTGCTACTCAACAGTGACCTAACGATCGGGCTTGCTGCTCCTCGTAAGTCATTGACCGGTTATTTTTATAAAAATGCCGATGCCGATGAGCTTTTTTTTATTCACAAGGGAAGCGGTAAGCTGCGTACGATGTTTGGCAGCATACCCTTTGAGTACGGCGACTACCTGGTCATTCCCCGTGGAATGATCTATCAGATTGAATTTGATACAGCCGATAACCGGTTACTTTACCTAGAATCACATTCGGCCTTGCTGACGCCTAAGCGTTACCGCAATCATTTCGGACAATTGCAGGAGCACTCACCCTATTGTGAGCGTGATTATAAGCTACCTAGAGATCTGGAGACACACGATGAAACGGGCGACTTCCTGATCAAAATCAAAAAGCAGAATGCGATTCACGCACTTACCTACGCCACGCATCCTTTTGATGTGGTAGGTTGGGATGGCTTCAACTACCCTTGGGGTATTTCCATTCATGATTTTGAACCCATAACCGGGCGCGTACATCAGCCACCACCGGTGCATCAGATGTTTCAGACCAACGCCTTTGTGGTTTGTTCTTTCTGTCCGCGGTTGTTCGATTATCATCCCAAGGCCATTCCGGCACCCTACAACCACAGCAATATAGATTCTGATGAGGTACTGTACTACGTGGATGGTGACTTTATGAGTCGGAATGACATTGCGCAGGGGCATATTACCCTCCACCCCGGTGGTATTCCGCACGGGCCGCATCCGGGAGCGTATGAGCGAAGTATTGGTAAAAAAGAAACCCACGAGTTGGCTGTAATGATTGACACCTTCCGACCTCTGATGGTGACACAGGCAGCTTTGGATATCGATGATGGGAAGTATTACAGGAGCTGGTACGAGCACTAAGGAGAAGCCGAAAACATTATTCTGAATTACACTTAAATAAGTAGTGATATGGCAACGCTGGAAATCATAGATCAGGAAATTGATTTAACCCAACACACAGACTTTTTGCCGATCAACGGCACCGATTATGTAGAGTTTTATGTGGGGAATGCCCGTCAGGCGGCCCATTACTTCCAAACAGCTTTTGGTTTTCAACCCTTGGCCCACGCCGGTCTTTCCACGGGTCTTCGCGACCGGGAATCCTATGTATTAGTTCAGGATAAAATACGACTGGTACTGACATCTCCATTGATGGAAGGGACCGAAATCGGTAAACATATCGACCGTCATGGTGATGGTGTACGGGTGGTAGCCCTTTGGGTAGACGACGCAACTTCATCCTTTGAAGAAACCGTGAAAAGAGGAGGTAAACCCTACATGGAGCCAACGGTCAAGAAAGACAGTAAGGGTCAGGTAGTGTTTTCCGGTATTCATACCTACGGAGAAACTATACATATTTTTGTAGAGCGGAAGGCCTATGAAGGATTATTCTTACCGGGCTACGAAGCCTGGAATCCCGAATACAAGCCGAGCCCGGTGGGTTTGAAATACGTGGATCACATGGTAGGTAATGTAGGCTGGAACGAAATGAATACCTGGGTAAATTTTTATGCTGAGGTAATGGGTTTCAACCAGTTGGTTTCCTTTGATGATAAAGATATCTCTACTGATTACACCGCTCTCATGAGTAAGGTAATGAGCAACGGAAACGGTCGAATTAAATTCCCTATCAATGAGCCCGCCGAAGGAAAGAAAAAGTCTCAGATTGAGGAATATCTTGATTTCTACGGAGGTTCTGGTATTCAGCATATCGCCGTTGCGACCGACGATATTATCGAAACCGTAACCGAACTCCGTAATCGGGGCATTGAGTTTTTGCAAGTACCACAAACTTACTACGATGATTTACTCGACAGAGTAGGTGATATTGATGAGGAAATCAGCGAGTTGAGAAAGTTGGGTGTACTGGTAGACCGTGATGATGAGGGGTACTTACTCCAATTGTTCACCAAGCCCATTATGCCTCGTCCGACCCTTTTCTTTGAAATTATCCAGCGAAAAGGAGCAAAATCTTTCGGAAAAGGAAACTTCAAGGCACTTTTTGAAGCTATCGAACGGGAACAATCCTTGCGGGGAACGTTGTAAAGGGCAATGAGTGAATGTCGGAAGGAGTGAATATTATCGAGTTTAGGAGTTAATGAGTTTAAGGTGAAGAGCTTTCACTCATATATTTTCAATTTATGTATTCTATCAATCACTCATTCTATCATTCACTCCATCACTCATTCAAAATTGAAAAATGAAACAGCCATATAAAGAATATACCGAGGCTGACCACGCCATGTGGAAGAGCCTTTTTGAGAGGCAGATGGAGCAGCTTCCGAAGATAGCTAGTGAAGCATATCTGGCCGGAATGGATCAGGTAGGCTTTGTGGCTGACCATATACCGGATTTTGAAAATGAAACAAACCCTCGTCTGCTTAAAATGACCGGTTGGGAAGTGTACGTAGTGCCAGGGCTTATTGCGCACCGGGAGTTCTACCAGCACTTGGCCAACAAACAATTCCCGGCCTCTACTTGGCTGCGTAAACCCGAGCAGCTCGACTACCTGGAAGAGCCGGACATGTTTCATGATACTTTTGGTCACGTACCTTTACTAGGTAATCAGGCTTTCTGCGACTTTATGGTCAACCTCAGTAAGGTAGCCTTAAACTATATCGACGACGAGGAAAGCTTGCAGCGCTTGTCGCGGTTGTATTGGTACACGGTTGAGTTTGGTTTGATCCGAGAAAACGGCGAGTTAAAAATGTACGGGGGAGGTATTATTTCATCGTCGGGTGAGAGTCGCTATTCGTTGAGCTCATCAGTGCCCAAAATTGACTTTGATGTGGCCACAATTTTGGATACTCCCTATCATATTGACAAGTATCAGGACCATTACTTTGTTATCGATTCTTATGAGCAACTTTACGGTTCTGTAACTGAAATTGACAATTTTTTAAAAAAAACCATAGGAAATACCTCATTTTACTGAAAATGCCGTAAAAAAAATATGGATTTATTAGTATGACAACAGCCTGCGTAACGTATATTTGTAGGATCTAAACTTCTCATATACCCGCTTGAAGTACTATGACGCATCATTCTGACCAAAGGGCCTACTTTTTTAAAATTGACACGACGATAAAGAAAATTCGAAGTGCATTACAAAAAAAATTAAACGAAAGAGGAATTGATTTGACCGTGGATCAGTGGGTACTGGTTGACCATATATCGCGGGATGAGGGAATCAGTCAGAATGTTTTGGCGGAGATAACCTACAAAGACCCCCCAACGGTTACCCGAATCATTGATCTTCTCGAAAGAAAAGGCTTTGTGCAGCGTCGAATGGCGGTCGGCGATCGTCGTAAGTTTAATATTTTCATGACTGAAGCAGGTATGAAAATCCGGGAGGAAGCATTCCCGGTGGTGGCTGAAATCCGTCGGAAAGGTTGGGGTGAGTTGAGTGAAACAGACTACCAGCAATTTGTTCGGATTATGGATTCTATCTACAATAATTTTAGTGATGGTGAATGAAACATTTGGCTTCGTGGCTACCAATACCAGCAGACTCTGATTTTTCGATCCATAATTTACCGTTTGGTATTTTTAGTGAGGATACGGATTCACCCAGGGTAGGGGTAGCAATCGGAGAGTATATAATTGATATGAGCGCCGTTGCTCAACTTGGGATTATTTCCGAGGCTGGGGCAACGGTTTCTGTTTTTCAGCAGTCTACTCTCAATCAGCTCATGGCATTGGGCCGCCCGGTAGCCCGAAAACTCCGGTCAATTTTGCAAATTGAATTAACGGATGCCGATTCGGACCTTCACCGATCCGCTGATAGCGTGCTCATCAGGCAGTCTCACGCCCGGATGCACCTCCCCGCGGCCATTGGCGACTATACCGACTTTTATTCAAGCATTGAACACGCCACGAACGTGGGGATGTTATTCAGACCCGATAATCCATTACTACCCAACTGGAAACATCTACCCGTGGCCTACCACGGTCGGGCTTCGTCCATTGTTGTGTCAGGCACGCCGGTGCGGCGTCCGAGTGGGCAGATACTTCCGTATGGCGCTGAGGTGCCGGTTTTTAGCCCCACTCTTGCCTTGGACTACGAACTGGAACTGGGCTTTCTGATCGGAAAGAATTCTACGTTAGGTACCCCGGTTTCAACACAAGAGGCGGAAGACTATATATTCGGATTTTTACTCTTTAACGACTGGTCGGCCCGGGATATTCAACGCTGGGAGTACCAGCCTTTGGGGCCTTTCCTGAGCAAGAATTTTGCTTCAACGGTCTCGCCATGGGTCGTGACGCTTGACGCACTCGAACCCTTTCGGGTTGCCGGCCCTACCCAAGACCCCGCGCCCTTACCTTATCTGCAAGCAATAGGGGAGTATAACTTTGACCTGAATCTTTCGGTAGCTATACAACCCACCGAGCAATCTGAAACAACAGTGGGCATTACCAATGCCCGGTATCTGTATTGGAATGTGCGTCAGCAGTTAGCTCATCATACCATTACCGGCTGTAATCTCCGGGTAGGTGATTTGCTAGCCTCCGGTACCATTAGTAGCCCCGAGGGGAGTGGTTGTTTACTCGAACTCACAGAAGGTGGTAAAAAGCCGGTGGAGTTAGGGAATGGTCAGTCGCGTACCTATCTGGAAGATGGCGACGAGGTTATTCTGCACGGCTATGCCGAGAAGGAAGGTATCCGGGTAGGTTTTGGGGAGGCACGGGGGAGGGTTTATAACGCCTGAACTGGCATTTATCCCATTCCCCGAGCTACCCGAGAAAATAGAATCAACTTCAGGCAGGCTTCAACTGAACAAGCTTACTTCATATCAGTGAAAAATTAGGATCGTGAGTCATTAGAACTGATGTTACGCAAGTCTATTGTATATGATAAAAAAAGCGAATTAAATTTGGCAGATG
>JBDNFP010000349.1:0-11265 GCA_041689775.1 Spirosomataceae bacterium
ATTTACTCTCTAAATTACGCCATTGACTGCCAGTATTATTGATCCAGAAGATACCATTAAGGATACTTCGCAGACTGTGTTTGCGTTTCCTTTTCGGGGCCGCCCGTGCGGTCGTCAAGGATTTTTTCAATAACTTCCCATTGAGAATCAGAAAATTCAGAGAAATTTGTTTTCATTACCTTGGGTTTTTATCGATTACAAGGTAACTGGTTCTTACTTTAATGCAAAGTCTTCAAATTCCAAAACATACTCTTAGATTTGTTAGCTAATATTTCTGCTTACTTATCCTGAAAAAGGATGTATTACTCCCACAATGTTAGTAGCTAATAGGATACCTTTTATCAAAAAAGAAGGTGAATTGAACAAGTCGATGAGTCGATTGCGAAAATGGTCTACTTTGATATTAAGTTCTAACGCAGAATTAGTTTGTACTATTAATTTGGCTAAATTCATAGCTAATATTCTATATATCAATTATTTAAAAAAAGCTAACAGCTACAAACTAATAGCTGTTAGCTACTTACCCATAAATAGCCTGATAGAAAGCTCAACCCAGTGGCAAGCATACATTTTAGTCAGGCATCAAAAGTAAGTCGACCTGTTTTATTGGCTATTTCTTACCCTTTACCCTACCCGTCGAGCCGAAGCCATCAATTCCTGAACAGCCTCGGGCGAAATTACGGGTGTGGCTCCCCGATGCGTAGCCACCAGCGATCCCACGGCGCACGCCATTTCTATGCTTTCAGCCGGAGGTTCATTTAGTACTATTCCTTTGATCAAAGCCGCCAGAAAGGAATCGCCACTCCCAATGGTATCGTTTACGTTTACCGCAAATCCTTTGCTTTCGTAAAACTCGCCATCCTTCAATAAAATGGCCCCGCTACCACCACGGGTTACGCAGACCGTCGGTACGTTGAAACGATCCGATAGGTGCATGATGGCTGTTTTTTCGTCGGTCAGGGTATTATGCCAAGCGGTGATCATGGCCAACTCGTGGGCATTCATTTTCACCAAGTTGGCTTTATGAAGAAGATGCTCCACAATTTCTTTGGTATAGTAGGGCTCCCGGAGATTGACGTCGAACACCTTGAACGGGGCATTCTGTATGAGTTCGTAGAGGGTGTTACGAGTACCCTCATTACGGGCAGCGAGCGAACCAAACACAAAGCAGTCAGACTGCTCAACGGCTTTTAGGGCTTTGTCTTCAAGTTGAATGTAGTCCCAGGCTACGGGTTGCACGATTTTGTAGGTGACTTCGTTCTTATCGTCCATATTTACCTTCACTACCCCCGTGAGGTGGTTGATACCACGCTGTACTAGGGAAGTGTTGAGCCCGGATGACTGCATAAAAGCTAGTAGCTCGTCGCCTAGGTCGTCCGTACCGATGCGGCTGATGATGGCTGAGTCGAGGCCGAAGTTACTGAGGTGAAAGGCAACATTCATGGGCGCTCCACCGGGCATTTTGCCCGAGGGTAGCATATCCCACAGTACCTCCCCGAAACAGATCACTTTTTTGGTGTCCATACTTCTTGAATTAAACGGCGGCGACTACTTTATCCTCAATAGCTTCCAGGGAAGTACCCTTAGTTTCCGGCATGATTCTTAATACAAAGAGCAATTGCAGAACCATCATACCAGCAAAAAAAGCGAATGTTATGCCCCCACCGAAGGTTTCGGCGATGAACGGAAAAATAAACGAAATGACCGCCGCGGCGATCCAGTGAGTAAAACTACCTAGGGCTTGTCCATACGCCCGGATATCGTTGGGGAATATCTCGGAAATAAACACCCAGATAACGGCCCCCTGTGACATGGCGAAGAAGGCGATGTACACAAACAGGAACACCGGTACCTGTATTCCGCCCAGTCCGACAAAAAAGTAGTAGGACACAATGGACAGTGAACCGATGAGACCAAATGAACCGATCTTCATGAGGTACTTACGACCAAATTTGTCAATGAGCATCAGTCCTAGCAGGGTAGAGATCAGATTGACCAGACCAATACCGGCGGAAGAAAGTAGGGCGGATTCTTTGCCCAATCCGGCCATCTCAAACACTCGTGGGGCGTAGTAGATGATGGCGTTGATACCCGAAAGTTGGTTGAAGAGGGCAAATAATACTGCCAGTGTTACGGGCCGCTTGTAGACAGGTTTAAAGAGGTCCGTAAAACTAGCCTTGGTAGCTGTTTCGTGGTGGCTTTTGATAATGGCGGTAACCACGGCATCCGCTTCGCCGGCATCACTAGTACTCAATATAGCGCGGGCTTCTTCGATTTTCCCACGTTTCAAAATCAACCAGCGGGGACTTTCTGGAATCAGGAAAATAGATGCCATGAAAAGTACCGCCGGAATGGCCTCCACGCCCAGCATCCACCGCCAGGCATTCTCGCCGATACCTTCCAGGCCATAGTTTGAGAGGTATGAGATCAAAATACCCAATACTATATTGAACTGGAACAAGGCCACCAGGCTTCCCCGCTTAGAAGGAGGGGCAATTTCGGAAATATACATGGGGGCTACCACTGAGGAGATACCCACGCCGACACCACCAATGAACCTAAAAATCAGGAATATAAACGAGCCCGGCGCCAGGGCCGACCCAACAGCTGATACCAGGTACAGGATGGCTACAATGAATAAGCTGTTTTTTCGCCCGTACCTATCCGCCGGCATACCACCAACCAAGGCACCGAGTACCGTTCCAATCAAGGCAATGGATACGGTCAGGCCGTGTTCGAAGGCGTTAGAGTTCCATAATACTTGCAAGGTTTGTTCCGCCCCTGAGATAACGGCTGTATCAAAACCAAACAGAAAGCCTCCCAAGGCGGCGGATAGAGACCAGATAAAAACTTTGAGTGATTTATTCATTGGAAAGAGTAATGTTGATATAGTTAGGTTTCGGAATCAGAGGAGTAGTTGCGGCCACATTATTTCAATTTGGGCAAATCTACAAATTAACCCCGTTCCGTTTAATTTATTCTTGATTTCTTGCTACGATCTATTGGTGTTTACTTCCTGCTCATTACGACTTGTCCTTTGCTTTTCGTCGGGAATACCTGTTCGGTCATGACCTTTTCACCACCATTCGCATAAATCTCCACGATTGCATTATCCACAAATATATCCAGCATCAACTGGTTGCTTTTGGGTGCTACTTTCATGGCATCCACACTGGCGAACTTTTCGTGGAAAGATACTTTACCTGATTTGGTACGGTCAAATGACAGGGTTTTGGAAGCGACATCGTAGCTCAGCACGCTACTTTCTCCTTCGTTTTTGAGTAGCTCAATCAAGAACCCTTTGACATCGGTCAGGTCAATGGTCAGGTTTAGCCGGTAGGAATTACCCTCCATGTCAATTGTTTTTCCGGCAGCCAGGTCGCTGGCATTTAGGCTCAGCGTTTGGGTAGGAATGCTTTCGGAAAATAGGGGTACCTGGATTAGTTTATAGACTCCATTATCATTGCGAAGCGATAGCTTACGGGGTAGAGAGAACATCCCTCGGGAGCCCTCCGCCGGTATTTGGTTGGCGTACATCCAGTCATTTGCCCAGCCGATGATAACGGGCTTATTCTGACTAGCGGGTAGATTGTTGTAAGGAATGGCGGCATAAAAATCTTTGCCTTCATCTACCCGGAAAATGCCGTCCTGCTTTTGTGGGGTAAAGCGTTTACCGTCAAAATCGCCTACGAAATACTGCATGCCCGTAAACTTGGTATCTTCCCCGGCGCTCGAAATCATCATGATCCACTTTTTCTGATCGGAATTTTCCACGGGTATTGGAAACAGCGATGGGCACTCCCAGATTTTGGCGGTATCACCCATCTTACCAAACTCACTCAGTAATTTCCAGTCTTTCAGATTAGCTGATTCATAAATTTGGGCGATATACTCATGCGGTTTTACCGCTACTAGTTTCCACTTGCCCTCATACCAGAATACGCTCGGATCACGGAAGTCTTTCATACCAATGTCCAAGACCGGATTTTTATCATAGTAGGTCCAGGTGCGGCCTTTGTCAGCGCTATAGGCCAGACTTTGGTGCTGTTTCAGTCCTTTGTCATTCTTGTGAACATTGGAGGTATAAATGGCCACCAGCCCTTTGGTAAAGCCCGGCCCAAAGAACCCGGAGGTATTGAGGCTATCCACCACGGCACAGCCCGAGAAAATCATGGTTTCGGTACTGTCGGCGTTGGTATACTCCGGTAGTGCCAGGGATAGTTCTTCCCAGTTTCTGAGGTCTTTGCTCACGGCATGTCCCCAGCTCATGTGCCCCCATGTATCACCGAAGGGGTTATACTGGTAGAATAGATGGTACTCGCCATCGAGGTACACTAGCCCGTTGGGGTCATTCACCCAGTTTTTTTCGGGGGTGTAGTGGTAGTCGGGGCGGTAGGTATTCTCACCTTCGGCCGGAGAATCTTTCGTAGTGTTACAGGCCACTAAAATAATAAATGCTAGCAGGATAGTAAGTTTGGACATAATATCTGGTTGGTGTTTTTGACGACTCGTTTGATAAGAAAGGTAGAGGAGATATCCTACTACTTGAATATAGTACCAATTAACCGATTGAAGTAGTATTATTTTATGATTTTGAATGTACTTTCTCTGAAATTTTGCCGAAAAATACAGAGCTGTATCTTGATAGTTCTGTAATTCTGAGCCAATGATTATGGAGTAGGTGTCTGCTACTTTGAGAACATAAAGATTCGCTTAGTAATATCAGACAACTAAGTGTAGAGTCATTGATAGGAGTAAGTAGTAGCAGAGAAATAGTATGTAAAATTCTGTTTATCAAAAGATTGAATAAGGTAAAATGAAATTGGCACGGTACTTGTCGATACCCAATGACAACTTAAAAATAGAATAAAAAAATCAAAATTAGCGCGGATTTGAACACCGGAGTTTTGATACCCTCAATCATCTGCTAAATGATGTGCTTCCATGGATTCCATCAGAGAAGTTATGAGTACACTTGAAGAATGGAGTAAACAACCAAGTTTCCGGGGTTTATCCAGACAGCAATTGCTTAATCCTGAACAAGAAATAGATATGCGCTTCAGTATTTGGTGTGGGGCTGAAATGGAATTACGTGAAGATTCCGCTAAATGGGGTATGGTTCCTCTCTGGACTCCGGCTTCTCGCTTTGAGGAGGTAAGCATGAAACGACGTTGTATAGCAGCAGATAAGCTTACGAATACCCCCTCTTATTTGGAGGAAAACGGAGCAATACGAGGTGTAATGCGTTGCGAAGGAGCACCTTTTCAACCCAACACAAACCGTGTAATGATTAAAGCAGGCACTACTCATTGGTCGCCTGTGCTATTTAATTGGTACCGTAATAAAGAGTCAGGAGTAGAGGTAATGACTTTTAGCGTGGTCACGCGCCTTATTTCAAGTTTTGATTTGCGCTTGGGGCATTCCCTACAAGTACCGCTCGAGCTCCCGGATCCTCTTCGCTGGTTGGATCTAAAAATGACACAATTTAAAACAGAGCAGTTTCTACACGAGCTATTACAAGCTGATAAGTAGCCCATTTCGTTTACTTGGCACTTCCCGGGCAGCCAAGGTGTTTCTCTCTATCAATTTGTCATGACCCGATTATAGCTTCTTACGAAAGCAGCTACTGGGTGGATACCTTCGCAAAAAACTTTCATATATATCAATGAGTATAAGTAACCAAAAATTAGTTTTAATATTACTATTAAATTACAATTGTCATGGAGTACAGAAGTGATAGTCGTCATTGTATCAAACAAAGTAGTAGTAGATACTCTAGTTACATAAATATAAATAACCGATTTGGGTATATACTATGGGGAGTAAAATGGATTTTATTATACATAATTACCTCATTATGAGTTGTGTGTATTGTTATTAGGGTAGAGTAAAGACCTTCAGCTCTTTTAATATTTAATAAAAAAACTAATTAATAGACAAATAGTCATAATTCATCCCTCTCATATAGTACTCGTCGGCAGGGGAGGCTTCTGGAATTGAGGGGATAGGTCAGTTGGTGAAGTTGTATATTTTGTCTCTATTTGATGAAAATCAAGTACCTGTAAATAAATATTTATAAGAGTGATAGAGAAAATGAACCCAACTCCCTCCTTTCAAGGATTACGTAGCCAACAGTTATTGAACCCTACTGGCGCAACTGATCGATCAACTTTTCGCATATGGTATGGTCCCGCCATGGAATATCAGGAAGAAGGAGTGTGGGGCCTCGTGCCCCGATGGACTCCCTTACCTCGTTTTGACGAAGTAGGTAAGTTGAGACGTATTATTCAAGTTGAAAAAATGTTATCTACTCCTTCCTGCCTGGAAGAAAATGGAGCTAAGCGAGGCGTAATCCGTTACGATAATTCATCATTTCAGCAAAGGAGCCCATTGGTACGAATCAAATCAGGGAAAGAGTACTGGGCACCGGTTATCTTCAATCGGTATCACGACAAAGAGTCAAATGAAACCGTATTGACATTTAGTGTAGTAACCCGTCAGGTGTCAAGCTACGAGCTTAAAACGCATCACCCTCTGCAAGTGCCTATTGAACTGCCTGACCCATTGAGTTGGCTGGACCCCGCACTGTCGAAGTTCAAGATAGATTCGTTCTTCCATAAAATATTATCGTAGCGGACCGGTTGAGACTGATAGGTTTTCTGTAAATAGTTAGTTCGCAGACGATAACAACATGCATAACTTTGAACGACTCTGCTGCAATGCTCAAAATGCATGGATCGCATTCTTTATGGATCATACACGATCATTTTCTATTCCAAATCGTATTTAATCTGATTTAAAAATAAAGGTATAAAATCTAAAAATGTTATTCTAACGAATCAAAGGGTGTAACAAAGTTACTTTGAAAGGAAAAAGTTTAATTAATTACTGTGCACGCAACTCCCAGTCGAATGCCACTTTTACTTGTTAACTATTGGAATCAACTTTCTCACGGGTTTACTGAATCGCAGCTCGATCAAGCGACTGAGACCATTAAAAAATTAAATCCACTTTCTTCCGTTTTCGATGGGTGTTTTGTTTTTATAGATACCAAATCAAAACGAAGTATTATGAGTTTTGGGAACATTGAAGAAATTACGGGGTACCCAGCCCTTTACTTTAAAACAAATCCAATTGAGTTAGTAGTGAAGGCAATAGAAAAAACAGTAAAAAGAAAAATACACACTTTACTGGAAAATCTATTAAGCCATTTTTTCGATAGCAATAACGCAATAAGTAGGATCCAAGAAATAGTAATGAATGGGGTCAATATCTCCGTTAAGGGTACAAACTTGACAAGAAAAATGCATGTTAAGTTACATCCAGTATTATATGATCAAGAAGGAAATATTGCCGTTATCCAGCTGATGTTTAAAGAAATTACACATCTAGTAAATAACGAAGACATTTGGTGTAGGCTTTTATCGGAGGATGGGTTAATAATGTATAATTCTACGCAGGAAATCCGTAAGAAGTCATTGGATAGTGATATCTTTACAGAGCGAGAGATGGAAGTACTACGCTTGCTTCAGCTAAGAAAAAGTAATGTCTATGTAGCCAGGAGGTTGGGAATTAGTGCTAATACATTACTACAACATCAAAAAAATATGATGGCTAAATTAGGTACAGTTGATCGCTCCTCTCTTCTTTTTTTATCAAGGCTATCAGGGATTATTTAGCGCCTTTGTTTGATCGCCATAACATGCCTATAACTTCTAAAATCCTACAATTACTTATTGACGACTTTACACAAGGCCAACTTGGTTCAAAGAAATCAGTCCGGCAAAGTTCTGCCATTAGTACAGAAGAAAATGATAGCCTAAAAGATTTCTACGCTGAGTCTGAAACATTAATTGATGGAGTATTTTTCTTTGTGGATTTAAGTAGTTTGCAAACATTAAAAGTACTCGGTAAACCAGATAAGTTACTCGGTTTGCGTAAGTCGTATGATCCACTTTCTATATTCTACAGCAGCGGAACGATTGAACAATATCATATACCAAGAAAATTTGCTGAATGGTTGAAAGAGTGCATGGATGCTATTCCGTTATTTTATAAAGATAAAATTGAACTTTCAATCGGAGGGGTTAAAGTTCAACATACAAATGGAGAATGGGTAACGCTTCACGTACATGCATTTCCTTATAAAATAGCTAAGAAACAGCAGAATGTAATTGGAGTGCAGCTACGAGACATTACCTTCTTGCACCAATCAACTCATGTTTGGGGAAGGGTTTCTTATGGTGGTGTCGTGAGGCAGTCTTTTTCGTGGCACTCATTTCAAGAGATCAAGAAAAAAGCTGACTTGCTGAGCAGTAGAGAAAAGGAGATACTGGAACTTATCAAGGCTCGAAAGTCAAATGAAGAGATCGGAGATGTATTATTTATTAGTAAACATACCGTACACCAACACCGCAAGAACATGATGGCTCGGCTAGGAGCTGTTGATACTACCGCTCTCATAGAACTCGCCAGAATGTCGAAGCTCATCGATTAAGTAGTATTACCCTTCACTGATAAAGTTAGTGAAGAGCTAGCTGATTATGTACAGTATGTCGTAGTAAATCCAAGTATTTTTTCTTTAATCGACGAGTAAGTTTCAGATCAAAAATACGCATCCTTCGATCTACTTCTTCATCATTCATCCCGTCTGTCAAAATAAGGTGGAGCATCTCCTGTGCGGGTACCTCTAATTTGGGAAGATGCTCTTTCAGAATTGACTCCAAATCATGTTCAACATTGGACGATTCATGGGTATGAATGATAAACTCCTCAGGGATATCGTCTAATGAATTTCCACTTTGATGGCTTTGCATCATCCTAAAAACCCGAGCTTTATTACGTAAGATGCTATAAAAATAGGTAGTGATACACGCTTCTTTCCTGAATTTATCCGAAAAAATATTATCGAGCAACGCCATAAAACTTTCCTGAAATAAGTCACTGCATACTTCATTAATTTCAGGAGTACAGGAATCTAAATATTTTTTACCATAAAAGCGGTACTTTTTTAAGTACTCGTAAAGTTCTTCTACGGCCTTTTGGCGGGCTGTATTTCCTTCTTCTATCCGCAAAAGTAGAGTATGTGTATTCATTACTAGTAAAAGAGTGTGTGTAATAATTATACACAAATGTAGACATCTTGAAACGAAGATACTTTAACTAATTTGGGTATTTTAAATAAAGTTTAAAGTGCTGTATTTTAGTTTAACTTACTGATTATAAACATATTGATTCTTTTATGTAATACTATCAATACTTATTAAGTACAGGGTCGTAAAAATAGATTTCCACCAAAATGGTGTAGACCGATAAGTACCTTTTCAAAAACTGGGCCTCTTGCGAAAGGCTATATGAGTAGTACCGTTGGTAGTAGATTTTTTGTTATTGATATAGGTATGTTCAAATGGCCAACAGGATTTAAGAAGAAATACTATTGCAGCAACAGATAGCACAAAAGACGTAGTATTTCGTAGTAATAATGGATTGTAGTGACTGACGTTCTCCAAAAAATGAGTGCTAATGGGCCCGAAATTAGTCCAGAGTTAATGCCGTCCGGTTATCCTGCTGATCAGGGCTTTCTTATAAAAATTAGCAAGGGTCAGTAAGTCCTATCTTTGTGGTTACCATACTACAAAAACATGACTACTGCTCCTTGCCGAGGTAAAACTACCTCTTTTTTTCAATTGCTTCAAAACACCCACACCCTTGATGGGCGAGACAACCGGGGTAAAATTCACGATATGGCATTCGTACTTACAGGCTTGACCCTAGCCCTATGCTGTGGCAGATATGGTAACCTTTCCCGCCTACACCGTCACATGGCCAACCGTTTCGACGCACTTTGCTTGGCCACTCAAACCTGGCCGGAAAAGGTCATCTCTCGTGCCCAGTTACCCCTGCTACTGGCCAAGGTCGACGGCCAGGTGTTCACTTGTCTGCTCTCCGAGTGGTTCGGTCTAGTTCTGAGTGAGGAGGTCAAGCGCTGGTTCACCTTCGATGGCAAGGAACTGCGAGGTAGCATCCAGGCAGGCCACACGCGTGGTGAGGCCTGCGTCTCGGCTCTAGCCCAGGACTCGGGAGAGGTCGTTGGCCAGATCTACTACACTGGCAATAAGGAAAGTGAGCGACCAGCGGTACAAAGGCTCCTGAAAGAGAGTGGATTGTGTAGCCAGAAAATCACCTTGGATGCCCTTCATCTTACGCCGAAGATCGCCGGGGTCATCGCCGAGTCGAAGGGCGTCTACCTGATCGGCCTTAAGTCAAACCAACATCATCTGCACAGATACTGCCTGTGCAAGTGCTTGGTCAGCAAGCCGACATACGGGAGAATCGGCGAGCCCGAACGCGGCCATGGACGCCTTGACCAGCGCACCTACGCTAGCTATAGTCTGGCAAGCGGGGCCTTAGCCGCCCGCTGGCGTAAGGTCGACATGAGGACCTGCGTCAAGGTGACCCGTATCCGCAAGGGCCTGGATGGCAGCCCGGTAAGTCAGGAAACATGCTACTACGTCAGCAATGCTCACCCCGCCACTCAGGCGGAGGCCTAGGAGCTTTTCGACGCCATCCGTCGGCATTGGCTCGTTGAACCGGGCCGCCGGGCGGTCAACCATCATTATAGGGATGTGACTTTGGCAGAGGATGACCTAAGAACCAAGAGTAAAACCGTCAGCCGGCTAATGAGTAGTCTAAGAACGCTGGTGATCAACTTATTGAATCCAATAAAGCCCAAAAATATGGCAGCACAGATTGATGAGTTTGCCGACAATTTCAATATGCTGATTCAATTCATGACTCAGCAATTGGTTTTATAAGAAAGCCCTGTCCTGTTGATAGATCTATTGTTAAGTTTGAGGCTCAGTTGATTAAAACTGAATTCTCAATTTTTTATCCTGATTCAGCTGCTTCTGCCGGGCCTTGGGAACATAACGCCTGATGAAACGAGTAGTGGCCATTAGCCAACAGAACGGTTCAAGAAAGTAATCACGCGGGGTAACTACACAGGATCAGACGGTGGGCGAAGGCTTCTATCGCCGATGCCGTGGGTTAATTATGAAAGCATGACCGATGATGCTATAAATGCAATGTTTAAGTAGTCGGACGTAAATATAGATATAATTTTTACCTTGCATCCATGCAAGGAAAGAAACGATACATCAGCCTGAGTGACGATCAGCGTGCGGCACTCGTACTGGGCCATAAAACGGGCAATAAGGCCACCTTCCGCCTGCGCTGCCAGATGGTCATCTTCAGCGACCAGGGGGG
>JBDNFP010000350.1:0-8029 GCA_041689775.1 Spirosomataceae bacterium
CCCGACAAACCACCTGTCGCCGATCGTTGACGCCGCCAGTGCTTCGTCGGTTCTGCCGCAGATGTACCACCCGTCACGGAGCGGGAACATGAATGCGCGTGTCGTGAAGCCGCTAATAACACCTGTCAGGAGATTGTAGGTGGTGGTTTTTGTCAATCCATCGGCCATAGAATAGATATTTGAATTTGTCTCAAATGCTATCGAGATGGAGGTTCCGGCCCGAAAAACGCCCCACCTCGTGTAATTCTGCCCAATCGTCAGGTTAGTCGAATTGGCTCTCCGGAAAAACACCTCTCCCACTGATCCGACTGTAAGTCTTTCAGCGCTCATCGTGCCGTCCAAGCCCTCCGCATTGTTCAGAGTGGAAGTAAGTGCAGCGCTAAGCGCCCACCCATTGGCTGCGGAAATCTCCCCCGAATACAGGTACAGGTTTGTGGCGGCGGCTTCTTTCAACGCGCCCAACCGCCTGCCGGTGATGGGGTCGTGTTCGTAACGAATCTGGTGAGCCTGTCGCGTAACGCGAAACCCGCGTTCGTCGAAACAGGTGCCAATCGAGTTTCTTGTAACGATCAAGCGCGGGTCGAACCTGTCGGCATTCGCGAAATCCACCAGCAGCGTTGGCCGGATGCTTGGGCGGGCCGTACTCACGCCAGTCACGACGGCATTCGCACTTGCGACACTGGCAGCAGCAGCAGCAGCGCTGGCCTCCGCTTGGTGTTTTATTTGACCGATCCCGAAGTCTCCGGCTCCAACTAATAAGCTCATAGGTTGTATTTTTAATTTTTGATTGACATACCGGCACCAAGCGAGGTAATCTCGCCCTTGGCACATATTCTGGCCGCAAACATATCTTAGAAATTAAATTGTGACGTTAGCAATATAAACTCTTTTTCCATAGACCTGACCAGTGAAGGTTGAGCCGTAGATGTTGACAGAAAACGTCTGCCACGAATTACCTGCGAAAGGATTGTAGTAGACGATTGTAGCATTTCCATTTTTCACCCGAACAGAACAGACGCCACGAGATTGATCGTAAGCTATAAGAGCGTCAGAGCCGTCAGGCTCGGCATTGTAGGTAGTGCCTCCAATGGTGAAGGTTGCAAAGAATTTCGTGCCTCCTTCGGTTTCAGCACATTGATTGTATAGTTGAGCGCCTATGTAGTATCCATCAAGTCCCGGATCCGGAGCAGCCTGATAGTTGCCCACAGACCCGCCATTTTGAGCTAGCACAGAGGCACCGGCTAAGAGGGTTGTACTTGGCCTGCTATCCATAGTAACAGGGTCGGCATTGCGCATGCCCTGCCCGTCCCAGCACCAAAAGCCGTCACCGTACCACAGGGAGTGAAATCCGTTCGTGACTGCGTCGTCAAATGGTATTTGAGATAGATCATTTCTCTGAACGACGCCTCCGCTTGGGTGTTTTGTTTGCCAGCCGAAGCCTGCCACCCATCCTTCGTATGAAGGAATTTCTACCATCCCCCAACCGAATGTTATTGCTTTGTACCCGGCTTTTTTTATGCTATTAATCTTGGCAATTCTTAGCAGGTTGGTGCCGTAATTTTTTGGATTCGTTCCGTAGTGTTTAACGTTAACCGCGTTAATCGCTCCCTGGAAAAAACCGAGGTACCCATCGCCATTAAACAAGTCCTGTACCGTTCCGGTATAGCGCCACCTTATACTATTACCAGTGACCGAGTTTTCCGGACTTGGCCAAATATTATTTGTAGAGTAGTCATACCCTCCATAATCGGGCATGAGGATGTAATTAGATCGGCCATCTTCCGCGAACCTTTCTTTTAGGCGAGTTGTGAACCATTTTTGCTGTATAGACATGTGTTCCAGATAGTTGTTGCCTTCGTTCCACTCGAATGCTAGCGAGGCGTACAGTGTTGTATTATTCGCCCATGTACGGAACTGGCTCTCGCTAGCATTGACATTGGTTATGCCTAGCACATCGCTACCATATACCAACCCTACACGCTTCGAAATGTCGGTGTGATCGGCTGTGAAAGTTTCACCCTTTGATTGCCTTTGGTTTTGATCTGTTCCGTGTAGCCTGAAATTGTACATGATATACTTTCCAGCAGGGAGGGTCATATTAGGCGCTTTCGTGGGCCATGAAACAGTGTGGTCTCCTCGATACCAAGTAGGAGTCCTGTCCAGCCAAGCAAGACCTGCTTTATTGTCGTCCGCTTCGAAGAAAATTATAGACTGACCACCGACATCCGCACGAGGAGAAAAACGCTGCCCTCCGTCTGGATCACTACCCGACCATCCTGCCAGTGTCCATTCACCCATTCCATCCGAGAGACCCGTCTTAACCACCCACTTCTTAATATCTAAGACCCCGTTAGAGGTATAGGCATAGTTCGTCAGCTTGGAGCCCTTCACCAGTACGTCGTTAATCCTGTACCTTTCTTCATGCCCAACATTCGGAGTAAAAGGAGACGTGTCCGAAATCAGCCAATTCCCTGCACTACCGGAAACCGTTATATTCAGGAAGGTTGTATCTGTGCGACCGATAAACTTCCAGCCGGATGAGAGAACGACATCACCACCGCCGCCGCTCGCAACCGTGAAATCTGCACTATCGGAGCCTACGCAATTAGCGCCCGATAGAACGAGCTTATAGGTGCCATTACCAAGGGAGTAGTTGATGCCGAATGTGGACGAAGTAGGATTAAACGTGGTATTGTACAGCACAGAGCTACCGTCCTTAACTTTCCAATTCAGCGAGGTAACATTGTCGCCATGAAACGAGACCGAGGCAGAGGTGCCAGTGATACTGGATATACTAAGAATTTCAGGCCCTGAGTCGCAGTTAGCGAGAGGAGACGTGACGTTGAAGCCGAGGGAAGAGGAGCCAGTGCAGTTAATGCCTTCTAAAATAAGCGAATAACCGCCTGGAATGAGGCTAGGGAACGACAAAGGGATCACAGAGCTAGTGGGGTACACCACCGCTGTGTGAACCTGAGTCCCGGAACTATTCAGTATTTTGTAGCGAATCTCAGAGACCCCGCTGCCGTGAAATTGGGCAGTTAATGTAGTGTCCGTTGCGTTCGATATATTCAGAATTGTAGGGCCCGCATCGCAAGCTAGGACGCCATTGTCTCCAAGCAAGAAATAACTCGCTGAGGCATAGCAGGAGGGCCGTCCGATCGGAGAAACAGTGATCACGACAGAGCCGGTCGCCACCACGCCATCAAGGGTCATTCTCTCGCCGGTCTGATAGGGAATGTTGCTGTAATACCAGGACTGCGTGCCCTTCTTAATTTCAACCTGGTAAGAAAGCAGCGACGTAAAAGAAGAGTTTATCTTGAACGAAATAGAGGGGCCCTCCTGGGCAATAGAGTCGACTTGCAAAATACAATCCGAAACACCCAGCTCGCGCAAACGATTGAAAGTATACTGCTCAACCCATTCTCGGGTGGCAATCGTGCCCCCTCCGATTGGCATTGTTATTGTTTGAGCAGAGAGGGAACCAATGCTTATAATAATATAAGCACCCAGGAGCCAAAGAAAAATGAAAGGATTTCTCATGTTGAAACGATTAAAATTAAAGTGGGTTCTTCATCCACCAAGACCGACCAAAGGCCCGGATTGCCAAGTAAAAAAAATAGGCATGAAAAGCTCGCACGCCGCTCTGCTTCATGTTTGCCAGGAAGATCGTGTCTGCCAATAAGCGAGCCGACCGGCTATCCAGATACTCCTCAAAAGCTCGGCTTTCGTACATAAAATCATGCACCACCGCCCCGTTAGCAATTAGGCCGTGGGGAGCAATCAGGAGCCAAAAAAACCGAGGCATACTGGCAAAGTTGGTGACGTATCCGGCTGGGATTATAATCGTCAGGGTGGGACCAACGACACGCACCAAACAGGGCTCCACGACCTCGAACCAGTCGACTTTCGCCCCCCCCTCCTTCTTTCTGAATCTTATATCCGGGTAATTAGTCATTTATCCAATAGTTTTAATACAAATATATGATTAATGTGCTTGTATTATAAGCACATTAATTTATTTTTGTGTCACTCTACTACATTTTATTGGTCAATTATTGACACAAATATGAAAAAGACACTAGCCGCGCTAATTAAGGCCATGTATACCAACATGAACTTTAACAGCGCCTTTATTGATGGGCTTGCAGAGGAGCTAAGCAAAACCGTCACAGAGGAGAGTGAAGCAGACGAAGCAGTGAAAGCGCTCGAGCCGATGCTGAAATTGGCAAAAGCAGAGGCCGATCGCAGAGCTACATCTGCCGTTGAAAAAGCAAAAAAAGGGGCCGAACCCGAAAAGAAAGAGGACGCCGAACCCGAAAAGAAAGAGGACGCTGGCGTACCAGAATGGGCCAAACAGTTGATCTCTCAAAACGAATTGCTCTCTGACAAGCTGGCCAAGTTAGAGTCAGGGAAAACAAGCGAAACTCGGCAGCAAGCGCTCGAAGTTAAGCTCAAAGATGTGCCCCCAGCAATCAAGGCAAAGATCGTGAAGGATTTCGCGAAAATGAGCTTTCAAAGTGACGATGAGTTCACGGCTTATTTAGACGAGACCGAGACCGACGTCAAGGACCTGACGCAGTCGCTCGCAACCCAATCGCTCCGTGGCCAGCATCGACCGCTTGACGCAGCCGGCACATCAAAAGAGGCCTCCAAGGAGGAGATCTCCTCTGTAATTTCTAACATCATGTAATTATGGCAACAGCCAATTTAAACAACCCAGGAGTTCAGGTTATTACAGGCAACGACTCGATCGTTATCGTGGAAAACCTGGAAGCCATTAGAGGAGGCAGAACCCTCGATGTTACAGGGTTTGCGCCCGAAGTGATCAAGTCCGGTCACGTGATTATTCGCGCCACTTCGAGTGGAGAGTATAAGCCGATGCCGCTCACCACCAACGACACCGTCTACGCCGCGCTGCCAGATAGTCACGAGTATGCCGGAATTTTGGTAGCCTCTATTCGCACAGCGAAACCATTTGCGGGCATCATGGTGCGAGGCACAGTGAACCCAGCCGCCGCGCCCTTTTCGATGACCTCGATCTTGGCCGCCGTAAAGGCCGCTCTTCCCGTTATTCAATTCCGTCAGGACTAACTAACCCCCAGAAAATTAAGAAATGGAACAGTCATTATTTCTCCAATGGGTCGAAAAATACCTCACAGGGGTAACAGTTAGCATCGTAGAGAAACTCAACGATACTACGAATCCGCTCTCGTATCTGCACAAAACCATGCTCCGTAAGGAGTACTCTGTGAATGGTAAGTGGGAGTCAATCAGTGCCGCAAATAGCCTCGTTATGGCTGACGTTGTGGCCATGGACTCGCCACTTCCGCTCAAAAATAGGGACTCAATCAGCAAGGCAAATGGCGACATTCCTAAGATGGGAATGGAGCTGAAGCTCAATGAGCAGCAGCTGACCGACCTTGACACCTTAATCGCTCAGGGAGGTACCGACGCTCAGATTCTCGCGAAGATTTTCAACGACCTGCCCAAGGTTATCGGTGGAATTTACGAGCGTAACGAATACATGTTCTTGCAGGGCCTCTCCACAGGAGTGACGCTCGTGCAGGACGCAGGCAACACCGGAACAGGAGTGCGCTTAGACTATGGCTTCCCAGCAGGGAACAAGTTTGGCTCGGAAGTTATCTGGGCAACCGCCGCTACGGCGAAACCCTTTGACGATATCCAGCGAGTGCTGGACAAAGCGACGCTGGACGGGAACACGATCACGGTAGTGATGATGGATAAGACAGCGTTCAACAACCTGGCCAAAACGACGCAGGCAAAAGAGCAGTTCGCTTTTAGCCTGAACTTTGTCGGGTCGAATATCCAGGTGCCATCGATGTCCCAGCTTAATGCCTTCACTAGCGACCGCTACGGCTTCACTATCCAGGTCACCGACCGATCGTTTAAGGCCGAAAAGAACGGCACGCAGAGCAGCACAAAGGCATGGGCGGACGGTGCGGTTGTATTGCTTCCAGGGCTCCAAGTGGGAACCCTTATGTACGCAAAACTTGCGGAAGAAAATCACCCTGTCGCCAACGTTAGCTACACGAAAGCCGACGACTTTATTCTTGTCTCGAAATACAGACAGAACAAGCCTTCTCTTTCGGAGTACACGAGCTCGCAGGCGCGTGTTGTTCCAGTAATAAGCAACGTCGATCAGATTTATCTACTCGACAGCAAAACCGTACAGGAGTAATGGATAAAAAAGATAAATATGTTGTCTCGGCTACTTTCCGGGACCGAGACAACTACATGCACGAGCATAAGGTCGGTGACGATGTCTCCGACATGGCTCCTGAGCGCCTCGCTGACCTTTTGCAGCGAAACCTTGTGACTCCTCAAATCGACTTAGGCGATCCCGAAGCGCCCGAAGAGAAAAAAGGGAAAAAGGAGGAAAAGCAGAAAGCTGAGAAATGATTACTATCCGCGAATTTTTAAAGGCCAAACTGAACAGGTACGGCATTGATGCCAGCGACAACGAGATGGAGGTCGCTACGATTGACGCTGGGGTGGCTGGGGACTACACAACCGCGCCCTATGAGGCCGAAAACGCAACTGCCCCCAAAAAAGCCTTGGTCTTTATGGTTCGTGATATCCTCGCTCAGCCCGACGTTTCAGAGGGGGAATATTCAGCGAATTGGGATCGCAGCAGCGTGCAAAAGCTGCACGATTCGCTTTGTAGGGAAATCGGACTAGAAAACACTCAGCCAACCGTCCAGGACCTCAGCAATATATGGTGATCAGATACCCACACGAGCTACACCAACTAGTCCAGGTAGAATCTACCCAGGACGAAAATGGGCTTTTTGTGGCCGTGACAGGCGCCTGGCAGCCGGTAACGCATTGCAGAGGAGAAATGGATGGTAAAGGACAAGAGGTCGCAGGAATAGATGGCGTAAAAGTCAAGTATTCCGCTAACGTTTTTCTTCCAATTGCCTGCCCGAATATACTCCCAGGAACAACCGTAAAGGTGCTGTTTGGGGATGTTGCCAGGATACAGGGAGAGGTTATCCAGTTTGAACGAAACCAGACCTACTGCAAAATATGGCTATGAAAGCGAAATTCTCACTACCAGACTTGCGTGCGCAATTCGCAGAGATTGAGAACAACATCGAAAGCGCTATTATTAACGAAGTGGTCGGGTTAGGAGAGGAGCTGGTGAACCATGCCCGGAGCGTAAGAACCTACATGGATCAGACAGGAAACCTCCGAAGTTCAATTGGTTATATTGTGGCCGACAGACACGGAATTGTGTCCGATAACTTCAAAGCCACCACGCCTTCTGGTGCATCTGGTAAAGCAAAGGCACAGACTCAGGCGCAAAACGCCGTGTCTGGCCTAAATCATGGCATTAAACTGGTTGTGGTGGGTGGTATGGAATATGCAGCAGACGTGGAGAGGAGAGGCTATGACGTTTTAGCCTCTGCTGAGCAAAAGGCAAATATTGAGGTGCCAAAGATTATCCAAAGAATAAAGGAGGACATCGCGTCACTATGAGAACAACGCTGGAAATGAGCCGAATCGCCTACGGGTTACTGATAGGAACCGGCATTCAGAATGCCGTTTCTGGCGGTGTATTTCATAACAGCAGGCCCTCGAAATCAACGAGGGAGGACGTTGTGGTAAACTCCATAGTTCTTACTCCTGGGGATATCAGCCTTGGCGTTGGCAACATCAACATCCATGTGCCTGACGTATTGCATACGATCGAGGGGGTCGGGCAACTGGTGCCGAACAACCAAAGGCTACAAGAATTATCAGCCTACATTGTTCCTGTATTTGTTCACCATGTAGGGGATAAGTTTGTTATCAACATCGCAAACCAAGGCATCTACGAAGAGCCGGAATTTGACTCGCACTACTTCAACATTAGGATCGATTTTACTTTTTTCAACTAGTTCTAAAATCACAAAAATATGGGAGTTTTCACCTTCGGGTACTCAAAAATCGAAATGGGAGCCATCGCTGTGGATGGTGGAATGGGCACAACTCTTGCTGAGATTGGCTTCACCTACAAAGACACAGC
>JBDNFP010000351.1:0-13053 GCA_041689775.1 Spirosomataceae bacterium
GTGGTAGCGGTAGTGCTTCTCCCAGAGCGGCTCGAAATAGCCCAGCAGGTACTCGAATTCGACCACTGTCAGGCTGGTCAGCGACAGGAATTTGCTCTCGTGTTTTTTCTGATCTTCGTAGTTCATACCGTAAAATTCGCCAGCGGGCGCGGTATTTTAAATAAATTATCAGGTTTGCTGAGGTTGTTTTCCCAATAACAGATCCACTATTTTTTCTCTGAGCAGACTTACACTCACCGTAATATTGACCTGATAGTGATGTTGTCGGTGGTTGTACTTCTGTTGAATCTGCTGATTGACATCTTCTCTGAGCAGTGCTACCAGTAAGGTAATGTAAAAATCCTGCATGATCACCCTTTGACTCACACCGGAAAAATGTTCTATATGTAGGGCGTTTTTAGCATATCAAAACGTGTTTCTACTCCCCAACGTTGCTGGTACAGGTTTTTGAAAATAGCGGTAGGGTACAGCTCATCATTCAGCAGCGAACTTATAAGTATCTCAACTGCCCCGGTGTACCCGTACTAACCTGACCGTGGGGCATGGTGATCATAGGATCTATGTTTTACGGACTCATTCTTGCCTATTGTTAGATCTACAAGCTGGCTGGATACTCCTGAACGGACAAATTCACGCACCACGTTGTTCTACGTTACTTTGGCTCGCATGACAAAATCAATACCACGCTGGTGGTGTTGAAAGATAAAGTCGAAAGAAGGATAGCCTCGGTCATACATCACCAAATTTCCCGGGTTTAATACGGCTAGGTGGGATTCAGCCAGTACTCGCTCCCCATCTTTGTAGCGGCCTAGTTGTCTGTCTAAGACCAAATCATTGAGTACATCATACAACAGCGAGACACGAGCCTGCACCCGAAGTGTCTTGTGTTGGTTGGCGTAGGTGCCATATTCTTGCTCTAATTCAGCCGTGTGGGGTAGCTCGATGATGCTACCATCAATGGCTAGTAGCCGCTTGCCTTGCCACAGCTTTACGTTGAGCTCATTGTCGGTGTAGAATTCGCGACACAGGTGGTGTAGTCCATCACGAAAGAATTCTGGCCGGGGTTTCTGGCGACTTTGACAGAAGGCACTAGCCGTCAAGTTAACGGACTCTTCTTTCAGGGTCAACTCAACCAAACAATCATAGAAGTAGTGGATTTCCAAGGCAATCTTTTTGCGTAAGGCTTTTAGCATCAGCGTAACCAAGAAGGTGAAAGGAAGTTTTCGGGCGCGAGTAAAGTCACCTGGTTTTTGTTTACAATGATCGGGCAGGATCTTGACCAATAAAAAGGAACGTAAACTCGCTAACAATTCCAGATTCGTCTTTTTTTATCACACAAAGATCAACTTATTTCCTTAACTTAATGACATTGGTGGCGCGGCAGTACATTGGTCAGGTGGGAAAGGTAGCCAACGGGCAGGTGGGCGTATTCGCAGCCCTGACGCGTGGCGGGCTAGTGGGTGCGTGGCTGTGCCTACCAGCGGAATGGACGGACAACGCCTTGAGTTGTGCAGCGGCGAGCGTGCCCCTCTCCGCACAGCGGTACCAGACTAAACCCGAACTGGCAGCAAGGATACTGGCCTAACTGAGCCAACAAGGCATTGTGGCTGACTGGGTGGGCGGTGATGCGCTGTACGGCAACTCGCCGGTTCTGCGCCAGGCGCTCATTGAAGCCCAGCAGGCTTTCGTCTTGGATGTGACGCCGGAGATGAAGGCCTATCTGGTCGACCTCTCCCCCCTGTTGGCCGATAAAATCAGGCTAAAAAAGAAGCTCAAAGATCCCCGAAACACGATCAGTCCCATTGCCCTGGCAGGCATGGCCTCGATAGTGTCCGCCGCCCGGTGGCAGCAGGTGACTCATCGGCAGGGCACTAAGGGGCCGCTTGTCAGACAAGCAGCGCTGGTGAAAGTCTGGCTCTGGAAGCCCGATTGCCCCAAGCCACCCGAGCAGCTCTGGCTGCTGATCAGTCGTGAGATGGACGGTACAGAAGTCAAGTTTAGTCTGTGCTACTAGCCTGACGGACAGGTTAATTTGTCTGTGGCGCTGGCACGCCAGATGCAACGGTACTTCGTCGAGAGAGCCTTCCAAGATATCAAGGAGCAATTGGGCATGCACCAGTACTAGGTTCGATCCTACACATCGGCCTGACTATGATGGCCCTGCACTACATGCGGCAGGCCCGTATTGAGCTGCAGCAGGACTGGCCCCTGCTTTCATGCCCCGATGTCAAGCTGGTCATCGCCCGGTCGTTGATCAATAAGCTCGATACCCAACAAGGAGTGTGGGAGGCAATTAAGAACAGGCACAGGAAGCGAAAAGAAGATTTACTCAGGCGAAAACACAAAACTTGATTTAACAAAGTAGAATTAAACGCTCAAAACCAATCAAATATAAATATTTCCAAATTTTTTTACTTATATTTTTTTCACAAAAATCCATTTACTCGGTATGTACAAGACTTTATTCGAATAAATTTTTGCCCGTGCGCGCAGGCGTGGGCGGGTAGAATCAATCTTTCCGAATAAAGTCTATAGTTAATTCATTTCATTATTGACTTTAACATTGAGTTCGAAAAGTTTTTTCTTGAATTAATGTGGGAATAGGGCTGCATTTGAGTCATGTATATGCCAATAACTTTTTCTTGCGGGTCTATGAAAAATATAGGTCCAGTTGCCCCATACCATGATATGGTTCCCTTATGTCTGAGCGATTTGTTATTTTCTGTTCTCGCAATTTGATAACCAAAGGTAAATCCTTCAGTAAGTTGACCCGGCTGAGTATTCAAATCCGCATTGATGTTCAGGGGAACCTGGTCGGTTTTCATAAGTGCGATGGTCTCCGGTTTGGCAACGACTATTCCTTCATGCACGCCGTTGTTGAGGATCATGTTACAAAATTTCAGATAATCATTCAGTGTGGAAGTCAGTCCACCTGAGCCACCGTAATGTACTTTTGGTCCTGAGATCAAGCGACTCGAAACTGTGCCGGGATCTACGACTTCCATAACACCATTTGCATCACGTGTATACAGACTCGTAAGTCTATTAGCCTCGGTTGAATCAAGGTAAAAACGGGTTTCATGCATTTGCATGGGACCCAAAATCCTTTTCTCTAGAAAATCCTGAAATAACATCCCGCTTACCTGCTCAATTACCTTCGCGGCAATATTGATCGAAGGACCATATATCCATCCATCACCGGGTTCGTGATTGAGGGGTAAACTTGCGAGTTTATCAGCAAAATAGGTAAGGTCATTAGCGTAAAAATCTTTCATAGTGGACTGGTACAATAATCTCATTTCTCCGTCATTCTGACTGGCAAAACCTGCAGTGTGGGTGAGGAGATGCCTCAATAAGATCGGATTTTTGGCAGGATGGGTCCGAAGTACTGTCATACCGTTCAATGTATCGATCCGATCTAGTACAACGAGATTGGTAAAAGCCGGAAGGTACTTTTCTAGTCTGTCGTTCATGTTGATTAGTCCGTCTTCCTGTAAAAGCAGAAGTGCCAGCGATGCGATGGGTTTGGTCGTCGAGGCCAGCCTGAATATGTCTGTTGTTTGCATTGTCCGGTGGGATTCCACATCGGATTCTCCAAAAGCTTTCATGCGAACGACAGCTCCTTTGTGGTACAAAATATAAGCCGCACCAGCAATGTCTTTCGCA
Source organism: Spirosomataceae bacterium (assembly GCA_041689775.1). Classification (GTDB taxonomy): domain Bacteria; phylum Bacteroidota; class Bacteroidia; order Cytophagales; family Spirosomataceae; genus JBDNFP01. The sequence continues at coordinate 3,667 of JBDNFP010000351.1, forward strand.
GCTATTTCATTTCGAATATCATTTTCGAATGAATCAAGGATTGCATTAGGTGCATCTGTGATGGTGTTCCGCATTGTACGATTTCCACTTTGCTGTGCTATGGAAACCGTACAGAATAAAATTAATAAAAAGCTAAGACCTAATTTCATATTGATAATTTTTAAACAAAATTATTAAATTTTTCGGTGTAATGCCCAAAAAATCCGCCATCGACAGAATTATACAGGCAAACGTACATTTTTTTATATGTGTGCTGTTTACCTAGATAATTCTGTCGTTTACAGAAAATAGAACCTTTGCTAAAATGTGAAACCCCAAATTTGAATTTTAAACTTAATTTAAAATATTACTTATGGGACAAAAAACTGCACAAACCTTTAGAGTTGTACACAGATATTTAGGATTTTTCCTTGCCGGAATTATGATTGTTTACGCCATTAGTGGCATAGTGCTGACTTTCAGGAATACCGCTTATTTACAAAAAGAAATTCAAATTGAAAAAAACTTAAAGCCTAATATTGCAGCTGATGATTTGGGAAAGGCCTTAGGAAAAGACCGCTTTAGCGTGGACAAAGAAGAAGGAGGGCTAATATATTTTCAAGGAGGGACTTATAATAAAAAAACGGGTGTTGCAGAGTATACGGAAAAGAAACTCCCTATTCTACTTGAAAAAATGAATAACATTCATAAAATGCATTCAGGGCATCCGTTGTATTTGTTGGGAATATTCTTTGCAATATCTCTACTGTTCTTTGCTGTATCAGCTTTTTGGATGTTTAGACCTACGACCTCAGTTTTCAAAAAAGGACTCTATTTTACATCGGGAGGGATTATTTTGACCTTGATTCTACTGTTTGTTTAGGTGGAAAAGAGGCAACTTATTTCAGAACATTTTTAAAAATATTTGTGTGCTCTGGGGAAATAGTCCCTTAAAACGGCCATTTATTTGAAGCCTCCCTGGAAACCGTTGCTTTTGCCGCCAAGAATTGTTTTCTTCACCTTGGCCTGTGTCTCACCATAGCCGTCAGGCTAATAAAAGATTTGGAGAAGGAAAACCTTTTTAGTGTCTCATATTCAATTGATTAGTAAGCTTCGGAGAAGCGCGACCACTACGTAATATTGCGATTCTCCGAAGCTGTTTTGAAGTCGATATTCGCTTTCTCTATAAAGATTGGGCCTTCGCACGGGCGTCCGAGGCCGTTAGCCCGACGGCTATGGTGTCTCACAGGCCTTTTACATAGGCTCAGAAAGCCATACCTTATTGAACCGCCTCAATTAGTTCAGAAAACCCCCAATAGTAAGGCTCAAAAAGTAGGTTTAACTAGTTAGATTATTGGACGGGCTTTTTGAGCCTTTATTTCTAATCCATAGTCTTTGCCCCCACAGATTTACCAAGACAAGCATGATCAAAGTAGTTTAAACTCACTCCACATAAATATCTATGGGACAGAAACCTTGGTTGAGAAACTATAACACTTAAAATGCTATAAAAAATTGGACTGGTACAGTATATATTTAAAAAGTACTGAAATTAATTGCATAAATACAAAAAATATGTGCTATACTTATGATTCGTATATCTAAATTAATATTGTTTGTTCTTTGACAATTTTTGTGGTTAAGTTCAAATATGCAAGAAACAGACTTTTATCAAGCGCTTTTGTCGCTGCCTAATTTGGTCGTTGAAGGCGTCTAGCTGTCGCCCAAACGCATAACGCTCTCCTGCCATGTCAGCACCCCACAGCAGCCGTGTCCCCACTGCCCAAGTCAACCAGCACACTTTGCGACAAGTGCGTGACCTGGACATCTCGGGCCGCCAGGTGTGGCTGTCAGTGCGGATGCGGCAGTTCTTTTGCCCCGACTGCGATCGCTACTTCACCGAACGGTTGGCTTTCGCCGACCCCGGCAAGAGCCACAGCCACCGCCAGGCAAACGGGGTCGCCCGGCGATGGATATTTGACTGCTGCGCCAAGCAGCCCTTCACCGAGGTAGGCGCGCTGCTCGATGTGAATGCGAAGACCGTCGAGCGGATCTACTATCGGCAAGTGCGGGCCCGCCTCGACCTGCCCGCCCGCTACGCCGCCGTGCGGCGGCTGGGCATTGACGAAATCGACCACCGCAAGGGCAAGGCTAGCTACTGCTGCGTGCTGGTCGACCTGGACAGGAACATCGCCCTGGACGTGTTGCCCAGCCGAACGAAGTTCTGCGCTCAGATCGAGTCGGTTAGCTTCGACATGTGGTCTGCCTACAGCACGATTAGCAAGCGCTTCTTCCTTCAGGCCATCCACGTCGTCGACCGTTTTCACGTAGTGAAGGCTCTCAACAAATCGCTCGACGTCTTCCGCCGCAAGCTGCGCCGCGAGCAGCCTGAGGTCGAGGCCTTCAAGAACATCAGCTGGGACCTCTTCAAGGCCCGGCCCACGCCCGCCCAGCAGGCCAGGTTACAGGCTGCCTTCGCTTACAGTCCCCTGCTGGGCCAGTTGATGGCCCTGCGTGATGATTTCCACCTGCGCTTCGATTAGGCCGACAATCCCGATGAGCTGGAACAGGCTCTGGTTGAGTGGATGGTCAAGGCTAAGACCATCAGGCAACGCGGTGTGATCGACTTCATCCAGACGCTTTCCAACTGGCTAAGGCCGATCGCTAACTTCGCCCACCAGGGGCTGACGAACGCGGCCACCGAAGGCCTCAACAACGTCATCCGATACGTCAAGCGCATCAGTTACGGACTGCCCAACTTCGAGCATCTCAGGCTGCGAGTCTTGGCCCAAGCCCTATGACCACAAAAATTGTCAAAGAACCATATTGTTTGAATACGAATGGAGACCAGAAACCATTATAAAAACGGGGCGAATCCGAAAAGCGATAAAGAGGAGGAATTCAAAAATAACACACATGAATAAGTATTTAATTAAAGCAACGTATAACTCCAATGGAATAAAGGGGTTAATTCAGGAGGGCGGGTCTGTGCGCAGAGCTTCCATTGAAAAAATGGCGCAAGAAATGGGTGGTAAAATTGAGTCATTTTATTATGCACTTGGTGGGGAAGATGCGTACATTATTGCTGAGATCCCCGATGATATTTCTACTACTACAATTGGATTAACTGTTAATGCTTCGGGTCTTGTTAAGGTCTCAATGACTGCGTTACTTACACCATCCGATATTGATGCAGCATCTAAAAAATCTATTGTTTATCGGGCTCCCGGCAAGGAATAGCTAGAATATTTTGTTCAAAAAAGTATTCTTCTCAATTATTACTTGAATCCACCTATGTAACTCACAGATACTTTAAAATGGGAAGTCACAAAAGATCTTTTCCTGTTTAAACCGCCTCCATCGGTTCAGAAAACACACAGAATAAATCCTCAAAAAGCAGGTTTAACAGTACAGTTGTTGGCAGGCTTTTTGAGCCTTTATTCTGTTATCTTCACAACATGGCAAATTAAAAAGTTCCTTCCTTCCCTATCCTGTCCCAATACTTTTTCTGTCCTACCATCCCCCCGGCTAGAATGATATTCGTACTCTACCTAGTGTACGAATGCCCTGCAAATAGAAGAAGTAGCTTTCCCTTGTTCTGGACGAAGCCGCCGGGCGGCCCCGTCCACATCTCATTGGCCTCAAAACGATATAACTCATACAATATGCCCTCTTTTGCTTCGTACAACTCCTCCATCAACGGGTCCTGGATTGGATAAACAACTCAAAATAACCCTCTAATCCAGGGTTAAATGCCTCAATATCCGCCCATGGATCTCGACACTCAAACGGAGAAGTGTTTTTTTAGAGGGTTTATTTCGTAAATATAGGTGTCAAATTTATCTGCTAAATGCGCCTGCATCGCTGCTTGGTCACGTAAGTCTGCACATAAATCATCTGGGCAGGCTGCCTATAATTTGCTGATGTATTCTTGTAGCCAAACCTGTGAGACTTCCAGTGTGCGGGCTATACCCGCCAAGGATATTCTCCCCAATAATAGTTTATCTACCAAGGCTTCTCCTGCTGGGTAATTACCTTGTTTTCGGCATGAAGAACAAACTGGCTAACGCATTTTTTGCATAAGTAGTTCTGCTTTCCGTTGTGTATGTGACCATTCAATTTGATAGAATCACTTTGGCAGCTAGGACATATAATCATAAGAAAGTACTGATTTTAAACTCCTATCTCTCTTTACTGTTTTTTTGCTAAGCTAATTCAAATTGCTCGATAGCATTACATAGTTTACACTACCAAGGAATCCCTAAGTTTCAGGATATGGGCATCGGTCAAGGAAGTAAAGAGAAAATCAGCCGGAAAGAAATCAGCAGCCTTATTCACTGCCGTTCGGTAGGTACCCTTACTTTTTTTTCGGAGATAGCTACCTGAGTTCTCGATTGTCTGATAGAGGGATTGAATAAGAAACAACGAACTGTTTAAATCGATATCCTCCTGGTCAATAAAGTCAATGCCATCTTTCTTGAAGTAATAACCCAGGCAGAGAAAGTCATTTATCTCATTAATTTTCTTTGTCGCATACTTCATGCGAGCCTCCAAAGAATCATAAGTCAGAGGAATCTTCAACCGCTTACGTACTAAATCATTCTCAACCTCAGAGAAAGCATATAAACTCAACGTACCACTCCTTAGTCAAATCTCCCTTACGGTTCCGAAATACCGCCAGTCTATAAGGTTTATCTAAGTTAGATTCGATCACTTTTGTAGATTTTTTAACAGGCCTACTAGGACCCCAAATTGTCCCGAAAATCAAAAATGCCGTTCCTGAGGCCAGAAACGGCATTTCGTGGAGACGGAGGGATTCGAACCCTCGTCCAGAACAGAGAAACCCTGCGCCTTCTACATGCTTATCCTTGATTTGATTTTCGAGCCAGACTAGGTTCACGGCGGACCTTTATCGTAGCCTTAGATACTAGGGTCTCGTTGATTTTCCGTATCACTATATCAACCAGCGCTGCGATTCGACACCCCTGAATCCACCCGGCAGCACGTAGGGTGGAGGGATGATGGCATTTGCTAAATCCTCCGGATTAGGCAGCCATGGCGTAGTTTGACTCGCCAGATATTGTTTGAGAAGCATTGATTAACGAGAGATACCCTCAACTCTCGGCATGCTTACACACAGACCTTCAACCCGCTGTCAATACCAGTCGCCCCCTTAGAATGGGAGATTTAGATCTCGTTCCAGTGACAAACTTACGGCAAAAAAAGTTCAAGACCTAGGCCTGACTTGGCAACTTTGCAAAGGAGCGAATATATAACTCTAAAACTCCCACCGATAGCTTAGAATAGGAATGAGTCCTAATTGATATCTCTTCACAAGTTGACGTTGGAAAATGTCGTAGTAGCTGAACGCCTCGTTTTGAGTACCACTCACGTTCTGAATATCCAAGGCGAGGGTGCGGCTATACTTTGCTTTATTTTTTTTCCAGTAAATCCGTAAATCAGGCCGGAAATAATCTTTCATTTGAATTGTAAAGGCATTTCTCACCGTGTATACGGTGGTACGTTCATTCCGCGACGACTCGATATCGATGGGGGTATCCCGAAAGCCACCCAGCCAAAGGATGCGGGTGTTGATTCCCCAAATTGATTTATTTTTGGTGGTATACTCTTTTCCTCCGGTGAAGCTAAACGTATGGTTTCCGTTGTAGCGGGTGTCGCGCCGTACCCCGTCGCCACCCACATAGGTGGAATTATACAAAGAGCCTGATACCATCAGGTAGTATGACTTGGTTAGGTACCGTTGGTAGCTTACTTCTAGACCGTAGTTTCTGCCCGTGCCGGCATTTTGCAGCTCCTGATCAATGAAGGTTTCTACCAGATTAAGGGTAGAAAAGGAGGGAACTACCCGAAAACTGACCAGAGGTGAAGTGGTGACGACCGGTACATTAAATATGTTTTGTAGATACCCCTCGACCTTCAACAGTCCCTTTGTACCAAAAGCTTTTTGGTAGCCGGCCACAAAATGGTGGGCTCGTGTGGGAGTCAAAAAACGGTTAGGCCGAAGATTTTGTAGGGTATTACTATTCTTTACGGCCAGGTAGGTTTGTGGTTGTTGTAGTTGGCTATGTAGCCCGTAGGATAGGCTGAACGAATTTTCAGGGTTAATCTGATACCTGACAGCCCCTCTAGGTTCGAATGAACTAGTGTTGTTATATGTGTAGTTTAAGTAATGAAAACCAACATCAGCGGTTAGTCGTGGGGTAGGTTTCCATTGCCATGACAGGTAAGGCTGGATTATCAATCCCTCTAATTTTCCAAAGGAAATTACATTAGGTCGGGAAGAAATACTATCGTTCTGGTAGGTAACAAAAAGTCCCCCCTTGAAAAGATTCTGCGGGTTCAGCCGGTGGTTGATGGAGGTAGAGTAGGAAAGCCTTGTTTTTTGTACCGCATCTTCTTCTATCAGAAACCTGCGATCGGTATTTGCCTGAGAAAGTATATAGCCATTCCGGGAGTTTTTTAAGCCCGAACCCACCAATACGCTTTTTATACCGGTTTTTTTCCTGAGTGGAAGTGTATGAGTCATTCCAATTGCACCCATTTTGTTGGAATAGTCGATGTCAAAGCCATCTTTTTGGAATACCCAGTCTTCAATATTTCTACTGGCCGCAAATGTGTTGGAGCTAACACCGCCGATGCCAAAAAAGGTAAATTCACCCGCTTTTTGGGTAGGGACAGCAATCTGAATAGATAAATCCTGAAAACGGATGTCTTCACCGCCAAAGGTAACACCTACGATCCCGAGCAGGCCCGTAAACGAATACCGGTAGTTTACTAGGTAAGAAGCCTTGGATTTTTTTGAAAATGGACCTTCTGCTGCAATATCTAACCCGATAAGTCCGGCTTGGGCTACGAATTCTTTCTTTTCATTATTTCCATTTCGGAGGCGCATATCAAGCACTCCCGACAAGGCATTGCCGTATTCGGCCGGGAATGCCCCGGTAAGGAAGTAGGAATCTGCCAGCAGCTGAGTGCTCAGTATATTGACGCCCCCACCGGTTTGCGTGGCCCGATCGCTGAAAGTACCCGCGTTGGAAAGGTGATTTGGATTCACGATCTCAACTCCTTCCAATCGCCATTGCATTCCGTTGGGTGAGTTTCCTCTGATAACCAATCCATTTGCCTGATCATTGGCAGTTGCAACACCCGGGAAAGAGGTTGTTACCCGCGCAGGGTCGAGGTAGGTGGCAGCGTACCGCAGGGTTTGTTCGGTACTTATGGTTTGAATGCTATTGTAAACAGACGGTTGGGTGGTTCTAACTACTGCTTCTTCCAGTTGCTGACTTATTTGGTGCAGATCGATTTCAATAATCTTCTCCCTGCCGGATTCTAGCAAAATTTCTGGCACTGTGAAGGATTCGTAACCCACGTAGGAAATCGTTAAACTATAACGACCTGTGGGGAGCCGAGCAAATCGAAAAGTACCGTTTTTATCGGAAGTGGCTCCTTGCGTGGTACTAACTAATTGAATGTTGGCGCTTGATAGTGCACGGTGGGTGTCAGCGTCCCGAACAATTCCTCGTATCGTAGAGGTCAGGGTTTGCGAATAGGATACTGCGGGATAGAGAAGTAAAACAAATAAATATCGAAGCATGAAGTATTCAGTGTTTAGGACATAAATGCGTTGGTTGGTCTGCCTTAGGGATAAACATATCTGGATAATATGTGTTTTAAAAAAAAGCCAGGTAATGAGTATTCAAGGATTAGAAGCAAAGTTATTAGCAAACTTGCAAGATTTTTTTCGTGAAAATGCCTTTTATCATCTGCCCGAGTTGAGACAGTTTCGGAAAACTACTAAAACGGGCTTTGAGAATGTGATTTTTTCTTTTAGTCCTTACGATGATGAGCTTTGGGTCAATGTCCATTTTGGAACTAGGCATGATCGGCTTGAAATTATCGCCCAACAATTCCTTAGTAACCGGATAGATTTCCGGGAAGACGCCAATACCTTACTTACGACGATCGGGCGTTTTAGGCAGCGTAATTACTTTCGATATAAGATTAACAATAGTGAGGAGCTTGAAAAGACGTGTGAAGATATCTGTTCTTTTTTTGTGGAAAAAGGGTTTGCTTTCTTCGATATTGCTCGTAATATTATCGAAGTAGACTACATCATTAACGATTTGCCGAGACAGCCTTGTCCCTACATTTATAATCCAGTGCATCGATACTTTAAAGGATTAATTGCCGCGCGGCTATCTGAAAATTTTGAGTTTGAGACATTATTTGTGGAGTATGCCTCCCAGTTAAAAAAATCCCTGATCGATGATTCAACCAAGGATTCGTTTGAGAAGTTGTATTCTTATTTGGGGTACTACTCCGAAAATTGATTAAAGGTTTTCCCAGTTACTGATGCCTGAAGCAAATAAGAGCGTAGCGAGTCCTTTTTCGTACTTCATTCGAAGTAGCTCCACTTTTACTTTGAGTTCGTTAAGTTTAGACTCCCGAGAGTTGACTAGAAATAATGAACTCTCGCCAAAACCAAACTTTTGTATTTCAGCTCTGAGTAATATTTGCTGGTTCTCGACAGCCCTGTTTTGCAGCCTGATCTGACCTTCCAAGGTTTTCACATCGTTGAAGGCAGTATTGATTTCAGTTGTTATCTCCCGCTGCACCTGCTGTTGTTCAAGGTTAGTCTGCACTTGTTTAATTCTGATTTGTTGTAATTTTCCTCGTTCTTTTCTGAGAAAAATCGGGAAGTACAGTTCTACCATGAATTTATAATTGTCCTGAGCGTTGCGAATACCTGTGTTAGTTTCTGAACCATTGAAGGTAACCCCTTTATAAAGAGCGGATGCACTCAAATTAACCATGGGTTTTAACATTTCCCGCCCCAATCTTTCGTCGATTTTTAGCTGTTGTTGCTTGAAGGTATACTTTATTATTTCGGGATGACGAATTCGTGCCATGTCACGGAGAATTACTAATTCGTTGGCTTCCACGATACGTCCAACCGCGGGTTGCGGGATGGCTCCATCGGGTAATTCGAGGGGTAGCTGATCGGCACCCCATAGGTGGTTTGATAATAGCAGCCGGGCATTTCGTAATTCCAGGGTGGCTTGGTCTACCTGCACTTGTCGATCTTGGAGAGTTACCAGTGCTTCCACGGTATCAATAGCTGCTGCTTCACCCAAATTAGATCGTTGGGTTATGGCATCGTACCTTACATTTGCCAGGTCATAGAACTCAGCAGCGAGCCTGAACTGCTTGAAAGCAAAGTACCAGTTCCAATAGTCCTTGGCGGCCGTCAGCACAACTTTATTGACGAGTTTAACCCTTTCCGTATCCGCGATTTTTTGGAAAACTTCGGCTTGCCGCAGCGTCGCTCTTCGGTAATCAATCAGCATTCCCTGCCCGATCGGGATCGTTAGCCCCAAATAGGAAATA
>JBDNFP010000352.1:0-17012 GCA_041689775.1 Spirosomataceae bacterium
AATGACACTTTCTGCTATACAACGGGCTTTTTCCATAAGAATAGCCCCGTTGTAAAGAACCTTTTTGCTCTTCTGTCAAATTTTTAATGAACTTCGCATTTCGTCCTATTGGACGAAGAGAATAGATATATACTAATTTTGTCTGAACACTTACTTACTTAACCATTACTTCCCAAACTTGACCCAGTCGAGTAACCCATTAGCGGTTGACTTCTTATCGTTCTTGCGCACAAACATAAAGTAAAGATCGTGCAAACCCGCAAGGGGTTTCAGCGGGGCAGTGATTTCTTGGAAAGTAGTGGCATCAGCCGTCGGCTTGTATTCCAGTGAACTCAGTAAAGGTCCCATTGGAGAACCGCTATGTACTTCTATACTTAGGCCGGGTTTTGCCACGGCGTAACGGTAGGTGAGTGCGGTAAGGTTTTTTAGATCAATGTTTTTCAAAATAAAGTATGATCCATCATGAAGTTCGGAAAGACCATTACGCTGCTTTTTGGACTGATAGATACTGTCTGCCTGCTCAGCTTCTACCTTCGCGGGCCGTAGCCATAAGGATGCCCGGCCGATAAGCGGCTGAATAGCTCCACCATCATCCGTGTAGGAGGCGCTCAACTGATAAATACCCGGTTTATCTTCCTGCATGTGCTCTTTGAGAACCTTCGTGCCTTTCGCGGGTAGGGAGTTCATAGTTTTTCCCAGCGTCAGCACATACTTCACAATCTCGGTAGATTCTTCTTTGGATAGTTGGGGGTGGGCATTCATAGCCACTTCGCCCCATACGCCACCACCACCCGTGATGACTTTATTGGTAAGCCGGGCTAAGGCACCGTTGTCGTTTCGATACTTCATGGAAACATCCGCAAATGCCGGGCCGACGGATGGTTTGTTGATCTGATGGCAGGCTTTACAATCACTTTTTTCCAACAGACTTTTCCCTTGATCTATGCTTTCGGTATCTTCCTGATGCCCGATGAGCAGGGCCTGATTAGGAAGCTGCGGAGTGAAATTCATCCTCACGTTGATCCGACGGGGATCGATTACCTTGTCTTCCTTATCCGTAACTTTCACTGAGTATGCAAAAGGCTCGTTATCGAAGTAAAAGGTACGGTTATTAGTAGTGTTGACGGCTACCTGAGGTAGCGTATTACCTACCCAAATAAGTAATGTATCGGTATGGATGGCTCCTGTGGGGTCGGTTGTTTTCAAAACAGCCGGGAAAATGCCATTTTTAGCGTACGTGAAGGTAGCCTGTGGGGTGGTAGAACCAACCGTTTTACCGTCGAATTTCCACTCGTAGGTAAAAGAATCTCCATCAAGATCATAGCTCTTACCACCGTCAAAGCTAACTTTCAAGGGAGCCGTTCCGATAGTATCTTTGGTTGAAATAACGGCTATAGGGGCGCGGTTGCCCGCATTGTAGTCGATCCGGACGAGTCGGGCGTCTTGATTATCAATACCGTACACAGAGCCGTATTCGAGGACATAAAGCGAGCCGTCGGGTCCGAAAGTCATGTCAATGGGGCGGCGAAAATCGCCGGTGGTAGGCATGAAAGGGTCGAGGTTTTTGAAGTTGTGATTTTCGTCAAGATGAACAGCAAAGACCCAGTTACGCATCCATTCGGTAATGAATAATGCCCTATCGTAGTGGGCTGGAAACTTAGTAGAAGACTTTGAAGCAGAGTCGTAATGGTACACCGGGCCGATGATAGCGCTACGCCCCCCTTTGCCTAGTTCGGGAAACTCGGGAGATTCGTCGTAGGGGTACCAGATCAGGGCTTTCTGTGCCGGGGGAAGATTTTTTATCCCGGTGTTGTTCGGGGAGTTGTTAATGATATTGGCTGGATCAAAAGGCGCTCCTACCTTTTCGGTAGCAAAGTCAAAGTCACGGTAGGCTTTATTGTCGCCTATAAAGTAAGGCCAGCCAAAGTTTCCGGCCTTCCGCGCCTGATTGTACTCGTCGTAACCCTTTGGGCCTCGGTCGCCGTCCTTTCCGCCGTCCGGGCCAATTTCGCCCCAATACAGAAAACCTGTTTCGGAATCAACGGTGATACGGTAGGGGTTGCGGCAGCCCATAGCGTAAATCTCTGGACGCGTACCGGCTGTCCCCTCAGAAAAGAGATTACCCTCCGGAATGGTGATGGTTCCGTCTGCTTCGGGGTGTAACCGAAGTATTTTCCCCCGCAGATCGTTGGGGTTTGCCGCCGAGCGCTGATCATCAAATAGGACCCGATCAGGACGCTCGTCGATGGGCGTAAAACCATTGGAAGCAAAGGGACTGGTATTGTCACCGGTAGAAATGTACAGGTTGCCGTCTGGTCCAAAAGCTAGTGAGCCACCCGTGTGTCGGCTTATTTCGTAATCGATCTTTATTTCAAGGATGACTTTTTCTGATTCAATATCCAGCGTGTTATCGTCTAGGAGGGTAAAGCGTGAAACGTGTTGTTTGGGCGTTTCAGAAATCGGGGTATTGTAAAAGTAGATGTAATGATTTTTGGCAAAATCAGGATCAAGGGCCAGACCGATAAGTCCGTTACCAAATTTGGTTTCCCAGTACACCGGAAACTCCCGGATCAGTTTTGTGTTCCGCGAAGCTGGATCATACAGGTAGAAATTACCCTTGCGCTCGGTAAAGAAAACCCTTCCGTCGGGCGCTACGGCCAGCTCCATGGGTTCATTCAAGTCAGTAGACAGAACCGTTTTCGTAAATCTGTTTTCTTCGGCCGCTTCCTGAGTAGAAAGCTTTTGGACAGAATCAGCAGGAAATAGATTGGCAGCAGTAGCTGCACTTCCAATCAGGCAAAAGCCGAGAATAAAGCCAGTTAGTTTTAAAGAATTAAGGGTAAGCATATAAAGGGAATTAGGAGATAGTGTTCGTTGTATATCCGGGTTATTGATCTAACGATGTAAGTCCGGATCTCATGTAATGCGACAATATCATTAGGATGACCTTTTTAGTGGATTACCGTAAGCGTGGCCTATTTTATAATTGTGAAACTCTTGGTAGCCTTCTGATATTCTGCATGATAACTTCTCGTTAAACTTTTCTGTTCATGGTTTTACCCACAAACTATCCGTAAAAAGGTGATTTTTATCAAAAAAGTGATGTTCCGTTTCAAAGCCACTGTCGTGCGCAAGAGACTGAATTTCGGGCAAAGTGTATTTTCGGGATAATTCAGTACGGATCAGTTCATTCTGTTCAAATTGAAACGTCTGATCAAGGTTCTTCAACACGACCTCTTGTGCTTGCAGGCTAACCAGAGCACTACGCACTTCTCCATTGTAGGGGTTATAGAAGCTGTAAAAGTCAAAGTTATCGAGCAAAAAGTCACCTCCCAGCTCCCGGTTCATCCGGTTCAAAAGATTCAGATTAAAGGACCGGGTAATACCGTGGGGATCGTCATAGGCTAGTTGGATTACTTGAGGATTTTTGCGCAAATCGAAGCCCGCAAGAAGGCGGTCGTTGGGCTGCATGGAAATATGAAGCATTTGAAGTAAAGCAACGGCGTCACTCATTTCATAATTTCCGATATTTCCCCCCAGGAACAAAAATAGATTCGGACGACCTCCCGTATCCAGGTTTTTCAATACCTCAAAATAATCACCCACAAGCGGATGCACAGTTAGATTGGGTAGGCTTGCGGCCAGTTTTTTTTCAAGATGCTGCATGGCTTCCCCTGAAATATCAATGGGCATGTACGTAAAGTCAGTGTGGCGGTTGATCAAAAACTTTAATAATTCGTTTGTTTTTAGCCCGTCCCCGGCACCCAGCTCAATAATATTAAATGCTTCTCTGTAAGGAATAGCCGCGGCAATCTCGTCCGGATGAAGCGTCATAATCTCCATTTCGGCCCGCGTGAGATAGTACTCCGGCATATCCATAATCTGCTGGAATATCCGGCTCCCCTTGTCGTCGTAGAAGTATTTAGAGGGTATATATTTCTGCTTGGCCGACAGCCCTTTCAGTACATCTTGACTAAATGGACTAAGTGTTTCAATAGTAATAGGTTGCAAAACGGTTCGAAATTATAGGTTTAGAGAAGTAGCAGCACACGGTTACCGAATCAGCCGGATGCCCGTGCATTGCCATTGTAGGTGGGGGTGAAAGAAATTACGGTAGGTAGCACGGCTATGGTCAGGCGAGGTCGCCGTGGAGCCGCCGCGCAATACCATCTGATTGATCATGAACTTGCCGTTGTACTCGCCAATGGCCCCCGGTGCTTTGCTGAATTTAGGGTAGGGCAGGTAGGCACTGTGTGTCCATTCCCAGCGCTGTCCCCAGTTAAGTTGGGTGGCTGCTATTTCCCATTCAAACTCAGTGGGTAAGCGCATACCTTTCCACTCGGCAAAGGCCGCAGCCTCGTAAAAGTTGATGTGGCAAAGTACCGAATCGGGGTTAATCTTTTGTAAGCCACCCAGAGTATAGGTACGCCATTGGCCATCTATTTTGTGCCAGTACAGGGGCGCTTCGACTCGTCGACTATTGACCCACTGCCAGCCTTCATCCAGCCAAAGATCAAAGCGTTGGTAACCTCCATCGTTTATAAAATCTAGGTACTCTCCGTTGGTGACCAAGGCTTTGCTTATTTCAAAATCATCGAGATATACTTTATGCCTGCCCAACTCATTGTCATAGCAAAAACCTTCCCCCGTAAACCCAATTTCATAGACCCCGGCCAAGATCGAGGCGAAGCCCGATGCGTTGTTCAATACCTCTGTGAGTGAAAAACCTTCTTTATAAACAGGGAAAATAGGGTTATGGCCAAAGATATATTTCAGATCTGTAATGAGAAGTTCCTGGTGTTGCTGCTCATGATGAAGCCCAAGGGTCACGACTTCCTCTACATCGGCCGGGATGCTGAAAAGGTTCAGAAGCTGTCGCATGGCTTGGTTGACGTAGCGGCGATACTCGTACACTTCCTCCACTCCGGGGCGAGTAATATTTCCTCGATCTGTACGTACTACCCGGCTACCTGCGTGATTGTAATAGCTATTAAACAGATAGCTAAAATCGGGATGAAACCGCTGGTAGCCTGGGCTAAATTTAGCCAATACAAACTCTTCAAAAAACCAGGTAGTATGAGCCAAGTGCCACTTGGGTGGGCTCACAAAGTCGACGGGTTGGGGAACGTAGTCTTCTACCTGCAACGGTGTGCACAGGTTTACGCTGTATTGCCGAACGGCTTCAAACTGGGCAAATATGTCTATCTGTGAAGTCAGTACTAGTATTTCTTTTTTCATGCTCGTTATGTGGGAAGGAAATGTATAAAAAAAGTATGCCAAGGGGGAAGTTAGCCTTTGCACTAAAGACGAAAAAGCCCGCCGGAAAATTCCCGGTGGGCCCAAATATGATTACAACCAGAAATAATTAGCGCAACTTTAAAGTCACCAGTGTCATGATGGCCAGGATGATTCCAACAATCCAGAAACGGGTAACAATTTTAGATTCGTGGTAGCCCTTTTTCTGAAAATGGTGGTGCAGCGGCGACATTAGAAAAATACGCCTGCCCTCCCCGAAGCGTTTCCTGGTGTACTTAAAGTAGCTGACTTGCATAACGACTGAGAGGTTTTCCGCCAGAAACACACCACACATGATCGGAATCAATAGCTCTTTACGAATTGCCAACGCCAGTACGGCAATGACTCCCCCTAGCATCAGACTACCCGTATCACCCATGAAAACCTGGGCTGGGTAGGCGTTGTACCAAAGAAACCCGACGCAGGCGCCGACAAAAGCAGCGCAGAAAATTACCAGTTCTCCCGAGTTGGGGATGTACATGATGTTGAGGTACTGCGCAAACTTGGCGTTACCCGAAAGATAAGCCAGTACGCCGAGAGTTAGGGCAATGATGCCAGAGATACCGGCGGCCAGACCGTCGATGCCGTCTGTGATGTTGGCTCCGTTGGAAACAGCCGTGATAATAAAAATGGCAACCAGGGTGTATACGATCCAGGTGTACTCATCGGGTAGCCAGCCGAATAGTAACGAACTGTAATCGAATTCATTATTTTTCATAAAAGGTACCGTGGTAATGGTTGGATGAACCACATCTTGGTAGCGCTGTACTTCTCCGATGGTAGAGCTGAGCAAAGGCTCGTCGTACACCCGGATACGCACGTGATCATTGAACGAAAGGGTGAGTCCGACGATCAGTCCCAGGCCGATCTGACCTATCACTTTAAAACGGCCGTGGAGCCCTTCTTTATTATTCCTAAATTTCTTGATATAATCATCTACAAACCCGATCATACCAGTCCAGACGGCGGTAATAATCAGGAGCACGATGTAGACATTAGATAGCTTGGCAAACAGTAGAACCGGGATGAGCAAAGAAGCCAGAATAATAAACCCACCCATGGTAGGAGTTCCCTTTTTCTCTATCTGTCCGTCCAATCCCAAATCCCGGATGTTTTCGCCTACTTGTTTTCTGCGTAGAAAATCAATCAGCCTATGTCCGTACAGTGCTGCAATCAAAAGAGAGAGAATCGTACAGCCCAGAGCACGGAAAGAAATATATTGAAATACGCCCGCGCCAGGGAAGTTAAATTGCTTGTCGAGGTAGTCGAACAAATAGTAAAGCATGATTTGAAGAGGAATTGTGATTGCCGCTAATGGTCAGGCAAAGTTGCTTTTTTATCTACTATCTTCATAATGTCTGAAAGGATATTTGACGTAAAATGAGGGATAGCTAGCTAACAACCCCTCATTTTGGTTACCTAACGTAGGTCGCCAGTGCAGTACTTAATACCTCCCGGTCATCAAAATCGTATTTTATACCTTTGATTTCCTGATACGTTTCGTGACCTTTACCGGCTACTAACACAATATCACCGGGTCTGGCTTCGAGGCAGGCCTGTTGAATAGCCTCCCGCCGGTCGGCTAGCACCTTTACTTTTTTGAAGTCAATGGGGGGTACCCCTTCCAACATTTGATCGAGGATAACCTGCGGTTCTTCGTATCGCGGATTATCCGACGTCAAGATGACTCTACTACTAAGTTGACAGGCAATAGTAGCCATCTTGGGCCGCTTCTCTGCGTCCCGGTTTCCACCGCAGCCCACTACAGTAATTACCTGCTCACTCCCTTGCCGGAGTTCTTTGATTGTTTCCAGTACGTTGAGTAGGGCATCAGGGGTGTGGGCGTAGTCTATAATACCCACTACGCCATGCTCAGAGTGCACTTGCTCAAATCTTCCCGGAGGGCTTTGCTGGTTCGAGAGTGCAGTTAGTACCTCTTCGGGCAGCTCGCTCATCAAAACCGCCGCACCATATACTGCCAGCAAATTGTAGGCATTGAACCGGCCGATTAGCCGGAACCAGACTTCCTGACCGTTGAAGTCAATGTGCATGCCGTGTAAGGTCTCCGAAAGCATTTTCCCTTTGAAAGTAGCCATCGATTGCAGGGAGTAGGTGTGTATAGTAGCGGCGGTATTCTGTACCATCACATTGCCACGGCGATCATCAATGTTTACCAACGCAAAGGCCTCGCGGGGTAGTTGGTCAAAGAAACCCTTTTTTGCTTTGATATAATTGTCAAACGTCTTGTGGAAATCGAGGTGATCGTGCGTGATATTCGTAAAAACACCTCCTCCGAAAGTCAGGCCGGTGATCCGGTGCTGCACGACGGAGTGTGAGCTCACTTCCATAAATACATGCGTACACTTTTGCTGCTGCATTTGGGCTAGCAATCTGTTTAGCGTTACCGAGTCAGGGGTAGTATGCGTCGACGGAATAACCTCGTCTTCGATTTGGTTCTGGACCGTTGAGACCAATCCACAGCGGTAACCCAGTGCCCGGAACGTCTGGAAGAGGAGCGTTGCTACTGAGGTTTTACCGTTGGTACCCGTAACTCCGACTAACTGCATGTGGCGGGAGGGATGCCCGTGAAAAGCCGAGGCCAAAAGACCCATGGCCTGGGCCGAATCCAGCACCTGAATGTAGGTAACTTCCGGGCGGGTACTAACGGGTAGCTCTTCACAGAGAATAGCCCTGGCACCAAGCTCAATGGCTTTGTCAATAAACAGGTGACCATCCACCTGGGTACCCCGAACCGCTACAAATAGGGTCCCTGCTGAGGCTTTTCGGGAATCAAGCACTATATCAGTAATAAAGAGTTCGGTAGCACCAATGACGTTGGCATCCGATATTTCCTGAACTAGTGTACTTAAAAGTATATCTGACGAGTGTTGTTGCATATTTCTTATTGTAAGCTAAGCATAATGTTTTTCTGAGAAAGTACCTTAGACCCTGGCGTGAGCGACTGCGAAACTATCTTTCCTTTTCCCTTAAAAGTAACCCTGAATCCTTTATTTTCCATAATGAACAAGGCATCACGGAGGGGCATACCGCGTAGGTCGGGTACTTCCTCTCCTTCTACCTGTCTTGTTTTCCAGGAAGTCCTGCCTTTGCTGCCCGTACTGGCAGAAATCCATTTGGCACTATCAGGAGGTGAACTCATGTTGAGTGCGCCGGCCAAGAGTCGTACATCTTCGGCATTTCCGGCCCAGTGTACTACTGAGCTGCTGCTTCCGACTTTCAACTTAGCGGGCTCATGCAGACTAAGGTCATAGGCGTAGATGCGGTCGGCTATCTGTTTGAACACCGGAGCCGCCACCTCACCCGCGTATCGCTCTGTATTGCCTCCGGCGGAGTTATCTACCAACACAAAGCAACTATATTTTGGTCGCTCGGCGGGAAAGAAACCTACAAATGAAGTACGAAGTGCTTTGTTTTTCAGGTACTTTCCGTTGATGAGCTTCTGGGCAGTACCAGTTTTACCCGCTACTCGGTAAGGGCTATCTTTGAGAAGTGGCGCAGTTCCGCGTTGTATAACCCCTTCGAGCATGGAGCGTACAAGGCGGGCGGTTCTTTCGGAACAAATGGGATTAGGGTCAACGTATGGTTCGTAGGTATCAATTACGGCGCTGGAACTACGTACCTGGTCTACGATCATGGGCCGAACCCAATAACCATTATTTGCTACGGCATTATAAAGCGCCAGGATCTGAATGGGAGCCAGGCCCATTTCGTAGCCGTACGACATATACGTAAGGGAGGTACGGCTCCATTGTTTTGCACTACGATCACGAATAAGGGGAGCGGTTTCTCCCGTCATGTGTACGCCTGTCCGGGATTTGAGCCTAAACTTTTCCAGGTAATCAAGATACTTATCGGGCTTGTCGTAAAAGTACTTCCGCATCAATAGGTGGGTACCGATATTGGATGACTTTTCCAGTACCTCACTGGCGGTAATACTACCAAACCCGCCCGTGTGTGCGTCTACGACCGTCATACCCCGGAAATCGAGGCTGCCGGTCCCGGTATTGACCCATACCTTATCGGGATCAATATTCGTTTCTTCCAGAATAGCCATCATGGTGGCTAACTTGAAGGTAGACCCAGGATCAGTTTTCAGGGTGAGTACGTAGTTTTTGTCATCTTGAAACTGATTAGGACCTTTTCTGGTAAGGTTAGACAGGGCCTTTATTTTTCCGGTGCCCACCTCCATAACCACCACGCAGCCGTAGTTTGCCTCAAAGCTTTCCAACGCACGTCTCAACGCTGATTCGGCTACGTCCTGGAAGTTCATGTCTAGGGTAGTATGAATATCGTAGCCGGCTTCGGGCCGTATGTTGTTGTTATCACCCACCGGAATTTTTACGCCTCCGGGTAGTAATTCCACCCAGCTTATGCCATCGGTACCGGATAATTGCTTATCAAAACTTGCTTCTAGTCCCACCCGTCCGTGCCCGGTTCGGGAGTTAAGGTTTCCGACGGTCCGATCTGCCATGGGAGAAAAAGGACGATAACGCCGGTATTCAGGATCAAATTTACCGCCCTTGGCTTTCTTTTTATCAAAGAATGGCCAGCTTTCGATTCTCTCCCTTTCTAGGTAGTTAATGGCCCGGCTCAGAAGTGGTACGTAGCGCTTTTTTGCTCTACGAGCTCGTCTGATTTTATCGACGTAATAACTTTTAGAATAATCGCCAAAATGCTGGGCAAGGTTCCCGGCCAACTGATCAATATTTTTCTCGAAATACACGGTATCAGCCACGCTGGGGTCAATACCAACTTTGTAAAAGGGAAGGGAAGTAGCGAGTAAGCTGCCGTCGGTCGCGTATATATTTCCCCGCATAGCCTTGACCGTATCTATTTTAAGGTCGTTAGCTTCTGCCCGTTGCGCCCAGGTTTTTCCTTTGTGAACTTCATAAAATTGAACCCTTACTAACTTAATCACTACCGCTACCGCTACTAATGCGAGAAAAATAGCAATTGTATAAGCCCGGTTGATTAAAGCTTGTTTTTGGTCTCCTTGGCTTTTCATACTATTAAGTGGGGGTTGTGTAAAAGCAAATCGGGGGTAGTTATTGCTTTTACACAGGCTATATACCAGACAATCCGTTTACACTTAGTTTTTAGTCCCTTTCTGAAGATGGCGAAATTATTTTCTTAGGGGGGGTTAGATTTTCTTCCAGTCCAATCCCCTTTACCTTTACGACTACCTCCGATTGCTTACCACTCTTCATGTATTCGGCTTTGATGGTTGTATATTCTGCTCTTAAATCTTCTACTTCTTTTTTAAGAGTCAGGCTTTGTCTGACATATTTTTCTGAAAGGTAGCCAATGCGTTCATACAAGACCAATAAAGTAACTACCCAAAGAAAGTAGTAGAAATAGCGAATAGGGATCAACTCCCGATTTACCTCCGTTTTTTCTCCAAACACTTTTTCTAATGGCAAAAACCGACTTAACCACCGGAAAAGGGAGAATTGCTTTTTCGATGGTTTGGGGGTAGGAGTAGGTTTTGAACGGTCTATGCGTTTGTTTTCGGCCATGCTTAATCGGTATTGTATATGCCAAACGATTTAATCAAGGCGTTCGGCAATTCTGAGTTTTGCGCTGCGTGCCCGGGGGTTCCGCTCTGTTTCCTCGGCGGTAGCTTCCATGGGTTTACGGTTGACACCCTTCAGGGGCTTTATTTCATTACCATAGAAATCTTTTTCTACTTCACCTTCCAGCTTTCCCCGGTTGATAAAATTCTTCACCAGCCGATCCTCCAACGAATGGTAGGACATCACCACCAGTCGTCCACCCGGCATTAGTGCATCCGGGGTCTGGATCAGGAACTCTTCCAGCACTTTCATTTCGTCGTTCACTTCGATGCGTAACGCCTGAAATATTTGAGCAAAGTACTTGTTTTCCCGGTGGCGGGGAGCGTACCGCTGGATAATACCTTTAAGGTCATTGACGGTTCCGATGGGCGCATTGTGCCGGGCCGCAAAAATAGCTTCGGCTACCGTTCGTGCGTTGTGTACCTCACCGTAGCGCCCCAGAATGGTCTGTAATTCGGCGGCGTTGTATTCATTGAGAATCTGCTGCGCGTTTTTATCGCTTTGCTGGTTCATCCGCATATCAAGCAGCGCTTCGAAACGGGTAGAAAAACCTCGGTCAGCGGTATCAAACTGATGGGATGATACCCCCAGATCAGCCAGAATACCATCTACTTTTTCGGCTTTGTAAAGTTTTAGGTAGCGTTTCAGGTGCCGAAAATTAGCGGCAATAAACGTAAATCGTGGGTCGCCTTTGTGTACTTCGGCGTTGACTAGGGCGTCCGCGTCCTGATCAAAAACCAGCAATCTGCCGGTGGTCAGACGTTCCAGAATGGCTCGTGAATGCCCACCACCCCCAAAGGTTACGTCCACGTAGGTGCCATTCGGTCGGATAGCAAGCCCATCGAGGCACTCAGTTAACATTACGGGAGCGTGGTACTTAGTTGATGAATCCATTCTTTTATTAGCAACGTGATAAGGAACTTTATCTTGCGGTAAGTCCGTTACAAACTTAATGATTTTCTAGGGGACGCCCGACTCACCTTTGGGAATTTAATTTTTGACTAACAACCTACCGATACTATTAATCTACTGATGATGAAGCAACTATCCTTTTGGATTCTTATAATCCTGGGCCTTTCAACCATTGCTTGTACTTCTCCCTCATCTCCCACGGTAAAAAACGGCATCTGGCGCGCTACGCTGAACCAGGACACCCACACGCTACCTTTTCTGCTGGATATTACAGCCAACTCTGACGGCGAAACGTACACCGTGTATGCCGTAAATGGTGCCGAACGCCTGAAAATGGACACCGCTTACGTTCAGAATGACTCACTGCATATTCCCATGGAGCTTTTTGACTCGGAGCTCATTGGTAAAATAGATGGTGGAAAACTGACCGGAACCTGGCACCGTACCCGGGCGGGAAAATTCTACGGAGAGCTTTCTTTTGAAGCCGTTTTTGACGAAAATTATCGCTTTCTTAGAGAAGATAGCAGCGCAACACCCACTCCGATGGGTGGAAAATGGGCGGTTGAGTTTCGGGGAGAAAATCCGGAAGATACGTATGTGTCAGTAGGTATATTTGAACAGAATGGCTCAGCAGTTACGGGTACTTTCCTGACCACTACCGGAGACTACCGCTACTTGGCGGGTAATGTCAAGGAGGATAGTTTATTTCTATCTTGTTTTGACGGCCAACACGCTTATTTATTCGAAGCGTCCGTACAATCAGACGGAACGTTGAAAGGTGGGTACTGGTCGGGCACTACCGACTACGAAAGCTGGACGGCCCGCCGTGACCCCAACGCGGAGCTTCCCGATGCCAATACACTGACCTATTTAAAGCCGGGCTACGAAACGTTCGATTTCTCATTTCCCAATGCCGATGGTAAAACAGTGTCCCTTAAAGATCCTTCTTTTAAAGATAAGGTAGTCGTGGTGCAGATTATGGGGTCATGGTGTCCCAACTGTATGGATGAAACAAAATTCCTTTCTCCCTGGCACAAGAAGAACCGCTCTCGGGGGGTCGAAGTGGTAGGACTGGCTTTTGAGCGATCCAGTAAACTGGAAGACTCTGCCCCTAAGCTACGACGGATGTCAGAGCGTTATGATGTATACTACCCTGTGCTGCTGGCCGGGGTGAGTGATAAAGATTCAGCTGCGTTGGTACTACCCATGCTCAGCCAGGTGTTGTCGTTTCCGACTACCATTGTGATGGATAAACAAGGGAAAGTCAGAAATATCCATACCGGCTTCTCGGGGCCGGGTACCGGTAAATACTACGATAAATTTGTGGATGAATTTAATCAGCTGATTGATAAGCTCCTGAGTGAATAATCAAGATCAATTCGGCGCTTTTAGAGGTTATGCTAGAATAGATTTAATACCAATGACCTTGTTATGACCCGTGCGGAAAAGATATTATTGTTTGTGCTGGCGTGTATCAACTTTACCCACATAGTTGATTTCATGATCATGATGCCGCTTGGCCCTCAGCTGATGCGCCATTTTGATATTGGTCCCCAGGCGTTCGGTTTCATCGTCTCGTCATACAGTCTCAGTGCGGGTATTTCGGGTTTTTTAGCCGCTTTTTTTGTGGATCGTTTTCCCAGAAAACAGGTAGTATTAATGGCTTATACCGGTTTTGTGATTGGTACACTAGCCTGCGGACTAGCCCCCAATTTTCAGTTGCTGATCGCTGCCCGCATATTTGCTGGTATCTTCGGGGGTATTCTGGGTTCTCAGGTACTTTCGATTGTGGGAGATGTGTTTCCTTATGAGCGCCGGGCCGGGGCCATGTCTATTGTGATGACGGCTTTTTCGGCGGCTTCTGTAATAGGAGTTCCTTTTGGACTTTACATGGCTACGGAGTTTAGTTGGCACGCCCCTTTCTTAGCTGTGGGTTTTTTTGGCATTGGAGTCATTGCCCTCATCTGGCAGTTTGTCCCTCGCCTAGACTCCCACCTGATGAGCAAGACAGATCGTCCGAGCCCTATCAAGGTAGTGACCACTATCGCCCGGAATCCCAACCAATTACGTGCTTTGTGGCTGACTACAACCATCATGCTGGGGCATTTTAGTATTATACCGTTCATTTCCCCGTACCTTGTTTCGAATGTAGGGTATAGTGAGTCCAATATCTATTTGATTTATCTGGTAGGCGGGGCACTTACAATCTTCTCGGCACCTATGGTTGGTAAGCTTGCCGACCGACGGGGAAAGTACCCTATATTCGTGGTATTTGCCCTTCTCTCAATGATTCCCATTTACCTGATTACGCACATGCCACAGGCTCCGCTTAGCTACGTGCTGTTTGTGTCGGGGTTGTTCTTTATATTCTCCAACGGGCGGCTAGTACCCACCCAAGCGATGACTACCTCGGTGGTAGCTCCGCAGCAACGGGGGGGCTTTATGGCCATTAATTCCTCGGTGCAGCTACTGGCCCAGGCAATGGCAACGTACGGGGCCGGAGTTATTATTGGCAAAACGGCTACTGGTGAACTGACCAATTACGGCACAGTAGGCTTCCTGGCCATGGCGGTTATTTTTGGTAGTATCTTTATTGCTCGTTACGTGAAGCCAATTGATGCTAAAATTGAACCAAAGCTGGAAACCAAACCTACCCCCAGTGCGGTTACTGCCGAATAGCGCGTAGTAATATCAAAAAATATTCCCCTGTCGGTACAAACCAGCAGGGGGATATTTTGCTTTATGATCCATTACGAATACTTATTACAAAGCATCTAGCTCCGCTTTTACAAAGTTCATTAACTCCGTGATGTTCTTTTTGGAGAAATCAAACGGGACGTTGGCCGCCGCATAAATATCTCCAATGGGGGCAGTATAGCCTAGCTTCAACGCATCGAGGTAGCCCTTTAAGCCAGCCTCCGGATTTTCGCGGTAGTTTTTCCAAACGCCGATGGCTCCCAGCTGAGCCATGCCGTACTCAATGTAGTAGAAGGGTACCTCGTAGATGTGCAACTGACGTTGCCACAGATACGCCTTGAACTTCTCCAAGCTGTTCCAATCCATAACAGTATCTGTAAATTCCTCGTAGATACGTACCCACGCTTCCGTCCGTTGGTTGGCACTGTGACCGGGGTTTTCGTACATCCAATGCTGAAACTTATCCACGGTAGCTACCCACGGTAAGGTCTCGATAATGGATTCGAGGTGCTGGATTTTGGCCCGGCGGAGGTCTTCTTCATTCTCAAAAAACTCATCCACGTAGTCCATCGTGAGCAACTCCATCGACATGGAAGCCAGCTCGGCTACCTCAGATGGCGGGTGTTTGAAGGTGTTCAGGGCCAGGTCGCGGGTTACGAGGGAGTGAACGGCGTGGCCACCTTCGTGCAGCAGCGTGACCATATCGCGGAGGTTGGAGGTCGCGTTCATGAAAATAAACGGTACTCCTATTTCGTCCAAGGGGTAGTTATAGCCTCCCGGAGCTTTTCCTTTTCTCGATTCCAAATCCATGTGCCCCATGGTTTTCATGATTTTCAGGCAGTCGGCCAAAAACGGATCCAGACGATTGAAACAACGAATGGTTTTTTCGAGTAGCTCTTGTCCGCTGTCAAATGGCTTCAGCGGAGGTCTTCCTTCGGGATCTACTTTGGTATCCCACGGACGCAGAGCTTCTACTTTCAGGGTGTCCTTCCGCTTCTGAGCTATGCCGTTGAGCATTGGTACTACGGCCTCATGTACTGCTTCATGAAACTCAAAGCAGTCTTGTGGGGTATAGTCAAAGCGCCCCATGGCGGCAAACATGTAGTCGCGATAATTGGTAAAGTCGGCGTTCCGGCCTACTTCATCACGTAGCTTTACGAGTGTATTCAGTAGTTCGTCCAGCTTCGTGTGGTCTGTGTAACGACGCTCGGTAATGATCCACCAGGCTTCTTCGCGAACGGCCCGATCGGTACTTTGCAGGCGATCCGCCGCTTTTTGCAGAGTCATTTCCTCTCCATTAAGCGTCACGGTCATTCCGCCCGCAATGGCGCCGTACTTCCGCTCTTCGGTTTGTAATTGAGTCTGTAAGGGTACGTTTTCCTCCCGGAAAATCTCAATGGCTTTCATCATACCCCGGACCGTGATATCGAACCCCTCATCCGTTAGCTCTTTCAAGAACTCGCTATCGGCGGCTTTCTTGTCCAGGTCGTTGCCATACACCGCTAGTTTAGGCTGAATCTCAGTGATGAAAAATTGTAAGGATTGAATCAACTCCTCGTTGGTCGTATCGCAGGTCTGCCGGATATAGCGCCAAGCAAAGTTTTCCGACAAGTACGATTCCAGCTCGCTGCGGTCCAGAAACCACTGGCGTAAATCAGCCGTGCTATCGATTGTTCGGTTTTTAAGAATATCAAAAAAAGGTTGTAAGTCTTCCCAGCTGTTGAGCGTAAACTCCTCGCCAATAAAGGGGCGGGCGTGACGCTGCGGCAGGGATATAGTTTCCTGATTCGTCATGTGTAGGATTATGCTTTGATGATTGTATTTTTACCTAACGTAAATTTAAAAGCCAAAGTTAAAAGAAGCCATTTTTTTAGCCCGGATTGTATGCCCGAAAATTTTCCGTCCGTTCGAATCGACCTATTTGTCCTCATAATTCTGTTGGGAATCGTGCAGGTCTTCTTTCTTGCCTACTTTTTTTGAGCAACAGCAAGGGTAGTAATTATCCCAATCGTTTTCTGGGGCTGGCGTTACTGAGTATTTCTCTGGTAATACTTGATATTTGGCTGGGCTATTAGGGTGATTGCATGAAATAGTTAGTGAGCGATCTTTGTGGGATGGACGTATCCTAAATACTTTTCGAGATCGATGATCCCCGGCAAGAGGGCAAATGCTTTCACTTGTTGAGTGACATCTTAATGATTGTCTTGTGTGGCTATCTGTCAGATTATGAGGGATTTGAAGAGGTGTATGATTACGCATGTGATAAAGAGGAAGTACTGCGGGAGTTTTTGGAACTTCCCTGTGGCATTCCTTCTCATGACACGTTAAATCGCGTCTTTCGCCGCCTTGCCCCCACTCAATTAGAAACCTTGTTGACTCATTGGGGTAAGGATATAGTGGGTTTTTTAGCTCAAAGGCAACTCGTTATGGACGGCAAGTAACTCCGGGGAACGGTGTGGCCGCAGGCAAGCCACGGTTCAGATCGTCAGTGTCTGGGCAGAAGAAGAGCGACTG
>JBDNFP010000353.1:0-1038 GCA_041689775.1 Spirosomataceae bacterium
ACAATTTCGAAATCACCGAATTCTATACCAAACAGGCGTTTACAAATTCCGGGATTTTCTTTCAATAACTTATACTTATCGTTCATAGTCAGTTTTTTACGAACAAATTTAGAAAATATTATTTAAGAAAGTGGTCTAATAGTAGACCAACCAGAACAACAGTGACAAGTACCATACGCCTACGGCGCAAATGCGACACACTCAGTTGGGAATACTTCATATAAAAAAGCAACATTGATGGACAAACCTATTGGTTAAAAATCAAGTACCCTCACGAACTACCACAGTGCCATACCGATAAATAAACCTCCCGTAAGGCGATTGAGCCATGATCCTTTGAGGTACATACCGATACGCTGCCGGTCGGCTAGCCACACTACTCCTACCAGCAGACCAAAAGCTCCCGCAGAGGTCCCCAGAGCAAAAATCCATTGACTGGCTGAATGCTCCGGAATCAGCATATTCGCGCTCAGATACAGCCACACCGCCGACCAGAAGGGTAATAACTGGGGATTGGTACTACCCAATGCCAGACCTTTCCAGAAAGGTAACTTGGTGTGGGCAGTTAGGGCCTGATTCAGTACTACCGGCTTTTGATATAAGGCCGCTATACCCGCCCCCAGCAGCACCGGAATGGGTGCGTAGGCAAGCCATACTACCAAATCGGCATCTTTGGGAAGTAACATCAGCCCTCCAGCCGCCAGTCCACCATAGGCAAACTCCGGCAGACTGCCCCCCAAAGCCAGCGACAGACCGGCACTTCGGCTTTGACTCAGGGTGGTTTGTGCTACCGCCACGTTAACGGGGCCGGGGTGAAGCGACCCGGAAAAACTGATAATACTCACTAAAATAAACAGGGAAAGCATAGGGTTAAAAATAGTTAAAATCTATCTCAGTGCAGGGCAAACGCATGAGAATTCTGTCAATTGAAAGAATGTTTATCTTTGCAGTACATGACAAAGATAAACGAGTATTTTCTAACTATATCAGACTGGCGAGAGCAGCATAAAGTACAACACAAATTATCGGATATTTTAT
>JBDNFP010000354.1:0-28210 GCA_041689775.1 Spirosomataceae bacterium
AGAAATGGGTGATGAGGCGGTTATTACGCTCGGCCCCCTTCATTTTGATGATTTTATTCCTGGCTGGAAAACAGTTTGGCTCAAAGATCCAGAAGGCAACATCGTAGAAATTACTCAGGGCTATAAAGACCAGGAGGGTCTTGCCTAAGGAGCATTTACTAGTTGCTGATCGTATTATTTACTCAACGTTATACAACTTCTTAACTATTTCAAACCATTAACTTTTCGGATTATGAATATCGACTTCACCTTCACGGATACCATCGCTGGTTACGTTTTTGCCTATCATCCACAAGAGCGTTGGTTTATGCTGGAAACCTCAGATAAGCGTCAGTTTAGAGTAAATCTTATTGCCTCTACATATGCTCGCTCTATGCGTAATCTGAACGAACCCTACCAGGATGCTTCCGGCCAAATGGATGAGCTATTGGCTACTAAGGGCCAGTTTGTGTTTGTATACGGCACTTTCTACCCCAATGAAAATAAAGAAAAAACTGTGTACGAGGCTCAATGGATGATCTTTCCGTCGACTACTCCGGGTGAATACCGACAAGAGGAGCAGGATTGGTGGATCGAACAAATCAAATCCATTGCATCTAGCTATTTGAAGTGGCAGTTTGATTATCCAAATCAGACTATTGACTATAAGAATTACCGTACGATGCTCCATTTGAAAGGAGAAAAAGGGGGTGATTATCTACAGGAAACTGACACCATTTCGAGGATGGTATACGGTTTTGCATCTGCCTACATGCTTACTGGCCAGGAAGAGTATCTGGAAGGTGCCGAAAAAGGGACCAACTACCTCCGCGATCACTTACGGTTTTTTGATAAGGACGATGACCTGGTATACTGGTATCATGGTCTGAAAGTAGAAGGTGACAAAGAAACTAAGCTCTTGACTTCGGAGTTTGGCGACGACTTCGATTCAATACCCATGTACGAGCAGATATATGCGTTGGCTGGGCCAACCCAAACCTACCGTATTACGGGTGATCCGAAGATCATGTTTGACATTGAAAAGACCATTCAACTTTTCGAGAAATACTATAAAGACAAGGATGGTGAAGGGTATTACTCACACATCCACCCTATTACGTTTGACCCCAAAGAGGAGTCATTGGCTCACAACCGGGCGCGTAAAAACTGGAACTCGGTGGGTGACCACGCTCCGGCGTATTTGATTAACCTTTATTTGGCTACCGGTGAAGAGAAGTATGCCGACTTCCTCGAGTATACTTTCGATACCATCACGAAGTACTTCCCCGATTATGAAAACAGCCCATTTGTACAGGAGAAATTCTTCGACGATTGGAGCAAAGATCAAACTTGGGGCTGGCAGCAAAACCGGGCGGTGGTTGGCCACAACCTCAAAATTGCCTGGAACCTGATGCGTATGCAATCCTTGCGTTCCAAGGACTCTTACCTTGAATTCGCCGAAAAGATCGCCGAAGTGATGCCAGCTGCTGGTTCGGATCAGCAGCGGGGTGGCTGGTATGACGTTGTAGAGCGTGAACTTAAAGTGAACGGTCACCATCAGTTTGTGTGGCACGATCGTAAGGCTTGGTGGCAACAAGAGCAGGCTATTCTTGCTTACATGATTCTCCATGGAGTTTTGGGCAAGGACGACTACCTCAAATATGCTCGTGAGTCAGCGGCGTTCTACAATGCTTTCTTCCTGGATACAGATGATGGTGGTGTGTACTTCAACGTCTTCGGAAACGGAATGCCCTACCTGCTGGGCACTGAGCGTTACAAGGGTAGCCACTCCATGAGTGCCTACCACAGCACCGAGCTTTGCTTCCTATCGGCAGTGTACACCAACTTGCTGATCACCAAGAAGCCTACCTATTTCTACTTTAAGCCCTACCCTAAATCGTTTAAAAATAATACGTTATTTGTTTCACCCGATCTTTTACCAAAAGGAAGCGTGAGCATAACGGAATGTTTCATCGACGACCAACCTTATACGAATTTCGATGCCGAAGCACTGACTGTGACCTTGCCAGATACCGACAAGCAGGTACGTGTGAAAGTTTTGTTGACTCCTGCATCGTAACACTATTTAGAACTGAGTGATCATGAATGTATCGATAAAGACAATCAAAGATATTACGGTTATTGAAGCCGAAGGTAATATCGATAGCCGGACGGCCGGTGAGTTTGAAAGAAAAACCGTGGAAGCTACGCAGGAAGAGGATAAGGTAATCATTGACCTTTCTAAGGTCGAGTTCCTTTCCAGTGCGGGTTTACGGGTACTACTGATGCTCTACCGACAAGTAAAGGCCCGCAATGGCAAAATAGTGCTCGTTGGGGTTTCCGAGGAGATTCAAGACGTGATGGAAAATACAGGATTTATTAATTTCTTCATCCTAGTCGGACTTCTAGAAGACGGCGTAAAAGCACTAAGCTAATATGGCAACAAAAGCACAAACATTCAGCGATATACGCATTGACTATTACCCCACGCACGAGCACGAAGGTATTAAGTTTCGAAGGGGGCATTCGCTTCCCTTCGGGGCAACTACCGTTCCGAACGGGGTCAATTTCAGTATAAGTTCAAGCGCTGCAACCTCATGTATCCTCGTTCTGTTTGATCGGGGGGCTGATCAACCCTTTGCCGAGATACCTTTTCCCGATGAGTTTCGGGTAGGGGATGTATACTGCATGACAGTGTTCGATCTTGACGTAGAGCGGTTGGAGTACGGCTACCGGATGGATGGCCCATTTGCCCCGGAGAAAGGACACCGATTCGATAAAAACGTCATTCTGAGTGATCCTTACGCCCGCTCATTGGGTGGAAGGGATACTTGGCTGGCCGAACCTAACTGGGATAATATTTATCCTTACCGGTCTCGTCTTGCATTCGAAGATTTCGATTGGGAGGGAGATCACCCATTAGAATATCCCATTGAGGACCTGATCGTTTACGAGATGCACGCAAGGGCATTTACGAAACACCCAAGTTCGAAAGTAAAAAGTGCCGGAACATTCAGTGCCATTAAGAGTAAGATCAAGTACCTCAAAGATCTAGGCGTTAATTGTATTGAATTAATGCCCATTTATGAATATGACGAATGGGAAAACAGTAAGCCCAATCCGGTAACGGGAGAAATTTTAGTAAATTTTTGGGGATACAGCACCGTAAATTTTTTCTCTCCCAAGGCGGGTTATGCTGCCACCGGAAAATTTGGGATGCAGGTTGATGAGCTAAAAACAGTAATCAAGGAGCTGCACAAAAATGGTATTGAAGTCATTCTTGACGTAGTATTTAACCATACTGCCGAAGGTGATCACCGCGGACATACAATTTCGTTCCGTGGAATCGACAACAAAACCTATTACATGCTGACTCCCGAAGGGTACTACTTCAACTTCTCTGGAACAGGAAATACCCTCAACTGTAATAACCCGGTAGTACGTAACATGGTGTTGGATTGCCTCCGATACTGGGCCGCCGACTACCATATTGACGGATTTCGGTTTGACTTAGCTTCCATTCTAGGACGAGCTCAGGATGGAAGTCCGTTGAGTAATCCACCTTTACTGGAGTCTCTTGCGTATGATCCAATTCTGGCCAAGTGTAAACTGATTGCCGAAGCCTGGGATGCCGGTGGACTCTATCAGGTAGGTTCGTTTCCGGCTTACGGCCGCTGGGCCGAATGGAACGGGAAGTACCGCGATACGGTTCGCAAGTTTCTCAAAGGAGACGAAGCACAAGTTAGTGAAATGGCTCAGCGGATTCAGGGATCACCTGACCTGTACTATTACCGGGGACCCACTGCCAGTATTAACTTTATCTCCTGCCATGATGGATTTACGTTGTACGACATTTTTGCCTACAATGAAAAGCACAATGAGGCAAACGGTGAGGATAATAATGACGGTGGTAACGACAACCACTCCTGGAATTGTGGGTGGGAAGGTGAAACCGATGATGTTGAAATTAACTTCCTTCGGAAGAAACTCATCAAGAACGCATTGTCGATTCTTTTTGTAAGTCAGGGGGTACCCATGATGTTGATGGGTGACGAAATGGGTCGTACCAAAAAAGGTAATAATAATACCTACTGTCACGATAATGAGCTGAACTGGCTGGATTGGTCACTTCTTAAAAAGAACAAGGGTACATTTGACTTTGTGCAAGGACTCATTCGATTTAGAAAAGCACACCCAGCCTTGCGCGGTTCAACTCACTTTACTCACTCTGACTACGTAGGTAGTGGTTATCCCGACATTAGTTTTCACGGAACGAAGGCCTACCAAATGGACTGGTCCGAGTTCAATCGTTCTTTTGCCTTTATGCTGTGTGGCGATCACGCCAAGCAGGGTGCCATCAAAGACGATATGATTTACGTTGCCATGAACATGTACTGGGAAGGCCTTTCCTTTGAATTACCCCAGCTGAACAGAGACCGTA
Organism: Spirosomataceae bacterium; assembly: GCA_041689775.1. GTDB lineage: Bacteria > Bacteroidota > Bacteroidia > Cytophagales > Spirosomataceae > JBDNFP01. The sequence goes on from JBDNFP010000354.1 coordinate 4,421, forward strand.
AATGGCATGTCTTTGCTAATACGGATATGCCGGACAAAGAATCAATCAATCCAATTGGTAAAGAAGCACTTATTGAGCACCAAGACCATATCATAGTGGGTGCACGTAGCATGGTCATATTAGTTGGGAAGTAAGTACTTTGGGCCCTTTTACCTTATTCTGATTATTTAACCTGTAAATACTAAAACAATGAGCTTTTCAATAAATTCCTCAGTCTCTGACGTAGCTGAAGTTGGTAAAGTAGCTACTATTAAGCTTACCGGTGAGCTGGACTCCCTATCGGCCCGACTATTCCAAAAAGAGATAGAAAAAGTAGCGGTAGACTCCCCAAAAGATCTCGTATTGGATATGGAAGATCTAAGCTTTATGGCCTCCGCTGGGCTGCGGGTTTTAATTTTTTCCAAGCAGAAAATTGGCCCCACGCTGAATATCTATCTTGTGAAACCACAGGAGTCAATCGTCGATACGTTGGATAAAACCGGATTAATGCACAGTGTTACAGTAGTAGATAAGTATCCTAGTTAACCCCAACCGTCTAATGGAATCACGAAAATTCCCGGGCACGGTCGATTCCATTGACCAGATCCGACATTATATCAAGGAAATTTCTGCCGAAGCCGGTTTAAACAAAAAGGCCGCGTACAACCTCATGCTTGCTGCTGATGAAATAGCCACCAATATCATTTTGTATGGTTACGAAGAGTCCGGTACGGAGGGCGATTTGACTGTTTTACATACTGAAACAAAAGAGGAACTCATTGTCATATTTGAGGACCAAGCGCCACCATTTGATCCACTTCGTCGGGAGCTTCCCGACGAAGAAGACCTTGCAAAGCCTTTGGAAGAACGGGAAATTGGTGGGTTAGGGATTTTCCTGACCGTAAGAGGGGTCGATGATTTCTCGTATGAATACGTGGACGCAACCAATCGAAACATCTTTAAAATGAAATTGGATAAGGCCGGTTAGTGTAGACAAACTCTGATCGCTACCTATCTCAATCATGTAGCCTACATCGGGCATATTCACAGTTTTCAGTGTCATTAACCCTCTAATAAAGAATGAATAGACTCTCAGATTTCGGAATTAGTACATAATTTATGTCTGCCAAAATTCGATATACAAACCCCTTTCCCGGACTAAGAAGTTTCGAATCCCAGGATTCTGAATTATTCTTTGGCCGGGAAAGTCATATTAAAGAGTCAAGGTCGAAGCTTGCTCAAACCCATTTCCTTGCCATTGTAGCATCTTCGGGAAGCGGTAAGTCTTCGATGATAAAAGCGGGACTTATACCCTCGATACAACGAGAAAAACTCAACGGAACCACCCGGGAAGGTTGGAATATCTTGTTGTTCAGGCCGGGTGCAAATCCGATTTGGAACTTCGCCAAAATTCTTCATAAAAGCTTATATGGTGCCGATAATGGGTATGAAGATACGGCAAGAAAAATAGCTGAGAATCCAGAGTATACATTTGAACTTCTTCAAAAAATATCAGATAAAAATATCCTGATAGTAATTGACCAATTCGAGGAAGTTTTTCGGTATACCACGGATGGTGACAAAGAATTTGACGAAAGTTCTCAGCTGATTAATCTTATCATTGAGTTTAGTAGACAAGTGCAATACCCTGTTTATGTGGTACTTACGATGCGATCCGATTATCTGGATTATTGTACAAACTACGAAGGATTCACAGAGGTAATTAATCAGGGATATTATCTGCTTTCCAAAATGAATCGGGAGGAGATCAAACGGGCTATTCTGAAGCCGGTGGAGCTGAAAGGGGCAGGTATGACGCCCGAGCTTACAGACCGATTGTTGCATGAGGTAGAAAGTAGTTATGACCATTTGCCTATTTTGCAGCACGCACTCATGCGTACCTGGAACTTCTGGGAAAGTCATGACTCTACTAATCCATTAGAGATCAGTCACTACGAAGCTATCGGTACGATGAAAGAGGCCGTTTCTCGGCATGCAGAGGAAATATTCCACGACCTGCCCGGTGAGAGAAGCCGACTTGCCATCGAAAAACTTTTTAAGTCTTTGATCGAACTCGATCTCGGTGATATTGGCGTCATTCGTCCGGCCCGATTGAAGAAAATACTACGGGCAACGGGCGTCTCTGAGGACATGATGATCGATGTAATTGACCGGTTTCGTCAGCAAGGTGCATCCTTCCTCACGCCTTCGTTTACCCAAAAGATAGATGAAAATTCGTTTGTCGATATCTCACTCGAAAAAATCATGACTCTTTGGGGACGATTGAAAGATTGGGGAGGAGAAGAAACGGATTCTGCTAAGCTTTATAAGAAACTGGCGGTTTCGGCCAAGTTAAATCAGGCAGGTAAAACGGGACTCCTGGTTAATCCTGAGCTTCAAACAGCAGTAAAATGGCTTAAAGAAAATCAACCGACCCGCGAATGGGCCGAAAAGTATGACCCTTATTTCGAACGGGTAGTCAATTACATTGATTCTAGTCGTAATGAATACGAAGAATCTATCCGGAATAATGAGAAAAAGCAACAGCGGGAGCTAAAACGAGCCCGCTATTTCGCGACTGTGATGGGGCTTGCATCTCTAATGTCATTGTTGTTCCTGGTAGTTTCTATTGTTATGCGGTCTGACGCCGAGCAAAGCCGGAATCAGTCGTTGGAAAAGGAAAAGATTGCTTTGGCCGAAAGAAGCCGGGCTGAGGCCCAGACCAAGGAGTCATTTTCACAGAAGCGTATTGCGGAGCAGCAGGAAAAAATTGCTGAGCAACAACGCCGACTGACCGAAGAGCAACGTTCCATTGCAGTTCGAGAACAACAACTAGCAGAACTAAAGCGTCGTGAGGCTGAGATAGCTCAGCGGGTAGCGGTCAATGAAAAAATGAAGGCCAATTCGGCCCAAAAAATGGCTGAGCAACAAAAGAATCTGGCGGTACAGGCTAAGTCAATTGCTGATCAGATGCGCTTCCAGGCTGAAGAGTCAAGAAAGGAGGCGGTGGTTTCTCAAAAGGATGCCGAGCAACAAAGAGGGAAAGCAATTTCCCGCTCCATGGCAATTCAATCGTATCAGATGGCAGGTACAGCACAGGATGGACTACCCGCTATTTTGGCGGCCCAGGCCTATCGCCTCAATATTCGAAACGGTGGGGAACCTGATAATCCTGATATTTTTAAGGCCCTGACCAAAGCCACCGAAGTTCGTAACGTGCAGTATTTACACAACGACATGGTGAGATCAGTCATCACAAAACCGGGGGGAGATGCTTTTGCCTCCATCGGTGATGATGGTAAAGTTAGGGTTTGGGGAAATAAGCAACCAATACAAACCTATGCCACGAATGCAAAGGGTATGTCTTCGCTGCGGTCGTTGGTGTTTACTCCGGATGGTAATTCACTCGTAGCAGGTAGTGCGGATGGTACACTCTATGTGTGGAATACCTTACTCCCTTCCGCCTTACCCAAGGTAATCAAGGCTCATAACGGGGTAATCAATGGAATGTTTACAAACCCAAAGGTGAGCGATCAGCTCATAACCATCAGTGGAAATGGGAACATTCGTACTTGGAAGATGACTCAGACTGGCTTGGATTCATTGCAGAATATCAAATCCTCAGAAGATATTTTTTGCACGAAACTTACTCCGGATGGTAAGTACTTGGCTAGTGGATCCAGTAAAGGGCGGGTCTTGATTTTCGAAATAGCCGCATTGGCCAAAGAGCCAGTTGTGTATAACTATAACGGATTCGGAGCTAGGGTAACGGCCTTGGCCTTCGATCCGGAAGGGAATTACTTGATTACCGCAAATTCTGCTGGCGCTTTGTACCGATGGAATTTTACTGATAATAAAATTGACCGTATCGGTTCGCCATTATCAGGGCGACACACTTCGACAGTAAATGACGTCATTTTTTCCCCGGATGGGAAGCTCATGGCGACGTGTAGCTACGACTGGAGCGTGCACCTCTGGAACTATCAAAATATCACCAATCGTCAGATACAGCCTATTGTCATCGACGATTATGATTCATGGGTATTGGGCATCATATTTTCAAAAGACGGTAAAGAGCTTGTGGCCTGCGGAGCCGATCGGACTATTCGGACGTGGAACGTAAATCCCGAGGGGTTGTACCAGCAGGTACTTGATAAGGTAGACCGGGACCTCACCGTGGAGGAGTGGAACCGGTTTGTTGGGAAAGATATCCCGTATGAAAAAACAGTACGAAAAGTAGTTAATTAAGACTAGCAGGTGTATGCCAACATTATTTACATACAGACTTACTCTCTCACTGGCTTTTCTCTTGTCGGGTAGTTGGCTTGCCATAGCGCAGACTACTTGCGACCAATCCATCGTGATTCCTGAAGCCGAAAAAAAATACGCAACCGGAAACTTTAATGAAGTGATCAGTAGCCTTACCGTCTGTGTGGAAAATGGCTTCAATGAAGATGGTAGGGTGCAGGCCTACAAGGTATTAGTTAAAACCTATCTTGCCATTGATTCGCTGGACAACGCCCGTAATACGGTAAGGAAGATATTAGCGATTAACCCCAATTTTGAGGCTGACTTCTCCTCCACCGATCAGTTCAAGACCATGGTGAAGGATATGAAAGACTTACAAGAGCGGATTATCGAGATTACTTCTGTATCTAAAAAGGCAGAAAATCTGCTATTGGTGCCTGCAACCGTCATGGTAATTACAGCCGAAGACATTCAACAACGAGGCTACCACAATATGGAGCAGATGCTCCATGATTTGCCTGGGTTTGATATTGCGAAGGGAAATGGACCGGGTTACTCTTATTTTTATCAGCGGGGCTATCGGGCTATCTCGAATGGCCGCACCCTGCTCTTGATAGATGGTATAGAAGAGAACGACCTGGTATCTAATAATATTCCTATCTCAAGGCAATACCCAATTTCCGATATAGAGCGGGTGGAAGTTATTTATGGCCCTGCTTCTACCATGTACGGAGCCAACGCCTTTTCGGGTGTAATAAACGTGATTACTAAAAGTCAGAAGGCGAGTACTGGCGAGAATAAAAGGCTGAGCGGAAGCGGACAAACCCGAATGGGTTCCTGGAATTCACGGTATTTCGACGGGGTACTAACCGCCAAGAGTAAAGATGTAGCAGTGTCAGTTACAGGGCGCTACTTCCGTTCGGACGAAATGGATCTCTCCCGGGATTATGCCATTTGGAATTACGATGCACGTACGCCCAATGATTATGATAACATGTTGGGGATTTCGGGTACCGATGCCAAAGGTAATTTTCGGGCGCAGAATTACCTCAATTCATCCAGACTCCTCACCAAACATCCGGGTAGTAATCTCTTCGAGGTTGATTACACCGGTGATAAGGCTTCGGCCATACGGCTAAGCCCAGAAGGAAAGCAGAAAGCTGCCGAGCTTGATAATCAGGGAGTTTTTAATAGTACCATTCAAGGAAGTCCGGTGGGGTTTAATAACTTTACTAATGATTGGTTTTTACGAGCAAAAATAGAGTTTAAAGAGCTAACGATAACCGCATATAGCTGGCGTACTAATGAGGGTGCTACTCCCTGGTATACCAATAAATCGAGGCTTTCAGCCCCAAATTTCTCCCGTTGGGTAACGGCCTATAACGCGTTTTCAACGATCTATACGAAGTCTTTCAGTGAAAAATTTCAGTTGCTGAATATTACTTCCTTTAAAATTCATGAAATAGCGGGTGAAACAAACCTGGCTTCTTATTCGGGGTATTACAACGCCAAGTACTCCCTTTTAGATTTGGCAAATGATAGGCTTCCGACAACTGGTACCACTTACTATTACCGTTATTCTAATCAGTTGAGAAACGAACTTCGTTTATTCTGGACTCCTTTACCCAAAGTTGATGTGATTGGCGGTATGGAGATTCGAGCCAGTTATATACAAGGTGACTACATTCATTCGGCTAAGGAGTACGCCGATGAAACCGGCTACCTGCTTGATTCAATCGCTGGAGGAAATAGCTATCGTAGCTATGATTTGGGCCTTTACTCGCAAATGACTTACCGCCCCAATAGCGCACTAAAATTTGTGGGAGGTCTCCGACTTGATGATAACCGAATTCGGTTGAATGGGGGCTATGGTATCGCTCTAAACCCCCGTTTAGCAGCCATTTATACGAAGGGAAAGTTTATTTATAAGGTAATTTATGCCACTGCCTTTAAAGACGCTTCCAATCTTCAGAAATACGGCACAACTGCCGACCGCCGTCAAAACAACCCAACCTTACAGCCAGAGAGGGTCAAGAACATTGAGATTAGTGGTAATATGAAAGTTAATAAGGAGCTTTCTTTTAGCGTAGTAGCTTACCGGGCGGATTATAGTAACGTAATTGGGACTCGTCAAGTTACCTTGCCAGATGGTAGTAGCACCAACCAGTTTCAACCTATCGGACGTCAGGAAATCTGGGGTTTACAGGGGGAAGGTACTTACCGGCTAAAACAATTATACGTTTGGGGAAACTTTACGGTCACTGAGCCAAAGGATTTGCAGAATAATTTAAGGACCAGCGATATTGCTGATTTTATGTTTAATCTGGGCGGTAACTACCAATTCAGCCGTAAATTAAACGCTAACCTGACCGCTAACTACGTGGGACCCCGAAAAACCGGGGAAGGTACCTCTGGAAGCCTCAACCCTACTACGCTTTTTGATCCTTACCTGATCCTGAATGCTGCTATTTCCTATCAGAATATTGTAAACGGGGTAACACTTCAATTAACAATTAATAACATCACTGATAAGGAGTACTTTTTTCCGGGTATTCGGGAGGCCAATAATGTAACGTTCGCATCAAGATTACCGCAGGAGCGACGTAATATCTCCTTAGGCCTACTTTTCGATATACATTAGAAAAATAAGATAACCGCAATTTAATGCTAATCCATTATTTACATGAACTCGGCAACCATTACTCAAACGAATGATTTAAATAGGTCAGCAATGATACATAAACAATCCCTTAGCATTCAAGGGCTGCAACTGCAAGAAGTAAGCTACCCCAACCGCATCATGGATATCGGTAGATTTCGAATTAAAGCTTGGCGAAACGAGAAGGGGGTTAATCCAATTTTTTTTTCAAAAGATGTGTGGATTGACAAAGTGGACCAACATGCCTACCACTGGATTATTACAAAGAATGAAGAGATAGTGGCTTCGGCCCGACTAAGTATTCATGAGTCTCTGGTAGATGTACCCTATGCAGAATTGTTGAACACCGAGCATGTGAAACCCTTTCAGAACTGTTGCCTAGCGTCTATTAATCGCTTGGTAGTACTACCAGAATACCGTGGATTGGGGCTATCTAGCCTTCTTGACAAAACCAGAATTGAGCGAGCAATTCAACAGAAAGCGGCCCTTATGATTGCGTTTCCTCAGTTGATCCGACTTGACTCGTTGGAACGTAAAGGTTTTGAGCTGGTTGGGCAGTTGGAAAATATTCCCGAAATGCCGGAAAGACCCTTTTTTTTGATGTTAAAAAAACTAAACTCATTGGAATCGTAACGAAGAATTAAATAAAATACTCTTGAATAAAGAAGCACTGTATACTATTGTTGACCTTAAAAAAGGCGAGGGACGAACCGTTGGACTTTTCATCGGCTACTCTTTCTTTATGGGGGTAGCGGTAGCGATTTTTTATACCGCTACCATGTCATTATTTCTGGTAGCCTTCGAACGGACTATGCTCCCAAAGGCATATATAGCGGGAGGTATTGCCGTATATGTACTTGGGGTAATGACCACCTATATTCAGAAAAGAATCCGGTTTACGAGGCTGGTTAATATTCTTATTTATTTCTTGATGGTGTCCGTAACGGGCCTTCTGATTTTCTATGAGTTTAGTGATATCAAATGGATCATATTCTTTCTTTTTGTCTGGAACAGGATTTTTGTCTTTGTAAATGGAATCACCTTTTGGACAACAGCTTCTAAGATCTTCAACATCCAACAGGCAAAACGACTTTTCGGACTTATCAGTGCAGGAGAGGTCATTTCGTCAATAGTCAGCTACTTTTCGGTGCCACTATTACTAGGCTTCATGAAAACAGAAGAACTTCTATACATAGTAGCAGTATCGGTAGGGGCTTGTATTGTATTGATGACGATCATAGTAAAACGGTTTTCAAAGGAGCTGGAAAGCAACGAAGAGTTGAGCCAAGTTAAAACAAAAACAAAATCGACCGGGGCAGATAGCTGGAAAGAGTTTTTCGAAAACCCTTACTATGCATTGGTCTTCTTATTGGCTATGTTGCCGGTGGTCGGGTTATTTTTTGTTGATTTTATGTTTGCGGTAGAGTCAAAAAGACTATACCCTGATAAAGAACAATTGGCAGGTTTTCTGGGACTGTTTTTTGGTTTTTGTGCCATCGTCGAGATACTGATTAAAACGGTTCTTTACGGAAAATTAATTAAAAAGTACGGTATCGTAATCGGTATTACTTTACTGCCCATTACGCTTATTTTTAGCGTGACCTTAGCCGTCAGCTACGGGATTTTTTACGGTACTACGGCTTTCTTCTTTACCTTCATTGCGCTGAGTCGGTTTTTTATGAGCTCGGTTCGGAAATCGATTAATGAGCCATCCTTTCAGGTCTTGATGCAACCCATACCCATATTAGAGCGGGCTGCTTTACAAAGCCGAATAGAAGGGGGTCCTAAGGCTCTTGGTAATATCATACCTGGGGCAATTTTGTTAGCATTGACGAGTGCGAGCTTTATCGACACAATCCATATTGCCGGGCTTTTCTTACTTATACTAGTGGGTTGGCTACTTATTTCTATGAAGATTCAAGTCCAATATCGTATTGTATTGAGTTCTTTATTGACAAAATCTCAAAGCGCGATGAGCCGGGGAACGGATGCTTACTATGAAATAGGCAGAAAACTCACGAAGGAGAAGAAAAGCCCAGCCCTCAACTACGAGTACAGTAATTTTGACTTTATTGTAAAACTGGTGGAATCTCCCAAGGCCCAGAACCGGGTTCTGGCAGCCGATTTATTGAAGGAGTCGGGCAGGTACTTTGCCTACGAATACCTCGTACGCTTAATTAATGATGAAGACTATACCGTAAAAAAGGCAGCAATTATGGCCTCCGTCGAAGTACGGAAGAAGGAATTATGGCCTTTGATTATCAGGCAACTGCAATTTGATCAACTACACCAATCAGCAGCCTATTGCTTACTTACGGTAGGTGAGCCAGCCGTAAATGAATTAGTAAAGGCATTCAACCGGAGTATCGACGACACGGAGTATCGTTTGAGGATTGTGCGTGTACTCCGGGAAATCGGCGGCCTAGCAGTGATAAAGTTTTTAAGATCGGCCATTAACGTTCCTAATACAACGGTGCGTGATGCGGTCTATGAAGCATTGAAATTCCATAATTACCACGTCACGATCACCGAGCGAAGCTATATTTCATCCGAGATAGATGATCGGATTGCATTACTAGTGTGGATCATGGTCTGCCAGAATGATTTGAAAAAGTATCCTGCTTCGTCTGATATTCAGGTTGCACTTGAAAGAGAAAGACAACGAGTTCTTCCTTTAATTTTTACTCTTTTATCACTTTTGCCCGATGCTCAACCGTATGACTTCATCAGCGAATTAGTACTTAAAAATGATCCTGAAACGTATGGCTATTTGTTTGAGATCATAAACATTACCCTTCCAGAAGAGTGGAAAGAAAAGTTGCTTCCGCTCTTTGAGGATAGAACTTTGGCCGAAAAATTAAAGAAGTCTATAGAGTACTACCCAAACAGTAAGTTTACTCCCGAAAACCGACTGAAAGATATAATTAACAAGCATTTTTCAAGGGTTTCGTGTTGGTTGAAAGTGACTGCCCTCAACGAACTTGTGCAGATACCAGGGGACCACACCCTAATCTTGGCCGCCAATGCGGTATCACCTGACGAAATCCTCGCGGAGGCATCCCTTTTTGCTCTGTACCGACTGAATCCTGCTCGCTTTCATGAGCTACATCAAACCATAAGCGCGGAAAATGATCGGCTTCACCTTACTATCTGTGAACGTGTTGCGTCGTCGGTTTTGGATAAAGACTTGATGGTACACAAAATTAAAATACTTCAACGAGCCAAAGTATTCTCCGGCTATCACGAAGATGAACTGATGTACGTGGCTTGTTCTTTACCCAGGTACCAGATAAAAAAAGGAGAATACCTTAGCCCGGATAATCTTGGATTGTTCAATAAGTCGATTTGGCTTATGGTGTCCGGGCAGGTGGCTATTCAGCGAGAGACGGGTACCTTGGAGCACCTTAAACCATACGATACATTTACTTCTAATGCCGAAGGTGCTAAACACACACAGGTGTACGCAGAGGTAGATAGTGAGCTGTATTGTATCAACGATCAAAAACTGGACGGGATTCGGCTGAATATTGTCGACACCGAATTGAAGGAAAGCATTGCTTCCGCCTGACCGGGATTAATAGTAAATTCTTCGAGTGCCTTAGATTATATGTAAACGCAGAACTCAGATACTAATTTAGCATATATGAGCAAACTATCACAACGATACAGTCATGTGCAATGGCATCAGGTACCTTCTCATTCTTTTCGAACGTTGCGGGATAGATGTCTATATACTGTGTTGTTGGTATTCTTTGCCTTTTCCATTTTTGGTCAATCATCTTCAGAGATAAAGGAGGCTGGAAACCCTTTGGGTGAGCTACATACCTCGAAGGAGTATAACGCCCACGGTCAGAATTTTTCGGTAGTACAGGATAAACGTGGCATCATGTACTTCGGGAATTTTGCCGGAACTCTGGAATACGATGGTACTAACTGGCGGACCATTCCGACTAAAGAAGTCACAAAAGTATCTGCCTTACATCTGGACGAAAAGACGGGAAAAATATTTGTGGGAGGTAACGGGGAGTTTGGATACCTTAAACCGGACGCCCGAGGTACGCTCTACTTTGAAAGTCTGAGCGAAAAAATAAAAATAAATTTTGGTGAAATTATTAGCATCGTTCAAACGAATGCCGGAATCTATTTTGTGGGTAAGAATAACATGTATTTATGGAAGGACCAGCTTGTAAAAGAATGGTACACGGAGGATCCTATTTTGTCTGCCTATAAGGTGAACGATCAGATCTATTTCTACCAAAAAGTAAAAGGCATTACGACTTTTGATGGAAAGGCTACCCGGCCCGTCAGGAAAGATGCCCGGCTCCCTGACCTATTTGCCATCGCTGCTTTTCTACCCTTTGATGAAGAAACAGCGCTTGTAGTAACAACCAATCAAGGGGTTTTGAAGCTGAGCAACAACCGGCTTGAACCTTTTTCCTGTTCTGCTACTACCTACCTTGTTACTAACCAGGTAAGCACGGGTTTACGACTATTCGATGGAAACTTCGCATTAGCTACCATTCAGGGAGGGTTGATTGTCATGAACCCAAAAGGTGAAATTATTCAGTTGAGCCAAGGTGAAAACTTCGACAACGTTCAGATCAACAGCATGTATCAGTCCGAGGGAGGAATCTTGTGGCTCGCTCTCAATAACGGGATTTATCAGGTGGATATCCCTTCTCCTTTCTCAGTATTTAACGAAGGGGTAAATATCAATGGTGAGGTCAATGACCTCCATCGGTATCAGAACAGAATGTACGTAGCGACTCTGAATGGCCTTTATTACATGGATGGCTTTATTGCCCGTGCGATAAGTGGTATCAATGCAAGTTGCTTTAGCCTCTCAGAAGGCCCCAATTCTTTGTTGGTTGCCACTGGTAAAGGGGTGTTCGGGGTTAATGGGGCCATGGCAAGTTTACTGACATCTGACTTTTCGATTAGCCTCCACACGCTGCGGAGCAACACCAATATCGTTTTTATAGGTTTAGAAAGTGGCCTTGGCATTCTGAATGTATCAACAAATTCCTACCGGAAAGTAGCCGGACTAGATGATCAGATCACAGGAATTACGGAATCTGATGATGGGGTGATCTGGCTTGAAACTCTTTCCAAGGGATTGTACAAAACGGACCAAAATGTCTCCTATCTAAAGGTGTACGAAAAAGGGGAGGGACTTGAAACAGTATACTATAATCAGGTACTTAATAGTTCAAAAGGGCTCATCGCATGGAATAAAAATGGTATCTTCCGGTACCAACCGTCCAAAGATCGGTTTGAAAAGTATAATATTTTCCAGACCGAATCCACTGCCGGGGCTTACTGGAAAGGGGAGATTATAGAAGATAAGAAGGGAGATTTTTGGACAACCCGAGGAGACGAAAAAGTGATCACCCTGTACCGTAAGACTGCCAAGGGAGCTTTTAAAAAAATCGAACAACCGTTCAGGGCATTCTCAGACCGTACTTTTAAGGTTATCTACCCCGATTCAGACAGTATTGTGTGGTTTGGTGGGCCTGATGGTGCTATCCGGCTTGATCTTCGGAAAGGAGATGACTATAAAAAGCAGTACCCCGCACTTATTCGGAAGATAAATTTTAAATCAGATAGCCTACGCTTTGATGGATATTTTGAGGGGGGTATTACTGTAAAAAGTTCAGTTATAAACCCGGCGGGTGTAGTCGTGAATCACGACTTAAACGACATTAGCTTTTCCTTCTCGGCGGCTAGCTACAACGTCGATGAGGAGCTTACTTTTAGATACTACCTGGAAAACTTTGACGATACGTGGTCGGATTGGACACCGCAAAATCAAAAAGAATATACCAATCTTGCCCCCGGACGGTACGTATTCCGGGTAATGGCACGAAATATCTATGAAATTGAAAGCGAAGAATCTATTTTTGAGTTTCTGATAGAAACGCCGTGGTACCGTATGTGGTGGGCGTATATACTCTACGTTCTTTTACTGGGGGTTGTTTTGTTCTATATAGTGAGATGGCGACTGGGGGCTTTGGTTAAAGAAAAAGACCAACTCGAAAGCATGATTGCCGAACGTACCGAGGAGATTTTTATTCAAAAGGAATATCTCGAAATCCAATCCAAGGAAGTTGCATCTAAGAACGAGCAGTTAGAAAAAATTGATCAGATAGTGCAGTCGATCAACTCAGAAATTGACTTTAAAAGTCTCTTTGAAACGGTGCTGGCTCAGTTGAATATTATCCGGAATATGGATACTGCCACGGCACTTATTTACGATAAAGAATCTAATTCTTTTCTATTCAACGCTAGTTTTGGTGTTTTGGATATGAGTGCATTGGAAAATGTACAACTTACCTTGCAACAAGCCGAAGAACGCTACCTCGAAAATGCCGAAGAGAAAGCGGAAGATATCTACTTTAAGTCAGATGCTAAGTTTATGTTGCTTGGGAATAGCCTGGATCAAATATTAACGCCTAAATCATTAATCACCATCGTGATCAATGTGGAAGGCAAGGTAGAAGGCTTTATTACTATCCAGAACTCTAATCGTGCAAACGCCTTCGATGAGAAGGACTTTGACATCATTCGTAACCTGAAAGAGCACCTCATTGCGGCCTTTATTAAAACCCGGATTCTGGCCAATTTGGAAAAAACGCTGGATAACTTGAAGTTAGCCCAGGAAGAGCTGATCCGGCAGGAACGGCTGGCATCAGTTGGCTCACTGACCCGGGGTATTGTGGATCGCATACTGAACCCCCTCAATTATATTAATAACTTTTCGGAGTCATCCTATGATCTGATTGAAGAGATAATAGAAGTTGTGAAAGAAGAAGATGTAGTTTTTCCTGAGAATGCAGCAGATAATTTCTTTGATGACATGGATATGCTCAAATTGAATTTAGTGAAGATTAAGGAGCATGGAGAAAGCACTACCCGGATCGTTAAAGACATGCAGCGACTTTTAAAGGAAAAATCAACGGAATTCTTTGAAACGGAGCTGAATGTATTCCTTGAAAGTAAAATAAAAACAGCAATTCAGGAGCTAAGGAGTACTGACAAGGGGAATGATTTGGATCTAGATATTGTGTTTGCTTTAGAAGCTCAATCAGCCAAAGTGAAAATATTACCGTACGAGTTGAGCAGTGTTATTATAAATCTGGTCAATAATTCGTACTACTCCATGGCTGAAAAGCAGAAAACGGTGAAGGGGTATGCTCCTATGCTGATTACTTCCACTGAGACCAAAGGTAGCATGGTAGTGGTTCGGTTCAGAGATAACGGGAAAGGGATTCCTAAGAAAGAAATGGAGCAAATGTTTAGTCCTTTTTTTACCACTAAGCCTACCTCAAAAGGTACCGGATTAGGTCTGTACATGAGTAAAGATATAATTGAAACCCACAAGGGAGAAATTTCAATTGAATCCAAGGAAGGTGAATACTTTGAGCTCACGATACGCCTCCCTATTAAATAGGCTATGCCCTACGATGACTGAACTGCCAGTACCCAAAAGTATGATTGTATGACCGCCTAAACTCGATACCTATGGATAACTCCAACCAAGTAGAAGATCTCCAACAAGTTAATGCTACCCTTACTCAGGATTTAGAGAAGGTGAATTTTGCCATGGAGGAGGTACAACAACGATTTCAGCAGCAGAGTAAGTTAGCTGCAATTGGACAGCTTACGGCCGGTATTCTCCACGAGATACGTAACCCGCTCAACTTTGTAAATAATTTCTCCCGGCTATCAATTAGCCTTTTGGACGAGTTGAAGGAAATTACCGCCACCCCCGAAACTATGGACCTCGAAGAACTCAATGAGCTCCTCGACATGGTGGAGACGAACATCAACCGGATTTTGGAAAATGGCAGTAGAGCAGAAAGGATTGTACAAAGCATGTTGGCTCAAACCCGGACCGATGAGACCGCCTTTGCTCCTACGGACTTAAACCAATTGGTGGATGAGTTCTCTAAGCTGGCGTATCAGGGAGTCAGAGGGCAAGACAAGACTTTCAATGTGAAGCTTACATTTCAACTTGATCCGGCGATGGGGGAAGTAAATATCCGCAGTAACGAGTTTACCCGGGTTATTATTAATTTGGTTAATAATGCCTGCTACGCTGTAAATGTTAAGAAATTAGCCAACAAAATTGAAGGGTACGTCCCAGAAATCACGATCAGTACTAAGCGAGAAGAAGATAATATAGAAATCAGAATTAAAGATAACGGTACAGGAATATCAGAAGAAAGTCAAAAGAAGATATTTAGTCCGTTTTTTACCACCAAACCGGTAGGAGAGGGCACTGGTTTGGGGCTGGCACTCAGCCTTACTACCATTAATGAACTCCACAAAGGAGAACTTAGTGTAGAATCTGAGAAAGATCTGTATACGGAGTTTATCGTACGCATACCCTCGAAATTAGAATAGAATTTAACCGAAAAAACTAGTATTATGACATTGAAAATATTAAATGTAGATGATGAATTTGACATGGAAATGCTGATTTCTCAGCGTTTTAGAAAGCAAATTCGCGAAAAGAAATTTGAGTTCGTTTTTGCGCATAATGGGCTGGAAGCGCTGCAGAAACTGGAAGAGAACGAAGATATTGTACTGATACTTTCGGATATCAATATGCCGGAAATGGATGGCCTGACCTTTCTGGCGCAACTGAACGAAAAGAATAATCCCTTGCTGAAAGCCGTGATGATTTCGGCTTATGGCGATATGGATAATATCCGTACGGCCATGAATCGTGGAGCCTTTGACTTCATTACCAAACCCATCAATTTTGAAGATCTAGAAATTACAATCAACAAAACTATTGAGCATATTAGTATGCTGGTAGTTTATCAGAAAGAAAGAGAGAAACTCATTGCGATTAATAATGATTTAAGTATTGCCAAAGATATTCAGCAATCCATGCTACCCAAGGAGTTTCCTCCATTCCCTGGTCGTCTGGACCTCGACCTGCATGCTTTTCTGGAACCCGCTAAGGTCGTAGGCGGAGACTTGTTTGATTACTTCCTACTTGACGAGAGCAGACTATTCTTTATCATTGGGGACGTGTCTGATAAGGGTATTCCAGCCGCCTTATTTATGGCTATAACCAAGGCTATTTTCAAGAGCCACTTTATAAGTCCAA
This sequence comes from Spirosomataceae bacterium, assembly GCA_041689775.1. Classification (GTDB taxonomy): domain Bacteria; phylum Bacteroidota; class Bacteroidia; order Cytophagales; family Spirosomataceae; genus JBDNFP01. Next base: position 20,428 of record JBDNFP010000354.1, read on the forward strand.
ATTGCGGGGAGTTTACCGATGAGGTTCGCGAAATCAATAAGTTTCTTTCTACCGATAACAACTCCTTCATGTTTGTGACGGCTTTTGTGGGTATCATTGACCTGAAGACCGGATTGATAGAGTACATCGACGCTGGTCATGAACCCCCGCTAATTCGTAAGAAAGAGGGTACCGTGGTGGAGTTGAAAAAACACGGAGGGTTGGCTTTGGCCATTGAAGGAGACTATGAGTACAATTCACAAACGATGACCTTAGCACCCGGGGATACTTTTTTCCTTTACACAGATGGTGCAACGGATGTTTATAATCATGAAAAAGTACGATTTGGTTTACCCAAGTTGAAAGAATATCTGGCTTCGATGCCAATTGATGCAACTCCCAAAGAGATTAATGATAAGTTTTTGACGGACATTAAAGAATACATCGGAGAAGAAGATCAGTTTGACGATATAACGGTACTGACAATCCATTACAAACCGTAAAATACTGTTTTAATGTAGAAGAGAGCGTATCTGAGCCATCAGAGCGCTCTTTTTTGCTTACTCTTCACCCGTTCCGAAAAGATGAGCTTCCAGGTCTTCCGTGCTACCTTCTTGCGCAATGAATAATTCGCGCGGTTTTCCGGTGGCGATAGGTTGAACAGTCATGAAGTTACGGAATTGTTTATCGCTGATAATTTCAAGCTGCAAAGCTCGTTTCAAAACCATGGGATAGGGAACCTTGAAGAAATCGGCAATATCGGAAGCTAGAAATCCGGGTATTTTTGAAATACCCTCGTGAAAAAAGCTACTCACCTCCTGGTAAGAAAGAAGCGTTTGGAATACAAGTTGCTCAGCCCGGCGCGCTAATGAAATAGTGCTAGGGTAGGAAGGATGTAAACCAAGGGCGGTGGCGAGTAAGTACGTGTGGTAATGACGCTCGTTGGCATCGGAAAGTGCATTAACAAAGACCCACCCTTTTTGGCGATAGATGGCCGCAAAGCCTGTAAATGTATCTCCTAAGCCGTGTAGTTGGGCAATCTTTACTACCTCTGGATAGGGTAGCTTTACGTTGATATCACGGATTATATCCTGAGCCGAGGAAACATCAGGAACTTCGCTCGCCGGCTCAATCATCCATTTTCCATCCAAAAGATCCTGGAAAAGTTGCTCAGCCTCCCCTTGGCTATCTACTTGTCCGAGGGATAGTATAATACGGTCTCCACGTACTGAAAAATCGAGTGGGAGTTGGTTTTTAGGAGATTTCCTTGCCATAGTTGTGTGTCTCAGGTAAGTATCTGACCATCAAAAATATACACTCTTAAGTCAATTGACCCAATATTTTAGCAAAAACTCCGGGTCAGAGGCCCTGAATCATGCTTTTTTTGCTCATTTTCGCCATTCTAAGGTATTGAGTAACCTCAGCGCGTCTCGTTGAATGAAGTCAATTACCGGGGCGAACGAGTCGTTTTTGGTAGCGGTAGGGAAGTAAATAGCTCCTCGTAGGTAGTGGGTTGTACTATCGGTAGTGTAAAACTGAAGCGGGCTGGGGACATCCCCACTAAGCTGGAAAAGCGTTACGATCCGACCTGATTCGGTCTTAATGATTTGCTCTTGCAACGCACTGGCTCTGATCTGATGTTTACCCGCTAGCTTATAGGCGTCGTCAATGAATCCTTTGAGCCTTTCGGGGTTGTTTTGTACTTCTTTGTAGGTTAGCTGAATATTGGCATTGAAACGAGGGTAGTAGATAAAAATCCAGTGTTTCTCGGCCATGGCGAAAGTATCCGGTAAAATCACGGCAGCCGTAGAGTATTCAAAGTTATAAGGATGTTGTTCATGGAGTGTTTGATACTTTTGTGCCGGAAGATCAATTCGGTTGTAGCCCTTTGGTCTGGGAATGTAGGAGGTTTTGTCATCAGATTCACAGGAAAATAGCAAGCAACTACCTGCTACACAGCAAAAAAAGGAGGTTAATATTCGGGCAGAACATGAGTTCATATGGCGATATTCTAAAAAAGTTTGTCCTTGTAACGAAGAGGGCTTGGCGTTTATTTTCAACAAAGTGATGAATGAAAAACGACGTACCCAATCAGGAAATCAGGTACGTCGTGATTTTTATAGAAATATGACCTACTCCACCGTCACCGACTTGGCCAGGTTACGGGGTTGATCCACGTTACGGCCCCGCATCACAGCAATGTAATAGGAGAGTAGCTGCAACGGAATAACCGAGACTAGCGGAGTCAGAATTTCGTGCGTTTGCGGAACTTCAATGACAAAATCAACCATGGAAGGGATCAAGGTATCGCCTTCGGTAACGATCGCAATTACCCTTCCTTTACGGGCCTTTACCTCCTGAATATTAGAAACAATCTTGTCGTAAGAGCTATCCTTAGTAGCCAGGAATACGACCGGCATGTCTTCGTCGATGAGCGCAATCGGTCCGTGTTTCATCTCGGCGGCCGGGTACCCTTCCGCGTGGATGTAGGAAATCTCCTTTAATTTCAACGCACCTTCCAACGCTACCGGGAAATTCAATCCTCGTCCGAGATAAATGAAGTTGCGGGCGTAGGTAAAGATAGAGGCGATTTCTTTGATGTGTTCCGCGTTTTGCAGTACTTTTTCCACCTTAGAAGGAATCGTTTCAAGCTCGATTAGTAGCTGACGATAAGTTTCTTCTGAGATGGTATTCTTGCGGCGTGCCGCCTCAATGGCCATGAGGGTAAGCACCGTAACCTGGGCTGTAAAAGCTTTGGTACTAGCTACCCCAATTTCGGGCCCGGCGTGGGTGTAAGCACCAGCCAGCGTGGCACGGGCAATGGAAGACCCTACCACATTACACACCCCGAAAATAAGGGCTCCCTTGGATTTTGCGAGTTCAATTGCTGCCAAGGTATCGGCCGTTTCTCCCGATTGCGAAATGGCAATGACAATGTCATTTTCTTTAATGACCGGGTTGCGATACCTGAACTCCGAAGCATACTCCACTTCAACGTTGATGCGGGCTAATTCTTCAAAAAGGTACTCCGCCACCAACCCGGCATGCCATGATGTACCACAACCCACAATTACGATTCGCTTGGAACTCGCCAGCTTATCCATGTAGTTACGTAAGCCGCCTAGCTGTAAGTGACCCTCGTCTGCTTTGACCCGTCCACGCATACTATCCGCGATGGACCGGGGCTGCTCAAAAATCTCTTTCAGCATGAAATGCTCGTAGCCGCCTTTTTCGATGGTTTCGAGTTCCATCTCTAACTTCTGAATGTAGGGTACCTTGGGAACATTATCCAAATTCAGAATATTTAACTCATTATCTTTCACTACCGCAATTTCGTAGTCGTCGAGGTACACTACATTCTTGGTGTATTCGATAATCGGGGATGCGTCCGACGCAAAGAAAAACTCGTTTTCTCCTACGCCAATCACCAATGGGCTACCTTTCCTGGCGGCAATAAGCTGCCGTGGGTTATCGTCTGACATAATGACGATAGCGTACGCACCTACTACTTCCTGTAAAGCCAGCCGCACTACTTCTTCGAGTGGCTTTTGGATTTCCTTTTGGATATCTTCAATGAAGTGAATCAGTACTTCTGAATCGGTCTCACTGGTAAACACGTGTCCTTTTTCAATTAGCTTCTGCTTGATGGTCGAGTAATTCTCGATAATGCCATTGTGAATGATGGCTAGCTTGCGGTCGTTGGAGAAATGTGGGTGGGCATTGACGTCATTAGGCTCACCGTGGGTCGCCCAGCGCGTATGTCCCATTCCTATGGTAGCGTGGGTGCTGGTTTTTAATAGCTCAGCTTCGAGGTCTACTACTTTACCCTTTTTCTTATAAACGTTCAGTCCGTTACCATTTAACAAGGCTACCCCTGAACTGTCGTAGCCGCGATATTCGAGGCGTTTTAAACCTTTAATGATTAATGGATAGGCCTCCTTCGTGCCAATGTATGCTACAATTCCACACATAGTATGTTATGATTAAAATTGATGGTCGTCTGATTAGAAAAGTACAAAACAATAAATTTTCAACTTGTATACAAAAGGCATACAAAAAAAGGCCGTTAACAGTTCGTTAGCGGCCTTTTTTAAATTTTTTACAAACGATTAAGAATAGATTATTCTTTTGCTACAGTATAAAAAACAATCAATTTTGTGTCCTCGGGTTTACCACTCAATATAAGTCGGCTAACCCGGTTATTCATTTGTGATTGGAAACGGGTCCCTCCTTGACCGAGGGCCGTTGTGTATACAGGTGTGACAAAGAAGCTGTTGGTTTTCTTAAAGCCGGTAATCATGGCGTTAAGTTGGGTAGTAAGGAGCCAGGTAAAGTTCTTGTACCTGGTATTGTACAGAGAAATTTGAGGATCCGGAATCTCACTGTATGCCGATGCATCGTTATGTACTATTGATTCGTATCCAATACTACTGTAAAACATACGATTAGACGCATCCGTCTCGAGCAGTACTAAATACGGCGGCAGAGTCAATCCCGGCTGTATAGCCGTCAGATCGGGCTTAATACTTAGTTCGGCCCGGTTGATGGAAATGGCCCCCCGACTTGCCAAAGATTTCAGATACGGTATTTCAATTTTGGTACGTATTCCCAGCGCATCCTGAACATACGTACGATTGTTGGTGCTTGTAGAAGGTATTGATTGCAGCGGCTTGATGCCGGCCAAAGCTGTTCCGCTCCGATCGGCGCTCACGCGGTTAAAGCCCGCTCTAACGGTACTACCCGTCTGAGTTGCCAGTACCGCCGACATCTGAAAGCTTTTGGCTAGGCTATCGGTAGTGGTATGGTACCAAAGCTTCATATTAAGGGCACGGTTGGTAGCAGGGAAGCCGACCACTGCGGTATTGGAGGCATCCTGAATCAGGGACAAGCCTTTCAGAGCTTTGTAAAATTCTGTGTTGGTTTGTCCGGCTGGTGTGCCAGATAAAGCAAAAATTTCTTTCCCTAAATCATCCGATAACCGAAAACTCAAACTTGCGTTTGCTTGCGGCCTGGCGAAGAAGGTTTTAGAAGCAAGAGGTGTTGTGTTGTAGGCTACTGAGCTATTGTTATAATAGTTCTTGGCAGCATCCATTTCCTCAGTAACCCGGTGTACTGATAGTTTCTGTGGTTGCAGGGTATCTCCGTAGGTATAATTGTAAGGTGTGTACAGCACCAAAGAATCATACACTGCCGTAGTGCCCAAGTCCAATTGGAATTCCAGCGACATTCTAAAAAAAGCAGAGGCAGTGATCGTTCCAAATAAAGGATCGACGTAGCGTCCGGCTAAATAAATATCCGGCGAACTAGTCCTGACGGAGTCAGCTAGTACGGTGGAGGTCTTAACGGTAAGAGTATCGGTATAAATGGTGCCTACGGGAGTAAGTGGGGTGACACCAATGTTGCCGGGAGGATCGCAGCTGAAAAGTAGGGCGGTCAAGATGACCACCCCTACTGATATATTTTTAGTTAACCAGGTCGTTATACAAGTTGTAATACGCTTCTGAGAAATTGTCGTCTTCGTCGACGAGGTCAACACGCTTCGGTAATTCATTCAATAGTTGGTTTAATCCTTCGCTATAATCTTCGTCAACTTTTACGACAGCATCAGCGTAGGCGCATCCGAGTTTTATAAATCCTTCAAAATCTGCTGAACGTAGGTGTGCCAAAGCTTCATCACTTACGTCCATTGCCTTTGCCTTGTTCAGTATATCGGCATCAAATTTATAACTGAAAGAGTTATTATACACGGTAAAAACACTTTTTGTGTCTTTAAACATCGGATCATTCCGATAAGTGGTCTTTAAGTACATTGGAATCAGGGCCGTCATCCAGTCGTTACAATGCACTATATCAGGCGCCCAGCCTAGTTTTTTGACGGTTTCGAGTACTCCTTTGCAGAAGAAGATTGCCCGCTCGTCGTTGTCATCGTAAAAGTTATTCTTTTTGTCAAAGAAAACGGATTTGCGATGAAAATAGTCTTCGTTGTCGATGAAATATACTTGCAGTTTTGCGTTGGGGATAGAGGCTACCTTAATAATGAGGGGTTTCTCTTCGTCGCCAACGGTAATATTGATTCCTGAGAGACGAACTACTTCGTGGAGACGATTCTTGCGCTCATTGATGAGGCCGAATCGGGGGACTAGAATTCTTATTTCGGCGCCGCGTTCCTGCATTGCCTGGGGGAGTTGCCTTACATAATCGGCAACATCTGTGGTCTGGAGAAAAGGGTTAATTTCACTGGATACATACAAAATTCGTAGTTTGTCCATACGGTTGTTTAGCTTTTGTGAAAAAAAGATTTGCAAAATTATACAAAAAAAATCCGATTTTCAATGATTTTTTCCGGCAAATTGTAATATTGCATACAGTTTGGGTTAAACTATGCCTTTCAAATCGAAGTTTGCCTAAAAAGCCTTTCTGCTGGGTGTTACTATGAAAAAGATAGCCCCTGATTCGTCTATTTGTTAATGTCCTCCAAAAAAGTATGCTCACTTTTACTTCCCCCTCTACACTACGTTCTCACCTACAAGCCATACAAAACTCTACTACTAGCCTGGGGTTGGTACCCACGATGGGTGCTTTGCATGAAGGACACATAGAACTTGTAAAGAGGGCGGTTCGGGAAAACCCGATCACGGTAGTCAGTATTTTTGTCAACCCGATTCAGTTTAATAACCAAGATGATCTGACCGGGTATCCACGAACTTTAGGTGAAGACTGCGCTCTATTGGAATCGGCGGGCTGCGATTTGGTGTTTGCCCCTTCGGTAGATGAGATGTATGAACACTCACCCTCCTTGCGGCTGGATTTTGGGAATCTTGAACACGTAATGGAAGGTGCCTTTCGGCCGGGACATTTTAGTGGGGTAGGAGTAGTAGTAGCAAGGCTGTTCAATATGGTTCAGCCCGATAAGGCCTACTTCGGACAAAAAGACTTACAACAAGTGGCCGTAATCCGTCGGCTCATTCAGGACCTGGCTTTTCCGGTAGAATTAACTGTGTGCCCAACCGTACGCGAGGCGGATGGTTTGGCTATGTCTTCGCGCAACCGGCGATTGAGTTTGGAGCATCGGGCTATGGCACCGTTTATTCATCAAACACTTACCGAGGCTCAGCGGCAGCTTGCCTCCGGTGGGTCAGTAGGTCTCATAAAGCAGTTTGTCAGAAATGAGTTTGCTTTGCATCCTGAGTTTTTGTTGGAGTACTTTGAAATAGCCAACGCGCGTAATTTGGGATTGATGGAGAACCCTCAACCCGAAAACGAAACCGCTCTTTGCATGGCCGCCCATTTAGGGTGTGTGCGCCTGATTGATAATGTGATTTTCTAATTAATTAGGTGCTTTAAGCCAAATAGTACTAATAGTATGTTTTGGATTTGTAACTTATTGATAATAAATGAGATAAACGCTATTTGTAACATAGCTTCTGACAATAATATTGTTTTTTCCACGTCTCGAAACAACCTTCGTCTAAAATTGAGCCATCCAAAACTCCCGCTTCGGCGGTCCGATTTCGACTTGCCAACGGTTCTTTTCAGGTACAAACCCTTTGGACGATTCGGGCTTTTGTGCTATTTCGACTTCCCAATGGTAATTAGTATCGACATGTTCACAAAAAGCATTTTTATAGCCTGCGTCCGCTGCTATTTTTTGCAATTTAGGCACTTTTCCTCTCAATAAATCTACGGCCCAAATGCCCGCTTTATTATCAGAAATGTTTGCTGCCGTTACTTTTATTGCTAAAGGCAATCCCAGTTTATCTACAAGAATTGTTCTTTTTCTGCCATTTATATTTTTACCACCGTC
>JBDNFP010000355.1:0-5820 GCA_041689775.1 Spirosomataceae bacterium
ATGCCAAACGGTTTCAAACCAAGTACAAAAAGGTATCCCCGGCTATGAAACAGGGGCTCGTGAACCAAATCTACCCCTTGGAGGACCTCCTGTTAATGAAGCCCTTAATGTTTACCATAGATTAAATGCCCAGTACCCAAAATTGCTTTTATTTTTTTTATATATAGTTATAGTAACAATACCGAAACACAACAAAAGAGTACAACAATATAGGGGCAATAACTTTACAAACAAAAGCGTTGCACAAATTACAGCTATATCTTAAGCTTTAGTTTATAAAAATAGAATCACCGACTAACTATTTTAGACCTTCACCAGATCCACGAATCAAACGGAAGCGGTTACACAATTTTCAAGAAAAAATTACACTGATTTTTGTGGAGATATAGCAGGTTGTGAAGGATAGACTGCTATTGAGGACTATTGCACTGCGAACGCTGATTTCTTACAAACGGTTTAAGTACTAAAAAATGGCGAACCGTCTGACGAAACCTTCGGTGCTATCATTACTAAAATAGACCCATCACCATGTGAGCAATGTGTCCTAAACTAGACATTGGGCGGATGCAATCTAGGTGAAGCTGAATTGTAATCATTGATGATAAGAATTAAGAGTTTAGTGTGATACAGCTACTAAAAAGGTACTGTACTAATACTTATAGTACTTGGGCAACTAAAAAACGTATGGTTTTAGGTTAAATTCAATAGCAAATCAGACATAATAACCGCTATCGCGCATTTATTTTTCGATTTTAGTATTCAAAGGTTACATAGTAACGCTGTAACCACTTACGCGAGAGGCTATTTAGACCTCCGCAGTCAAACAAAGTACTAATATCAAACCAGAACTGTACTCTAACCTTGAATGGCAATCAAGGATTATTTTACCGGAAAATTAAAGATACTTTCAAAGTACATAGGATGTAAACCACTGCCTCACACGATCCGCAAATGATCATATCCTTAAAAATGAATCAAAAGCTGGATAGTCTACTGAATTCCTTGAGTTAATGCTGAAAAATTAAAATGATCACCTTGGCTGAAATGCTATTTTTTGTTTTGCTCACCCCAGTCATAATTTGTTAATAATCAGAATAGTAGAGGAAAGGTAAGTATTTTTTTTACTTAAACAAACTACGACACTACAATTTTGATAAATAGCTTTATTTCTACTTGTCCAAATTTATTTTATTTTCACTTGCCTAATCCATGGCATGAATTTTGACATTATTGGTCCCCTAATATCAACGTTTTTTATCCTACCGCTAGCCCCGGTTGCCCCCCATCTTACTAGCCTACTAATCGGGTTCTTTACTGGTAACCAAAACTCGTGAAACGACCACGAAAAAGGAAGAGGAGCGTGAAAAGGCACAAAAAGGTACGGATAGAATTCTCGGAGAATTGATTCCCAGCGGACATTTAAAGAAGATTTTGCAAGAACCTCGGGTGCTTTTTTTTAAACATACCCAACCTTCAGAATGATTTCAAGAGCCATTATAACCATCACCTGTTTTGCTGATTTAATGAGTTTCTACACCAGCATTAAGATCAAAATCAGTTTATAGTAGTTTTTGAAAAAAAATAAATTTTTTCACCAGACAAATTTTTATTTTTAAAGTCGGCCGTTTTGAGCTCTTCGGTGGAGCAGCTCTCTATTGCATCAAATCATCAACTCCATGTTTCACAATTCTTCCTATTATTTTAAAACGCACGAAAAAACCCGTTGAAGCGCTTCAACGGGTTGGGGCTTTCGGGGTGGAGAATACCGGATTCGAACCGGTGACCTCTTGCCTGCCAGGCAAGCACTCTAGCCAGCTGAGCTAATCCCCCTTTCTAAGTTCCGTCCATCAACTCTGAACGAGAGTGCAAATATGTAGGTGATATATCAAATACGCAAATTTCTGTCTTATTATTTTATAACATTTTACATAAACCTTCTGTTCTGAACTTAAATAGACCGAATCAAGATTTTATTGGGCATCTTTGCGTTATATTTGAAGTTGATCCTCAATTTTTTTTCTGTTTCAATCACCAAAAGACCAATTTTATTTGTTCAAAACCCTGTTTTATGAAACAAAAAGGAAAAATACGCTTCATCAACAAAGACAAGAACCAATTTTTTAATATTCTCAGAAAACGGATAGACGAACACTTTACTGAGAACCGTATCTCTAAACACGCTGATAGCCAAATGGTTATCAAAACCGTTGTATTACTGAGTGCCTATATTTTACCTTTTATCTTCATCTTAGTCTTTCAACCTCCATTTCTCTTGAGCCTTCTTTTATGGTTTGTGATGGGGTTGGGTATCGCTGGTATTGGAATGAGTGTCATGCATGATGCAAATCATGGTGCCTATTCTGCCAATCCAAAGATCAACAGTGTGTTAGGGCACACTATCAATTTGGCGGGAGGAGCTGTTCTTAACTGGAAATTGCAACACAACGTATTACACCACATGTACACCAATGTGGTACCGATGGATGAAGATATACAGGATCGTCTTGTAGTTCGTCTCTCTCCGCATACGGAGGTTCGGGGCATACACCGCTTTCAGTGGATTTATGCTTTCTTCTTTTACGGCATCCTAACTCTTTATTGGGTAGTACTCAAAGACTTTGTTCAGTTTTTTACCTTTACTAAATCAGGGGTGAACACGCAGACCAAAAAAGAAAATGTTGTTACCCTCACAAAGTTGATCGTGATGAAGGTAGTGTACTTCATTATCCTATTCTATGTGCCGGTTTACTTGTTTTCAATTCCTTTTGGCCAGGTAATGGCTGGATTCTTGTTAATGCACTTTACTGCCGGGCTAGTATTAACCGTCATTTTCCAATTAGCACATACGGTGGAAGGTACTGATCACCCACTCGCTGACGAAAATGGAATTATTGAAAACGATTGGGCTATTCATCAGCTTCAAACGACTGTAAACTTCTCACGCCACAACAAATGGCTATCGTGGTACGTAGGTGGTCTTAATTTTCAAGTAGAACACCACCTCTTTCCTAAAATTTGTCACGTACACTACCCTACTATTGCCCCAATTGTGAAGCAAACAGCTGAGGAATTCGGCTTGGAGTACATGGAGAATGAATCCTTTGGCGATGCGCTGCAATCTCATATTTCGACCTTACGTCGATTTGGTCAGCTACCCGATTGGAACGAAGCTATTGGATAGTACGCTATCCTTTGCCTCCAAAAGTTTTGGCAATGTCGTAGATGGTTACACTAACAACTAGAATGACAAACATAGCATCGGTCCGCATGCCGCCCCTAGAAACAGTTTCGTTTACCTCACAGCTCGTTAAGGTGAATGAGAGCAAAAAAACAGTTAGATAGTGTGCCGCAGTTTATAGGTATTTTGTAGTCCTAATGGTTTAAGATGGTCACTATCCTAAACAAACACAAAAACCATTCCGGCCACATGATTGGCTAGAATGTTTTTTGTGTTTTTAGACAATAAAGAAAGATTTTACGAAAGTGTACCGAGCATCTCAAAAACCGGTACAAGGAGTTTAAAGCGTTAATCCTACACACGTCCAAGCACTTCTTAAAAGCCATACTAATCCAGAAGAAGCCTATGCATCAATCGGGATTAAGTCTTGATAATCATATTTGAGCATTAACTCAAACAACTTAACCGTTGCCGCCGCATCTCCGATGGCGCGGTGGCGGTTTTCTACTTTTATATCTAAGCTAGTGCAGATGTTACCTAAACTATACGATTTAAAGCCGGGGAATATTTTTCGGCTTAGTCGCACAGTGCATAGCTGTTCCCGCTCAAAGTACTCATCAAGCCAAAGAAATTCTTTTTTTAAAAAGTTGAAGTCAAATCCAACATTATGGGCCACAAACCAGGCATCCTTAGTAATGGCCCGAACGGGATCGGCTATTTCTGAAAACAGGGGCGCATCCTTTACCATTTGGTTACTAATACCCGTAAGCCGGCTAATGAAAGGAGGGATCAACGATTGTGGGTTCACTAAGGAATGAAAGGAGTCAATTACCTCTTTACCGTTGTGTCGAAAAATGGCTATTTCGGTAATTCGGGTAGGTCCTTTTACACCACCGGTGGTTTCAATGTCAACAATGGCGTACATAAATTGTGGTGCTAGGAATATACTTGATGATCTTTGGGGATTGATTACTCTACAAAAAAACAAAAATCCCCGTAACAAAACAGGGATTTTTAAAAATGCTTCCAAAAGGGGCTAGACAGCCGCTCTTTCTAATCTAATTGAAATGAAATGAAATGGGTAGTGTGAACCTAACTCGTACCGGGCGTCCTGACTGCTTACCCGGGTTCCAGTTGGGCATCAAAGTAATGACCCTTAACGCTTCCTCATCGCAGCCAAAACCAATACCTTTCACCACTTTTGCTCCTTGGATAGCTCCATCCGTTCCAACCGTAAATTCTACAAAAACTTTTCCTTCTACACCAGCGCGTGCCGCTGTGGACGGATATTTAAGGTTTTTTTGAAGAAATTTCGAAAATGCTTCCATCCCTCCGTTGAATTCGGGTTGTTGCTCAGCAAAAAGCAGTGTTTTTTCTTCTTCGGGCTTAACCTCGATCGCTTTTTCTTTGCCTCCGATCCGTCCATCTACCGGTGGCACGACTAATTCCATCATGGCCTCGCCTTCTATGGTTTCCAAGCTAGGCTGCGCATTGTTCAGCATCTCCACCGTAGGCGGCTGGTGCTCTTCCAATACCTCCTCATCTGGTACCACAATGGGAGGAAGTGAGCGCACAGTTTTTACCACCGGTGGTGGGGTTTTCATTTCTTTCGGTGGCAGTGGTATCTCCTCAGGCCAGACAGAAAAAATTCTGGCCTCCACTAAAAAAGCAATATCATCCTTATCAGGAGTCGGTTTCAGATGAGCATACAGTTCGGGTAGAAGAAAAAGCAACAGAAATACACCTACGCCAAGGAGGGTAGCCCGCTGAATTGTACCGCCGTACTCCGTACGTAACGCGTAGGCACCGTATTGCTTGTTTCGATTTTCAAAAATGATGTCATTCAAAGATGTTTCCATGGTTAAAAGATGATTACGTTCGATATTCAGATTTCTCAAAATATCCGAATCAACTTCGCTCAGCAACGATCCAATCACCTCCTCCATGGACATTCCTGCCCATAGTCTTTCTTCTGCTTCACACGCCAGGTGGTCGAGTAGTTCGGGCAATAACGCCTTGCTCAATCCACTTTCGGTCAGATAGCGGTTTAGTTCGGCAATACGTTGGTCGGTTAAGCGCTTCATTATTGCCTTTGGTTAAGGGTTAACTTGGTTCGGGTGTGAGTCCGATAGAGTCGGGAGCTTCTCCTTTGGGAGAAATCAACGTCTTGATTGCTGCTATAAAACGTTCAAGATCATCCGTTTTAGTACGCGCCAGCGCAGATCCCTGCTCCGTGAGCGTATAATATTTACGCATCCGGCCATCCACCGCCTCAGATTCGGTTGTCAGTAGTCCTTCTTGTTCTAACTTATGTAATACAGGATAGAGTGCCCCGAAAGTTATCGCAATAGCTCCTACGGTACGTTCTTTTACCTCCTGCGTAATTTCATAGCCATACATTCGCCCCTGCTCGGAAAGCAGATTTAATACGATTGTTTTTAATGTACCACGTACGTACTCATTACTTGTGCTATTTTTCATACTTCATTTCCCCTGTGGGCCACAATTTATTTTTATTGATACTCCTTATGTTAATGCACTATCTTACGTCTTAAGTACTAATGCATAATTAGTTTATATTATTAATTTAGTCAAATTACTGGCTAATATTCTCTATATCAAATATTTACAAAAAGGTAACA
>JBDNFP010000356.1:0-10147 GCA_041689775.1 Spirosomataceae bacterium
CCACGTCGTGACTTTGACAAACCCCGTGGCGAGTTCAAGCCTCGTCGGGAAGATTCGGGTTCTGATCGTCCGGTTGGTCGTTATGAACGTAAGAGTGATGAGCGTGGCCCACGTCGTGACTTTGACAAACCCCGTGGCGAGTTCAAGCCTCGTCGGGAAGATTCGGGTTCTGATCGTCCGGTTGGTCGTTATGAACGCAAGAATGATGAGCGTGGCCCACGTCGTGACTTTGATAAGCCTCGTCGGGAAGATGCCGACACAGAACGCCCTGTACGTAGACGCGATGCAGCAGCTGAGACACCCAACGAAGGTGAAAGCCGTCGGGTGGGCCGGTTTACGGCACCTCCCCGCTACGATTTGAGTGGCTATGAGGATAAAAATAAAAAGAGCAAAGTAAAGAAGCATACCGATAGTGATATCTTACGCCTGAACCGGTACATTGCTAATGCTGGTATCTGTTCGCGCCGTGAGGCCGATTCACTCATCGAATCAGGACAAATTATAGTGAACGGTAAGGTTATTACCGAGATGGGCTACAAAGTAAAGCGCTCGGATACGGTTAAGTACGATAAGAAAGTACTGAACCCTGAGCGGTCGGTGTATGTACTCATCAATAAGCCGAAGGACTACATCACGACCACCGAAGACCCGGAGGAAAGAAAGACGGTGTTGGATCTGGTAGGAGGTGCTTGCGAGGAGCGTATCTACCCGGTAGGACGCCTCGACCGTAATACCACCGGCTTGCTACTGCTGACGAATGACGGTGAATTAGCCGAAAAACTAACCCATCCCTCGAGTAACATCAAGAAGATTTATCAGGCCGAGCTAGACAAGCCCATCACAACGGAAGATTTCGAATCGTTGCAGTCTGGTCTTAAGCTGGAAGATGGGTTTATCAAGCCGGATGCCGTAAGTATTATCACTCCGGATGCCATGGTAGTAGGCCTGGAAATCCACAGTGGACGCAACAGAATTGTACGCCGGATGTTTGAACACCTCGGCTACGAGGTGAAAAAGCTTGACCGGACGGTATTCGCAGGTCTGAATAAAAAAGACTTACCCCGCGGCAAGTGGCGTTTCCTTTCGGAGAAAGAAGTTGTAAGGCTGAAATTTATGCTTTAGGCAAGATGCCCGGCGAGTAATACTACCAACCGGGCATCTTTTTGTTACAACAGCGGGTTATTCTACCCACTCGTGCAATTTGACGGAAACTGTTTTCTTGTCTAGGCGCATGTTAAGTATCTCTACCGTAAACGAGGACGCTATGGGAAAGTGCTTTGGGTATTCCGTAATGGAAAGCTTCCGCGATGCGTAAAGTACCAATCACCATCAAAAACTATAAAGTCAGTCTTGATAGAACGGTACTTGTTTACGTAGTCGCCGATGGTATCGGCGAAGATGATCGTGGTTGAAAGTACTACGGCGATAATTATAGTTTCAACTTTTTTAATCAGGTCAACAGCGGTTAATACGGATTCAAAAGAAAAAACTACCTTTAGTAAAGCGATTTCGGTGGGCGCGCACCCAAACTATAGGGTCAATTTTTCCTGTGCGTCTACCCCTTCGAGATGTACAGTTTCACCTTCCCGCTTGTGGTGGATTTCTTTGGTAGTACTATATAGCAGGAAAAGTCCACCTCCGAGGATCAGGTCCCGACCACTAAACCCGTGTCCGAAAAGCGTTATAAGATCTTGTTTTAGTCCAATAATCTAGGAAAGAGTAAAAAGCAGATACGATCAGAAGCAGCAGAGTGATACCTAAATTATAGTTTTGAGCCTTGTTTCGTGATTCCGTCGGGAGGTTTCCGGCAATTATTATGATGAAAATAATAGTATCAATACCCAGTATAATTTGTAAAATTGTCAACGTTAGTAAACTTATCAGGACATTCGGTACTCAATAAAGCTTCTCTGAATTGGTTTATAAGGTTAGTTAGTGATTGCTTAAATTTAATTAGTGCTAATTCGTTGTTTCTTAATTTTGAAAGACAAATAAATACAATCTTTCGTTAAGATTATATTTTGGATCTAAATATTTGACTATCAGGTAGTACTTGTCAAAAACTGCTTCTTCCTCTGGCAACGTTTGAAATTGGAAAGGTGAAATTAATCAGTAGTAAACAAAACAAATTACTTTTGTAGCTAAGAGACTGATATACTAGATGAGCGAGATATAGAAAATTGTAAAGATAATAGTGTGTGTATAGTGTGGAACAGGGTACGGAAATTTTCCGTACCCTTGTTTTTTGTAGCTGTATTAATTTTTGCTTATCGTACTTACTGACAGACGAATTGACATATACAAGACATCGTTTGTCGTACGGTTTTATGATCTATATTATTTATGCTAAGCATAAATGTTTTTTTATTCGAAATAAGTGTAAAATACTATTAGGAAATCTTGATCCAACGTAGCTACTCTTGTCTCCGACAATAGACAAGAATCCTACTGGTTTGTACAGTTTCTAATTCTTATTTCTCGTATTAATCTACCAAGTGTAAAGATATTGTCTTGTAAAGTTACAAGATATCCCCAATAGTGTGTGTATAGTGTGAACAGGGCATGGATTTTTTCCGTGTCCTTATTTTTTTAGGGAGTGGACAATTCTTTCATTATTTTCTTAATCCGGGCAAAAGTGGTCGAGTAGCTCATCAGAATTGACGTAATGAACCAGGGAAAAAAGAGAAACTGCCCACCAGTAAGATTACTTTCAAAGTAGGGAATGATGAGAAGAGGGAGAAAGAATAAGTAGTGTGTTGCGAAGAAGCGGAGATAGTAGACGATAGAACGAATGACGACGATGTACATAAAGAAGGCAAAGACCACTATGCCAGCACCAAATAAGACCTCGAAGTACGAATTATGGTAGCCATTCCAGCCCGAAATAGACCTCACCTTTTCCCGATTAAACATGCCGACGCCGGTGATCCATAGGCTAGGTTCTTCATTGAAAAATGATATCATCGCTAAGGAGAGATTGTTTCTGGCCTCTCCTTTTTTTTGCTGTACCCTGGTTTTTTCTACCCGGGAATTAATGGCGGAGGTAGGATCTTGGAGCAAGTACATGACCAAACCCAAGGGCAATAAGGATAATAATACCTTTTGATAAAGTGCTACGCCCCGGTATTGGAAAATAAATAGTAAGCCTACGATGGCTAGGCTCAACCAGGAGGTACGATTGCCAGAGATAAGGACGAGATAAGCTGCAACTAGTGAAAATATTACAATGAGCACCTGCCGCCACCGGGGAAGGGCAGTATTTCGTAGCAAATCGATACCGGTTAATAGAAAAATAGTACCTGACCAACCGTAGTGGTTGGATAAAAAGGCGGTATCCTCGTTTTGGAAAGTGGTATAGTAAATGTTAGTGTCGGTCAGTTTCCCTCCTGTCACAAAGAAACTTACGATTGGAATAAAGTAAACCCAATTGATAGCACTAATAAAGGCATGAAGTACATCTGACAGCCGGTAGGATAGTAGTAAATGACCCACTGAAAAGGCAACGTATAAGAAAGGCACAACATACGTAAGTACTTGGATGATTGAATTGAGAGGAGTGGCGGTAAAGAGCGAAAAAATGAGGAAGGTTGCGCTTAGAGTCAGCAAGTTTTTTAGATACTTCGATAATAGCCTTAGGATGATAATATTGACTTGTGATAAATAGAGTATAGAACCAAATAGTACCGAGTATTTTAAAACCCGCATGGGTGCAACGCTAGCCATGCCAGTGACAACCCCCAACGCATAGCCGATAATGACCAGGGCCATATTGAGAAATAGCAGTCGGAAGATGGGGTCAGTTGAAACAGGTTTTTGTGAATGGGTATCGTTCACTGCGAGATAATTTCAAGAAAGGTACTAAACATCGTGTGGGTATCAAACCGCTTTACGCGTGCATGTGCTTGGGTGATTTTTTTCGCTCGTAAAACCGGATCAGAAATACATTGATGGATGGCTCCGGCCAATGCCTTAGCGTCGTGGGGAGGTACCAGCCACCCGCAGCGACCGTGATCAAGCACTTCCGGAATGCCCCCAACGTTCGTAGAAACTACGGGTACGCCCTGCGCCATGGCTTCCAGATTAGCTACCCCCAAGGCTTCTTTGTAGGAAGGGACGCAAAAGATATGAGTTTTTGAAAGCAGTTTCGTTACCTGCTGCTGAGGTACTTTCCCAATGAATATCCCGACTATATTCTTAACCGGGTCAATTTTGCTCATAATCAGATCTTTGTCGGCGGGGTTTGGCCCAACGATAGTAAGAATGAAACTAACGGGTAGCAGCGATAAGGCTTCGATCAGGATAAGCAGGCCGCCGCGCTGGTAGTCGTTCTTGACGAACAAAACCCGAATCGGACTTTGGAGGTCAATAGTGAGTTTTCTCGGCTGGGTAGGAGGTACTTCAACGGCTTTGTAAAGGCGGAAAATTTGATTCACAGGAAGACTGTACCCTTTCCGAACGGCTTCTTTTAGGTAGTTGGAGTTTACAATTATCTTCTGGACTTTGCGGGCCATGAGTTGCTCCATAAACCGAAATACCCATCGCTTTAAGCCCTGGGATGAAAATTGAAGGCCGTTGGAGCTGAGGTTATTGTCGTCATTGATCATACCGACCGTTGCCTCAAAGCGATAGGCGCTCCAAAGACCTACCAGCGCGTTGTTATATACCAATACATCAAAGGGGTACTCTTTCCGTAGCCGCATGGCTTCCTGATGGTAGACCCACATGCGTATAAACTGGCTCAAAGGAGAAGCTTTCCAGCGATCAGATAGTGCTATTTTATACAGATACTGCCGGTGCGCCGACATATCTTCGGTCAGAATCCGTAGCTCGTGTTCAGGATAGAGCTCATTGATTTTGAGTAGAAGGTTAGCAAACTTCACGGGGCCATTCTCGACTACCTCAAACACGTTGGTACAAAATAGGATCTTCATACTTTACAGTCCGTGGGTTTTTAGTAGTACGTCTTCTACCTGCTCCCAGGTGTAGTTTTGGCAGAGCACCGGGTCAAATGTATAGGCATCACGGTGTTTGATCAGTTCACCGGCTAATAATGCATAGTCAGCACAAGCATAGCTGGGCATCACGTAGCCGAGTTGCTGTTCTTGTGCAAACGCCGATACCTTGACCTCGGCATTCATGATCACGGGCGTACGCGTGAGCATAGCATCATAAATTTTATTGGGGCTGGCGTTAATATTATTATCGTTTACGGGAGCATAGACGCATAAAATATAGTCGGCCTGCTCCGCTGCAATTCGCAGGGCTTCCGCTTGCGGAAGTACCCCCAGCCACTTTATCCGGGGATGTTGGGACAGGGTCCGGGAGGGTTCATCGGCCACCCAGCCGGCCATCAGTACCCTCAGGTCAGGGTCGGCGGCTAGCAATTCGCGGATGGTTTGGGTACCCCGCAGCTCCCCTAGCCAGCCGTAGTACATGATTGTCAGGTAGGATGAACGTTTTTTATCAGGAAAGTCAACGATCTGATTTGGGTAGTTGGGTAGTATATGAGCGCCTTTTTTGAGGAAATTGGGCAGGAGATTGACCCTATTCTCGTCAGTCACGATTAGTTGGCTGACTGGCGCATGGATACCTCTCTTCACCCAAAGCCACTGATTGCCAGGTTTGTTTTTTCGTAGAAATATAGAATCAAATAAGTCGAGTACGACTCGTTTCTGAGCCCATACAAAAGGCCAGAGGGCGATAAGCTGAGGCTCGTTTATAACGTGGACCGAGTGGTACTGCCTTCGAAGTAACAAGGACATGCACGTGAGAAAATAGCGAAGAAGGGTACCTTTTGAACTACGTTCTCCCTCAACGAAATACAGCGTATTCACAGAAGAGGCGGCATAGCACTGAGTACGATCCGGCCCAAGGGCTACCAGTTCTACCGAGGCTACTTGGCTCAGCGTGCGGAGCTCCTTATTGATCCGCATATCGGAGCCATCGTTGAAAGAAAGATAGAGAATACGGCCTTCTCCTCGCTGCCTTGACTGGTTTAAAACACCAATAATACCCGCCACAAGTAGGGCGTAGTTTCCAAATAAATAGGCGGGTACCGGCGGGTAGTAGAGCGTATAAGAGAAAGCAAGCAGCCCCATGCTTATGAGGTAGATCCATTGTTTATATCGAACGAAAAGTAGGATCACCAATAATCCAAATCCCGAAAGCAGGTAGTTGAGCCAATCGGGTTTACCTGACAAGTACCCAATGCTAAATGCCGCGGCGGAATTAACAAGAGCATTTTTGAGATAGAGTAACGGCGAGCTGGTAAGATTCTCTACGAATGCTTCTCTGGTAAGTACCTTGTATTTCGAATAGACGAGGGGTTCATACAGATTGCCGCCGGTAGTAGCCGACAGCGTAATCCCGAATGTCTTTTGGTAGAGGTCGTATCCATCGTTGTCGCTGAGTTGTATTCCGTAGGGATTCTGGTAGGCGCCTGTGCCTATGTAGGCCGTATGCCAGATGTTTTTCTCGGAGGGCTTAAAAAAGATAATCCATACGACGGCGCAGTAGCCCAAGGTAATCCACAAAGTGGGGCGGCTTCTGTTTTTATACAAAAGGTACAGGATAATTGGTACTACCAAAACTGTGGTTGTCCGAGCCAGAATAGCCCAGGGCATGAGCGCAATGAAAATGTAAACGAAGCTCTGCTTGGTGTTTCTGTTGAGTAGAAGTATGATTAGCAGGGAAGGAATTGACTGCCAGAAATAATAATGATTAAAAACGACGTATTTCAGTACAATAGGATTTACGGCATACAGAAGGAAAAAGCCGATTCGCCAGGTTTTAGCAACAGTCCTATCGTTGATAAACAGCGTACACAGAAAAAGATGGACTAACGACTGCAATAAGATAATGGCTTGTTGATCACCCAGGAAAGGGAAAAGGAGCTTGGCGAACCATATCAAATAGACATAGCCAAGATCGTTGTACGCATAGGGGGTTAGTTGGTTGGAGCTCTTAAAGTGGTAGTTGTCTTCCAGAGCGGTATCATCGAGGTAGTTGAAATCATTAATATCATCAAGATCAATAGAAAAGGTTGGTGGCCACGACAAATTAGCCGCGGCCGACAGGTAAGGGCCCGTCCAGACGCTACTTTGACGGAAGTCAGTAGATACATTATGGATATGCACCAGCAGCAGAGCTACCGCAAGCACAACGGGTACACTACTTTTCTTTATAACGGAGGTCAAAAAAGACATCTAGCGAAGAAATAGTTTTGGCATTAAAATACAAGGTCAGGATAAAAAGGGAAAAATAAGGTATTCACTTGCGAATGGTTCAGCTATTGAACTTTAATAACCCGATGAATACCGGCCATATGTAGTGCGTAAGGTAGGGTACAGAGCCGAAAACAGCAGATCGTAAAAAGTTATTCTTCGGAACGTAGTACTTTCTACGTTCTCTGGCCATAATTCTGACTCCGATGAAGAGGGCAGAAAAAGCGGATACGATACTTCGGGTCATGTCGTACACCAGAAAGGAAATGCCGATTGATACGGCCAATGCTACCAGATACACAGAGAAAGCGGTTCTTTCGCGATATAACCAAAGCGTGACTAATCCACCAAGGATATAGAGCCAGTAGGCTTCAAAACTGGAAACTGTCACGAACGGTATCAGTTCAATGAGTCGCTCTTTGATTAGTACGTATTTGGATTCTGTACTAATCTGTGAAAGGGAAGTAGAGGCAGGAAGATAGTAGTAGGAAGCCAGCAGCCACCTTACTAACAAGGTACTCACTACCGCCAAAATAGTAGCCCATTGTTGGGCTGAGGGAATGAGAAACGGCTTTCAAAAAAAGGATTCGCTCGATGTATTGCTATTTTGTAATCCCCACCATACGTCCACCAAGGCAGAGGCCACAATGGTTCGCTCGTCGGTCTAATGGGCCAATACCGGCCACAAAAATAGGAGCGAAGGTTATTTACTACTAATCTCAAGCAGGAGGAAAAGCAACGCAAAGGCGTCGAAATAGGCGTAAGTATACAAAAAAACACTTTGCCTAAAAAAGTAAAGCATATCCCGAGGAGTAGCCAACAGAGTGCAATGGCGTCCCGGCAGTAAAGCTTCAAGAGCATGTAGGAAAAGTAGAAAAACAAGAGCCCGGCCAAGTATTCAGGGCTGATAAGAAATACCATGAGCCCTTGGAGCGAGCAGCCCCAGCCTAGCTTACCCAAATAGGGAGGGAGTAGCCGGTAGGTCATTTTTGAGATATGATGGTAGGGTTCCTGGTCGGAGAAAATAGTGAGGGGGGATACGATTTGTTTCTCTAAAAACTGCCAGGTAACAGACTCCGCTACTTTCTCGTAGCCTACCAGAACTCTGAGGAGGGCTTCCCTACCCGTCAAGAATACGATTACGGCGCACAGCCGAGCTAGCCGGAGCGGGAAATTGGATAGACAGGGAGTCGTAAAGTTGGTAAGTCGGACTTCGAGTCGCTCAAAAAAGGAAGATTTATCTTTATTTTTTGTTTTGTCTTTGGAAAAGGTGGTGGGTAGTTTTGGGGCGAACCTCCTGTTAGGATCAAAGCCCGTAGATAAGAGAATACTTCAAAATACGGATAAAAAAGGGCCACACGTAGTGGTCAAGATAGTACGTTGGATAGAATATATTGAATACCAGTACTACCGTAAGAAGCCGCTTCAGTTGTGCTTCTGGCAGGATTGACCATAACCATCGAAACCCAATAAGTACGGCAGGAAAAGCATAAACCATACTTCGGGTAATGTCATCTACCATGTAGGATACCAGTAAAGAGCTAGTAAAACAGAGAACGTAAAAGACAAAGACTCCCTTACCAACCAGACGATTTATCGCTAAGGTGGAAAGAATCAGAACAAGCCACCACCCTTCGAAGGTAGAAAATGTCACGATAGGGATAAGTTCTATGGTGCGGTGGTCGATCAATACCACTTTCATTTCTGCAATAGCCTGGGGCAGCGTGACCGTAGGAGGCATGGAATAGAGTTGGGCGAGCAGAAACCTGACCGTAAAATGGAAGATAATAGTGACGAGGATTACGGACTGGTACTTGTTGAATCGCAGTAGGTCCTTAACGGAGATCGGGTTGCCAGAAGAAGGGATGTTGACCAGACCGTGCCATAGAAATACCAACCCTGAGGCAATAATGGCTCTTTCATCGGTCCAGAATGACATGCATAGTGCTAGAAAAAGAACACTGGTTTTTCGGGTTGACATAGCCAGTAGTAGTCCCAGCAGGGCAAACCCATCGGTTGCATCCCAAAAAAAGAGCTTTCCCAAAAAAGTAAAACAGATACTCAGCGTGAGCAGAAACGACAGCGATGGGTTAGAGATCCTACTTACCAGCTTACTGAAAAAATAGAAGAACAAGAACCCGGCGAGGTACTCCATCAATACCATGAAATACATAATCCCTTTCAACGAGCAATCAATGCAGAACTTGCCGAGCAGAGGGGGAAACAGCCGATGGACCATCTTGGAGGTATGGTGAAAAAGCTCCCTGCTAGAGCGTGCCGTTAGGGGTGATTCAATTTGCTTTTGTAGAAATTGCCAGGTTGTATTTTCAGATAGTTTTTCAAAACCAACCATCACACTTACTAGGACATCACCTCCGGTAATAAATACTAGGAAGGAGCAGAGTAGTGCCAGACGTAATGAAAAGTAGGGGCGCACCGTGAAGGTTTCCGTTTGGCGCTGGATCTTTGCTTCTACTTCTTGGAGTAAGGTATTAAGCATTGTCGTTGGACTTAGAGTTTTGTAGGAAATAGGACATCAAGTTTCGTATGTTCGTTCATTGACATTCACGGTTAAATTCATCAGCCTGTCTGTGGCGAGATGATCGGCTGGTATGGCCCTGACCAAATCTTGTCCGTCGAAGACCCGCCAAGCGATTTGGCCCACATCCCGATTGATGTGCACCCACTTGCCCCTGTGGCGCTGGCCGACACTGAATCGTTGGCCGAACAGGACGATCTGGCCGACTTTTGAGACCAGCCGCACGTAGACCTTCCTGGCCAGAAAACCGTAGACCCGAGTCGGCTCGAAGTCCTGCGGCCGCCAGGGTCTGCGGCTGGTCTCCAGTTGGGGGAAACTCTCCAGGCGCGTGAGGTAGCCCATCCGGCTGACGCCCAGCCAGGCCCGCTGCACCAGGGCTTCCTGG